>NZ_JBHIKY010000014.1:0-94071 GCF_042139015.1 Alteribacillus sp. HJP-4 | reverse complement strand
GACAAATCGAACCGTTTCTTTTTTGAATTTTTCACTATAACGTTGCCGTTGTTCACCCATGTGAACCCCTCCTTGGTATGATGATGCCATTCCGTTATAGAGGTGTCTACCAATCATACTAACAGCACGATGTCCGGCAAAGCCGTGAAAACGTGCTGTTTGGGGAAAATAGTGGAACCCATGTCCGCAGAATTGCCCGTTTCTGCTTCTCATAAGGCTATTTATTTGCCTCATCCAACTTCAATCTCTGATAAATTTTAGAATGAGTATAAAGAGGTTGACCATCCCGGCGCAAACTCGCTTACCGCGGGCAACGCTTCAACTTCCTCGGCAGCTAATGCAGCTTATCAATATAAAAATCTATACGAACAAATCTCAATAGAGGACCAAGACATTCAATATTTAAAAGCTACTATCGAAAGGGTATTTGAACTATTTTCACCTAAAGAAAAAGACGCAAAGAGTCAAGAGGAACTAAAAAAGATACAAAAAGATAGAAAGGATTTTGAACTCGCAATTAGCGTAATTGATGTTGACACTTTGAAGACGATGCAATTACTTGGTTTTAATTATAAGGAAGCTATTGGACAACCTCTAACTCGTGCTTGTGCAGGGTTAATTTATGACAAATTTGGGGGCTTTCCACCCCAAGATTAAGCAGAGGCGGGTTATATTAATAAATAAATATAAGGAACTTATTGAATGTAATAGATAATTAAGAAAACTCGAATATACGTGGCATATCTTATCGCTATTATGAAGCAGCTCCGTCATGACCGACGAATATACTAACTACAAATTAGAATATCATTAATATTATCTTGTCTACTAGCGATATACATTTACTGTCTCTCACTATCTTTGAACACATGGATGGTCAAAAATCAGGAGACGACTGCGGGAAAAGCAAGAGCTGAAGATCCACCGACGGTGATATTCCGTCGGTTAGCTGAAGCCTTGCCCGCGGCAAGCGAATGGATTTTTGTGCCATCCAGCCATTAGCACAGAAAATCCTAATGAAAGTCAAGGCTTTTGCCTTTTCCTGGCCCTTTTTCTTTAATTGGTGTCACCATCTTCTTATCATTTATATAAACGGAGTCAGGGAGATCCTGACTCTGTTTTTCTATGCACTCATTCGAACATCTCATCTATTGAATATGATTTAAAAAATATAGATAAGTAAGACTTTCTCCACGTAGTTCCTGGAAATAATCTAATTTTTCTTCATAGGTAAATTTTTTGTAGCATGTTTTCCTTCTCACTTCCATACATATGAAAAAGAAATGACAGGTAAGTCGTGAGACAGAGGGGGAAATAGGTTGTTTTCAATTGGACTCGATAGTGAAACGGAGAGTCAGCACATGTATTACTGGCTGATGAAAGAAAAAACAAATTGGGAGCGGCAGGGATTTTCGGTAGGAAATTTGAAAAAAAGTGGAGATAGGATTGAATGGGAATTCAACGGAACAGAGGATCAATGGAAGGAAAGCGTCGTTCCCTTTCTTGCTTCCATACTATGTGATTATATGATCAAAAATAAGGAGCAGCAATGGGTTAAGCAATATGTGGAGCAGATGTATTATGAAGGGGATGAAGCCCGTGCTATTTCAGAAGTCGCTTATTCTCTGCTGGAGGGAGTGAGAAAAGAAATTCCCGAAACCGCTTTACTTCAGACAAGAAAGCACTTCATATACCGTGAGCTTGTCGATGAGATGAATGAAAAGTGTACCATTCAGTGGGGACCGCTTTTAACATTTCGGTTTGGTGCATATCACCGTCTTCTATTAAAAGCAGCGGCTGCGGCGGTCGACGAGTATAAATGGGAACAGGAATATCAGACGATGATTGAGTCGTGCCGTTATTATTTAAAAAAAGCCCCTCCATCATACGGAGCTATTCACGTGCTGGCCGCAGAAAAACCAGTATTTCTCGATGAATCATTGCAGCTGATCGACCAGTGGACAAGACTCCGGCATCTTGAGCCGACAATAGTGTTTGAAAAAAGTCTGCCTTTTGAAAATATGGTCGTCAGTCCAGCAGTCAGCATGGCACCGCAGAAAATCCACCTTTACGCAAAGGATGATAATAGCACAGTGCAGACGTTTGAAATGATTTTTCAAGAAAAATTGATTAAGCATCCGGTTGAGGCCTGGCCCCGTTAAAACGAAAGGTTGATTTTTTCCCTGTCACTCTCTATAATAACTTACAGATGAATGAAACAGCATGCAGTGACGAGGATAAGAGAAATAAAATCTCCCATGTCAGAGAGGAAAGCCAGCGGCTGAAAGCTTTCTATGCAGGAATTTATTTCTTACCACCTTCGAGCAGCAGATCCGAACGGACCCGTGTCCAAGTAAGCCCTGCCGTTACCGGACGATACCCGGTCTTGAGCCGGTCGGCTGTTTTTACATGCCCGATCGGAAAACAAGGGTGGAACCGTGAGTAGACTCGCCCCTTCAGTGGAAGGGCGGGTTTTTTTGTTTTAGAGCGAAGCCGTCTGAAATTCAAGTGAAGGAATAAACGGACGCTTTTAATGAACGGTGCATGAAAGTTCAATCATTATAAAATATTCAGGAGGTAGAGCCCATGGCAGAACAGGTAAGCATTACGTTTCCAGATGGAAATGTGAAAAACTTCGATGCTGGAGTCACTATGGAGGATATCGCCTCTTCAATCAGCCCCGGTTTAAAAAAACAAGCACTTGCCGGAAAGCTGAATGGAGAGATGATAGATCTGCGCACCCCGATCCAGGACAGCGGAGCCATTGAGATTATAACTTACAAAAATGAAGAAGGGCTTGAGGTGCTTCGTCACAGCACGGCTCACCTAATGGCCCAGGCGGTTAAACGGCTTTTCGAAGACGTAAAGCTCGGCGTAGGTCCTGTCATTGAAAACGGCTTTTACTACGATATTGACATGCCACACCAGCTTACACCGGAAGACCTTCCTAAAATTGAAAAAGAAATGAAGAAAATCATGGATGAAAACCTCGAAATCATTCGTAAGGAAGTGAGCCGCGAAAAGGCAGAGGAAATCTATGCGGACATTGGCGATGATTTGAAGCTTGAACTGATTGAGGCCATTCCGGCGGAGCAGATCTTAACAATTTATGAGCAGGGCGAATTTTTTGACCTGTGCCGCGGGGTGCATGTGCCAAGCACCGGTAAATTGAAAAAATTCAAGCTTATGAACATTTCCGGAGCATACTGGCGCGGGGACAGCAACAACCAAATGCTGCAGCGTATTTATGGGACCGCCTTTCCGAAGCAGGACCAGCTCGATGATCATCTGAAAATGCTTGAAGAAGCAAAGGAGCGTGATCACCGCAAGCTCGGGAAGGAACTCGACATTTTCACAGTGAATCAAAAGGTGGGGCAGGGCCTGCCCCTCTGGCTCCCGAACGGTGCGACTATCCGCCGTGTCATCGAGCGCTACATCGTGGATATGGAGGAACGGCTCGGCTATGATCACGTGTATACACCAGTGCTCGGCAGCTCGGAGCTGTATAAAACCTCGGGCCATTGGGACCATTACCAGGATGACATGTTCCCTCCGATGGAAATGGACAACGAAACCCTGGTAATTCGGCCGATGAATTGTCCCCATCACATGATGGTGTACAAAAGCCAGATGCACAGCTACCGCAATCTGCCGGTCAGGATCGCAGAGCTTGGAACGATGCACCGTTATGAAAAATCCGGTTCCCTCGCCGGACTCCAGCGGGTTCGGGCAATGACGCTGAATGACGCTCACATTTTTGCAAGGCCGGATCAGCTGAAGGGAGAATTTATCAGAGTAGTGGAACTCATTCAGCATGTGTATAAGGATTTCGGACTTGATAACTATTATTTCCGTCTCTCTTACCGGGACCCGGAGGATAAGGAAAAGTACGTTGATAATGATGAAATGTGGAAAAAAGCGCAGGCAATGCTGAAGGAAGCTATGGATGATATGGAAGTAGAATACGTGGAAGCAGACGGGGAAGCAGCATTTTATGGGCCAAAGCTTGACGTTCAGGTCAAAACCGCTCTCGGTAAAGATGAGACACTTTCTACTGTGCAGCTTGATTTCCATCTACCGGAACGATTTGAACTTGAATATGTCGGTGAAGATGGCCAGGCACACCGCCCGGTTGTTATCCACCGCGGGATCGTTTCTACAATGGAGCGTTTTATTGCGTTCCTTCTCGAAGAATACAAAGGGGCTTTCCCAACCTGGCTTGCTCCGGTACAGGCTAAAATTATACCGGTCTCTGCTGATGTGCACATGGATTACGCCCAAAAGGTTGAAGAAGAGCTCCGTCTTGCCGGCGTACGCGTCCAGACCGATACTAGAAATGAAAAAATCGGCTATAAAATCCGTGAAGCGCAAATGAAGAAAATTCCGTATATGCTCGTGCTTGGCGACAAAGAAATTGAAGGGGATGCGGTGAATGTGAGACGTTACGGACAGCAGGATTCTGAATCAGTGGAGCTCGACTCGTTCATTTCCCGCATCAAAGAGGAAATCAGCTCTCGTTCCATCCGCTGATCAGGAGGAACAAGAAAACTGCCGCCGCCTCCTGCTATTAGAGGCGAGATGCCGGCTGAAAACCGAGGAAACGCCAGTAATAAAAAATAAGGGTTGCGCCAGCTATTATTTTTCGGTAGGATAAAGGAGTGCCATTTTTCAAGTTGACACTGCCTCTGACGTGTGATAACGTTAGAACGTAATTTAATAAACGAATCTCAGCAAGCAGAAGCGCCCGCTTCTCACCTGACCGACGCCAAGAGCTGTTGCCAGGTTTACGACGATTTTTTCAAAAAACGTATTCTAGTGGGCGCAGTGTGTATGCGCCCGCTTTTTTATTGTGGAATAGGATCGTTTTTCATACATCGTTCCCTCACCGCAAGGAGGCGGGATTGGGAGATTGTGCAGCTAAATGCTTGGATTCGCAATTAATTTTGGAGGTGGCTAATTATTCGTAAGGACATGAAGGTCAATGATGGAATTCGCGCACGAGAGGTTCGCCTGATCGACGCAAACGGAGATCAGCTGGGAGTAAAATCAAAAAGCGATGCACTTGATCTCGCAACAAAAGCGAACCTGGATTTAGTACTCGTTGCTCCGAATGCGAAGCCTCCGGTCTGCCGTATTATGGACTACGGAAAGTATCGCTACGAGCAGCAGAAGAAGGAAAAAGAAGCGCGGAAGAAACAAAAAGTCATCAACATCAAAGAAGTTCGGCTGAGCCCGAACATTGAGGATCATGACTTTAACACGAAGCTTCGTAATGCCCGCAAGTTCCTTTCAAAAGGAGATAAAGTAAAAGCGGCGATCCGCTTCCGCGGACGTATGATTACTCACTCTGAGATTGGAAAAGTCGTTCTGGAACGGATGGCCAAAGAGTGTGAGGATATTGCCTCTGTTGAACAGCGTCCAAAAATGGAAGGCCGCAGCATGTTTCTCGTGCTCGCTCCGAAAGCTGAGAGCGAGATAAAGAAAGAAACTAGTGAAAACAACGGGTAAATTCACCCTGGGAATATGGATTAAGGAGGACTCACGATGCCAAAAATGAAGTCGCACAGCGGTGCAGCAAAACGTTTTAAGAAAACAGGTTCCGGCAAGCTGAAAAGATCTCATGCTTTCACAAGCCATATGTTCCGCAATAAGTCTGAAAAGCAGAAGCGCAGACTTGCGAAGCAGGGAATGGTAGACGCATCTGACCACAAGCGCATTAAGAACCTGCTTCCGTACGATAACTAAAATCAACGAAGACTCACAATAAATGATGGATTAAAAGGAGGGATTGACGATGCCAAGAGTAAAAGGCGGATATGTGGCTCGTCGTCGACGCAATAAGGTATTGAAACTTGCGAAAGGTTATCACGGTTCTAAGCACCGTTTATTTAAAACGGCGCAGGAGCAAGTGATGAAATCACTGCAGTATGCTTACCGCGATCGTCGTCAGCGCAAGCGCGAATTTCGTAAGCTTTGGATTACACGTATCAATGCGGCGGCACGTATGAACGGACTTTCTTACAGTCGTTTGATGTACGGCTTGAAGCAGGCAGAAATCAACGTGAATCGGAAGATGCTTGCAGATCTCGCTGTAAATGATGAAAAAGGTTTTGCAGAGCTGGCTGAGAAAGCTAAAGCTAGCCTGAAATAAATAAAGGAACCATCCGGCCGGGAACCCTTCCCGGTCTTTTTTGTATATAACATACCGGCGTCTCTCAACATTACTAGGCGAAAGCAATAGTTTTTCTTATACTTTAATCAATAAAGTTAATCTGTCTAAAGTGCAGGCGAGTTTGTAAGACATTTTCTATACAAGTACTTTTGCAGCAGCCCTGATCGTATGGCTGAAGGCATTCGTCGTGCAATCATACCGCTTTTAATTGGAATAATTAGCTGGCTGCTGTTTCAAACGAGTAAAGATAAAAAAGGGGACATTATGACAGCGATTCTTATTATTCTTGCTGCTGTAAATCTTTTTGCCATTGTTCTAATGGGGCTTGATAAAAGGAAAGCCAGAAAACGGCAGTACCGCATTCCGGAAAAGAATTTTCTAGTGCTCTGCCTGCTCGGAGGAGCAGCCGGCGTGCTTGTCGGAATGAAAATCTTCCGCCACAAAACGAAACATAAGTCTTTCACAATGGGAGTTCCACTGCTGCTTGTGATGCAGGCTGCAGCTCTCCTATACATTATTAGCATACGGCCATTCGGGTAAAAATTTGACACTTTCCAGTTGTTTGCTCGGGACTTGTAGGTCGGGCGGCCACTGCTTGTTTTGCTGTTACATAAAAATGACAAGCCTCAGCCTGTCATTTTATAAAGTATATCTTTATTTTTCAGCGTTACGGAGAAAATCCTTGATCGGGCTCTTCCAGTCAATATCGGCATCGGGATAATAGTGGTGGATTTCATTTTCTAAAAAGACAAAATCCTCCCGCTGCATGCCCTGCAGCCGGTCTTTGTTTTTTACCCAGACTGCAACCGACACGATATCAAATGCTTTATCCGTTGTTCCTAAATACTTTTCACCCTCAAACATCACGCCTTTGTACGTAATAAGAAAGTTTTTCCGCACATCCTTCGGGTCGTCCAGAAAATAAAAATTCTTCTTTTCATGCGCAAGTTCAAGCTTCCGTTTCGGGTTCAGGAAGTATTTAACGACGGCATAGACTAATATGATTAATGCAATAAGGATCAGAGCGCGCAGCAATAAAGCCATTATCATTACCTCCCGGCGCTTCGCTTTCTTTATTTTACTTAATATACGAATCATAACCGAACTCGTTTCATTATGAAACAAATAATTTTTGGATTTTTTTAAGGAAAGGAACTGATATTAATGGATACCCTATTTGCAATACAAAAAAAACTGGATGACCGAATTCTTAAGGAGCATCATCTGAATAGGGAGGATTTATTTCATGATAAAGTGCTTGCTCTGCAGGTGGAGACAGCAGAGCTGGCGAATGAAACCCGCTGCTTTAAATATTGGAGTAAGAAGCCGGCATCCCCGCGGGAAACAATTCTTGAAGAGTATGTGGACGGACTTCATTTTATTTTATCACTGGGGATCGACGGGGGCTGGCCGGAGACACCGGAATGGCGAACGGAAGTGGAGCTGCCTGACGCCACCACCGCTTTTCTTGCTGTTTTTGAAAATATTTCTTTGTACGCCGCATCTCCTTCTAATTCTGCATATAAAGAAATGTTTTCGGCTTATTTAGAACTGGGCAGGACACTTAATTTTTCCACCGAAGAAATAAAAGAAGCTTATTTATCAAAAAATGAAAAGAACCATATCCGCCAGGAAGAAGGATATTAATAACGGGGTATTGAAATACTTTGAGTATCGAAAAAAATTCGATATAATAAGACGTGGCTTGAAAATGATTACGTACATTGAAGGAGGAGCACGTATTGGCACAATTAGACAACACTTTACAAATGCTGAAAGATTTAACAGATGCAAACGGAATTCCGGGGAATGAAAGAGAACCCCGAGAAGTGATGAAGAAATATATTTCTGAATATGCAGATGATATTTCAACTGACCATCTTGGCAGCTTAATTGCAAAAAAATCCGGCAAAGCAGGCGCTTCTAAGATTATGATTACCGGACACCTCGATGAAATTGGATTTATGATATCCAACGTCGATGACAACGGCTTTTTAAAATTTCAGACGGTTGGCGGCTGGTGGAATCAGGTGATGCTCGCCCAGCGCGTTCGCGTGATGACAAATAAAGGCGACATCATCGGTGTGATCGGTTCTAAACCACCCCATATTCTTCCTCCTGAGCAGCGGAAGAAGCCGGTCGAAATAAAAGATATGTTTATTGATATCGGTGCCTCCAGCAAGAAAGAAGCCGCAGAGTTCGGGGTGCGTCCAGGGGATTCGGTGGTGCCTGTATGCGACTTTACTGTGATGAATAATGAAAAGCTATTGATGGCAAAAGCATGGGACAACCGGATTGGCTGCGCCATTGCCATTGAAGTATTGAAGCGGCTGCAGGGCCAGGAGCATTCCGCAGATGTTTACGGAGTCGGAGCCGTACAGGAGGAAATTGGCCTGCGCGGAGCTAAGACTGCAGCCAATAAGGTACAGCCGGACATAGGCTTTGCTGTGGATGTAGGCATTGCCGGCGATACACCGGGCGTTTCAGATAATGATGCGATTGCGGACATGGGAAAAGGGCCGCAGATCCTCATTTATGACCATTCCATGGTTTCTCACAAAGGGCTCCGCGACTTTGTGACGGATCTGGCAGATAAGCATGAAATCCCTTATCAATTTGATGCAATGAGCGGAGGCGGTACCGATGCAGGCTCCATTCATTTATCCGGCCACGGTGTTCCGTCGCTGGCCATTACGGTCCCGACACGCTATATTCATACTCATGCAGCGATTCTGCACCGCGATGATTTTGAACATGCCGTTCAGCTGCTTGTCGAGGTAGCTAAGGCACTGGATGAAGAAACGATTAAAGAAATAAAACAGAATGCATAATAAAAGGGGGCTGTAGCAAAAGCCCCTTTTTATAGAAAAAGTAGTATCCTAAATAGAAGATATCAGGGGACAAGTCCGAAGACTCCAGTGGGAAGCGCTGCCCACGGAAAGCGAAGGACTTGTCCCCTGCTTTTTTTACCATGCAAAAAGGGGCGAGTATCATTTATGATACAGCCCCTTTTACGTTATTTCTGCAATCCTTCTGCTATTTGAGAAATAACTTCATCTCTTCCCTGCTCGTCTGTTGTGTTCCAGTATACTTCGAATAAAACACCGAGGCCGGGAAGCATTTTTTCTTCACCACTTTTGACGGCATCTTCAATTGTGGCTTCTACTTGCTCTTCATTATGGCCAGTCACGTTTGCTAAAATAGCCTCACGGAGATTAAATGACATCATCCATCCTCCTGTTTGTGATAAAATAAAAGCTATCAACGTAGGTCGATAATTGTAGTATGTAGTATTAATTAAAAAAATATGCGTGAGCAGCTTGTTGTGGATAGAAGGAGACGAACGAGAGTGAACCGAATTGAGTCAATCAAGAACCCAAAGATAAAGCACATAAAGAAATTACGGAGAAGATCCGTCAGGGAAAAAGAAAATCTATTTCTCATTGAGGGAATTCATCTTATTGAAGAAGCAATTCAAGCCGACATTACAATAGATGAGCTGTACGTAGAAGAAACGAAACAGCCGCATGCTGAACTGGTCACAAATTCCCAAATCACGCTCGTTACAGAAGCTGTTATGAAGGAAATGAGTACGTTAGAAACACCCTCCGGTTTTCTCGCTGTTTGTGAGCTTCCCGAAAAGCCGAATACGGCTGCCCGTTTGAAGGGAACGTATCTTTTTGTTGATGGAGTCCAGGACCCCGGCAACCTCGGCACGATGATAAGAACAGCTGATGCAGCAGGGGTGGATGCTGTGATATTAGGAGAAGGCACCGTTGATCCATACAACGATAAAGTTATCCGCTCCACACAGGGATCATTGTTTCATGTCCCGGTTATCAAAGCGGATCTTGGGGATTGGATCGCAGCCTGTAAGGATAAGAACATCCCTGTTTTCGGAACATCCCTGACAGCCGGCACTTCTCATACAGCCATTGAAAGCCAGCAGTCCTTTGCCCTGGTTGTAGGAAATGAAGGAAGCGGAGTGAAGGAAGAGTGGCTGGAAAACTCAGATCAGACGATTTACGTACCAATTTATGGAAAGGCAGAATCACTCAATGTATCCGTTGCGACAGGCATATTATTATACCATCTGAGAAGCCCGGCGCTTTAAATCAAAATAGCCGGGGTTGCAGACTTGTGAAAAATTTTCTATAATACGGGAGAACAAAACATTTAATCGTTATAATATAAAGGCTGAGATGAAGAGTAGTAAACAGGAGCCCCCACGCAGGGAGGGAATGCCACAGACTGAAAGCATTCCTGTGAAAGGACCTGTCGAATTCACTTCGGAGCCGGCACCGGAGGACCGCGAGCGGTTAAGGTGCCCCGGACATAATCCGTTATTTAATAAAGTGAGCTTGTCTATTGCGACAGCTAACGAGGGTGGTACCGCGAAGCTTCGTCCCTTACCAGGGGCGGAGTTTTTTTATACTTCACAAAAATTTTCAACGGTTTTAAGAAAAGCGGTGGTGTTCTCCATTAGACATGGATAAAGCTATGTTTTTCTTCAATGATTGAATGACTGAAGGAGGAAATAAGATGATTGAACGGCTGGAGCAGCTTGCAGAGGAAGCCAATCAGGAAACAGCGAAAGCGGAAAATGTAAAAGAGCTGGATAAAGTCCGCGTCAAATATCTCGGAAAAAAAGGGCCGATTACAGAAGTACTGCGAGGCATGGGGAAATTAACCTCAGAAGAACGCCCTAAGGTCGGCCAGAAAGCCAATGAAGTCCGAGAAGAGATTCAAAAACAGATCGATGAAAAGACCTCTGCGCTGGAAAGAAAAGAGTTAGAGAGCAGGCTTGAAGCTGAAGGCATTGATGTGACCCTTCCCGGAAAGCCGTTAAAGCGGGGAGCAAGGCATCCGCTTACAGCAGTAGTCGAAGAAATTGAAGACATTTTTATTGGCCTGGGATTTGGGGTGACCGAAGGGCCTGAAATCGAAACGGACTATTACAATTTTGAAAAGTTGAATCTGCCGAAGGAGCATCCTGCCCGCGATATGCAGGATTCCTTCTACATTACAGAGGAGCTGCTGCTGCGCACTCAAACCTCTCCTGTCCAGGCCCGAACAATGGAAGAGCGCAATGGCAGGGGCCCGGTGAAAATTGTCTGTCCCGGTAAGGTATACCGCCGTGATGATGATGATGCGACCCATTCCCATCAATTTATGCAGATCGAAGGGCTTTATGTAGACGAAAACATCCGCATGAGTGACTTAAAAGGAGTGCTTGAGGCGTTCGTAAAGAAATATTTTGGAGAGGAACGCAGTATCCGGCTCCGACCTAGCTTCTTCCCGTTTACAGAACCATCCGTAGAGGTGGACGTTACCTGCGGCATCTGTAAAGGCGGGGGCTGCAGAATATGCAAACATTCTGGTTGGATTGAAGTACTCGGAGCGGGAATGGTCCACCCCCGCGTACTTGAAATGAGTGGATTTGATCCGGAAGTTTATAGTGGATTCGCATTTGGCATGGGCGTGGAACGCTTCGCCATGCTGAAATATGGAATAGATGATATTCGTCATTTCTATACGAATGACGTCCGTTTTTTAAATCAATTTAAAAGAGTGTAAACGAGGAGGCGACAAAGCATGCTTGTATCCTATCAATGGCTGAAGGATTATGTGAATATAGAAGATCTGACACCTGAAGAAACAGCAGAAAAACTCACGAGAGGCGGGGTAGAGGTAGATTTGCTCCATCAACGGAGTGAAGGTATCGACCATGTTGTTGTCGGATATGTCGAGGAATGCAAAAAACATCCGGACGCCGATAAGCTGAATATCTGTCAGGTGAATACCGGCTCCGAAACGGCTCAAATAATTTGTGGAGCGCCAAACGTAGCAGTCGGGCAGAAGGTGGCCGCAGCAAAGCCTGGTGCTGTACTTCCCGGCGGTATGAAAATTAAAAAAGCAAAGCTGAGAGGCGAAGCATCTAAAGGAATGATCTGTTCCCTGCAGGAGCTTGGGATCGAACAAAAACTCGTAGCGAAAGAATTCAGCGAAGGAATATTTGTGTTCCCTGATGATGTCGAAGTCGGTACAGATGCAATAGCTGCACTCGAACTTCATGACACTGTTCTTGAACTGGATTTAACACCGAACCGAGCTGACTGCATGAGTATGCTCGGAGTCGGCTACGAAATGGCTGCCCTGCTGGACAGGGAAGTGACCCACCCGAGTACAAATCTTTTGGAGAGCTTTGGAAGTGCGTCGGATTTTATTTCCGTTCAGGTGGAGGAAACAGAAGATAACCCTTATTATGGAGCTAAAGTTATCAAAAACGTCACAATTGCCCCTTCTCCGTTATGGATTCAGAATCGATTAACAGCCGCAGGCATTCGTCCGATCAACAATGTCGTGGACATAACGAATTATGTGCTTCTTGAATATGGTCAGCCGCTGCATGCGTTTGACCTAGACCGTTTCGGTTCAAAGGAGGTCGTCGTACGCCGCGCAAGAAACGGAGAGTCTATAACAACCCTTGATGAAGAAAATCGTACACTTACCTCAGATCATCTTGTTATTACGAATGGCCGGGAGCCTGTCGCACTAGCCGGTGTCATGGGCGGATCTTTCTCAGAGGTACAGGACGATACGAGGACCGTTCTGCTTGAAGCTGCCTATTTTCACCCGGTCCGGGTTCGAAAAGCTTCTAAGGATATGGGGCTGCGCAGCGAATCAAGCAGCCGTTTCGAAAAGGGCATCGATTCAAGCCGCGTAGAAGAAGCGGCAGACCGTGCCGCGAGTTTGATCGCTGAGTACGCTGGAGGCGAAGTGCTTGCCGGCACCGTCGATCAAGATTCCAGGTCGAAAAAGGATGCAGTGATCACAACGAAGGTGGAACGGCTGAACAAGCGGCTTGGTATGGAGCTGTCGACAAGTGATATATTAGCCATCTTCCGCAGGCTCCGGCTGCCTGCTTTGGAATCAGGGGATCATATTACCGTGACGATTCCTCCGCGGCGTCCGGATCTTGTAATAGAGGAAGACCTTGCTGAGGAAGTGGCAAGATTATATGGTTATGATCACATTCCAACCACGCTTCCCTCCGGCGCCACAACTCCCGGGGCCCTGACGAAAAGACAGCTTAACCGCAGGAAAGCGAGACGTTTTCTGGAAGGAAGTGGATTAAATGAAGCAATCACTTACTCGTTAACGAGTCCTGAAAAGACGCAGCGCTTTTTATTGACCGACCAATATCATACTGTTTCGGTTGCTATGCCGATGAGTGAAGAACGAAGCATGATGCGTACCAGCCTGATTCCACACCTGCTGGACAATATTCAATATAATCGAAACCGCCAGCAGTACGACTCGGCTGTATTTGAAGTAGGTTCTGTTTTCTTTAGTGAAGTGGAAGCATTAACAAAGCAGCCGGAAGAAAAAAATCTTGTGGCCGGTGCCATTTCCGGGGTGTGGGATCTGCATCTTTGGCAGGGGGAAAAGAAGAAAACAGATTTCTTTGTAGTTAAGGGGATTGTGGAAGGATTAGCCGAGGAGCTGAGGCTGTCCGACGCCATTACCTACCAGGCAGCAGTCCGTGACGACCTTCATCCTGGCCGGAGCGCTGACATTTTATTGCAAGGCCGAATTGTCGGCTTTATCGGACAGGTTCACCCGCTTGTCGCAAAGGAATGGGATTTGAAAGAGACATTTGTTTTCCAGCTTGACCTCGACGCTCTGCTGGATCAAAAAGAGCTTCCACTGCAGTACACGACTCTTCCTCGATATCCATCCGTTACAAGAGACATTGCTTTAGTCGTAAATACGGCAGTGACGGCAGGGGAGGTCCAATCTGTCATTGAAAATGCCGGTGGTGAGCTGCTTAAGCATGTTCAGCTGTTTGATGTGTATGAAGGCAGCAATCTTGAAAGCGGCAAAAAATCATTAGCATTTTCCCTCATCTACCTGGATCCAGAGCGGACTCTCACTGATGAAGAAGTAACCAGTGCTCATAACCGCGTCCTGCAGAAGCTCGAGGATCAGCTTCAAGCTGTTCTGCGGAAGTAAGTTTTATGGGAAGTAGACTCTGGTGCTTAATAGGTTGCGACTACCAATTCTTTTTAAGAAGGCAGCACACTGCAGGCGGAAGCTTTCTATGGGCAGCGATTCAGCTGCTTCTGCCAGACTACCCCAATTAGATAAGAGCGCAAAAATTGGCGGTGCGGTGGACGTGGACAAGTGAACCGACTGCGGCCGCCTGACAGAGCGTACGAAAGCAAATCACGAATTTTTATAACGTAACGCTCCCGAATTAACGGGGAGCGTTTTTTCTTCTTCAGAGACCTCCGTCTCTATTACATATGAATAAACATATTTTTGCCATTCTTCTTTGACAAGTAGAGTGCTTTGTCTGCGGAATTCAGCATCTGTTCTGAATTGTTGACGGCGGCTGAATCAGAGCTCGAAGCGCCGACACTGATCGTCACTGAGGAGTGAATCGGCGAATCGTGATGAGATATTTGCAGCCGTTCAATTTCACGGCGGAGCTTTTCTCCTTGTTGTAATGCCGTCGATCCGGGCGTTTCCGGGGTAATCGGCAGCAGAACTGCGAACTCCTCACCGCCGTATCGGTAGCCGCTGCCTCCGAGTTCTACAGCCCACTCGCAGATACGGGAAGATACAAGTTTTAAGCAATTATCACCACTCACATGGCCATAATAGTCGTTATACTCTTTAAAATAATCTATATCAATCATAAACAGCGCAAAAGAACGTTCATTTTTTTCCCAGGAAAACCAATAATCCTCTAAAGTGACATCAAATAAATAACGGTTGCCGATATTAGTGAGACGATCAAGCCGGCTTAGTGTTTCGAGCTGTTCTTTTTCATAAATAAGCCTTGCTTCAGAATTTTTTTGTTCAGTAATGTCAGTAAAATATACCGACATGCCTTCCTTGGAAGGATAGATTCGAATATTGAACCATCGGGAATGCCCGTGAAAGCGCAGTTCAAACACTTGCACCTCCTGATCGTCTCTCGCTTTAAAGAAATATTTGTTTATTTGTTTATTTTCAAGGGCAAGCGGGAGCCGGTCAATCCGTTCACCGATCAGAGAGGTATCGGAATCTAAAAAAGAGGCTGCCTCGTCATTGATATACGTAAATTCCCACTGATTATTTAAATGAAAAAAGCCATCTGTAATGCTTTCGAGTATAGTGTGTAGCCGCTTATTGGATCGTTCAAGCTCAGTCTGTATGTATTTTCTTTCGGTAATATCACGAATGATCACTTGAATACAGGGCTGCTGTTCAAACCAGACGAAGCCGGTGGCTACCTCTCCATAAATTTCTCTGCCATCAAGCCCGACGAAATGCTCTTCGATTATTGGCAGCCTGTGGTTTATATGATAGGCTGCTTTGGCACGTTTAAGTGCCTTTTCAAAGGAGTCCGGATGCACAAATTCCATAATGTCACGACCTAAAATTTCCTCTGTTGAAAAGGCTCCAAGCCGTTCCCGCCCCGCCTTGTTTACAAACACAATCTTATTGTGATGATGAACGACAATTGGATCCGGACTCATTTCAATTAACGTGCGGTACCCTTCTTCACTGCGGTTTGAATTTACCGCCTGGTATATCGCTTTATTTTTCCATGTAAATGTTCTGTGGAGATGGATGCTTAACAACGACACCATCAACAGGATAAAAATAATAAGGTAAGCCAGCAGCTCCGGCACCGAGGCACTTTGAATAGCTTCGGCAGTGTTCGGATAGCTGTAAAAAATAAAAGTAATTGATAGTATCCCGTTGGCAATAAGAAAGCGGACGTTTTGATAAAAGGACGCCAAAAGCGGAAGTGTTAAACAGACTACAAATAAAAGAAATGAAGGATGAGTGTACGCTCCTGCAAACAAATACCCCCAGCTGCCTGCCATCAAAAAGTATTTTATAGATTCGCTGTCTTTATGTTTATATGTAACCATCGTCAGTATGAGAAGAAGCAGACATGCTCCTGCTAAATATAACACCGGCCAGCGTTCGAGTCTGGTCAAATGGGTCAGGAAGGTGACGGTAATAAACAGCCAGAGCATGAATAACAGCAGGAGGTTTCCCCCGGCAGTGTGAGTCCGGTGGTCCTGATTCATGAGCACATCCTCCCCCTGGGTCTATTTTTGTATGATAATAGTATGGAATCCATTATACTAAAAAAAGGAATAAATTTCTAAATGAGGATGAGGAAATTTTCCGACAGAAACTGATATATTCTCCGCTGATCTTGTCAAAATGGGATAGATTTTCAACCGGAAGGGTTTCTGTTATGATATTGGGTAGGTATTTTGCATAAAGACAGGAGGATAATGCGATGGCAGGTGACAATAGTAAGCATCGCACGACTGTTACTATATATGGACAGCAATATAAAATAGTAAGTGACGAATCACCTCGTCACGTAGAAAATGTTGCCGATTATTTAGATCAGAAAATGCGAGAATTTAAAAATTATAACCCTTATCTCGATACGACCAGTCTTGCTGTATTAACAGCAGTTAATATTACAGATGATTATTTTAAAATGAAAAGAAAATTGGAACTATACGAAAAGGAAGAAAGAGAAGAGGAATAGCTGCTCATGCTTAGTCTACTATTAATTATTATATTATTTGTGAGCTTTTTAGTCGGGCTGCGCCGGGGATTCATGCTGCAGCTGATTCATTTGGCCAGTTTTTTTATTGCGTTAATCATCGCTTTTTATTTTTATCAGGATTTAGCCGAGTATTTAAGGCTGTGGCTTCCATATCCGGAAATCTCGTCCGGTGGAGACGGTGCTGTCAACATGTTCGTTTCCATGTTTGATATGGAATCTGTGTATTATTACGGAATTGCGTTTTTCATCATTTTCATTGCAGCTAAAATCCTTCTGCAGATTGTCGGTTCCATGCTTGATTTTGTTTCGCAGCTGCCGCTTTTGCGTACAGTCAACCGTTGGCTGGGAGGGTTGTTAGGTTTTTTAGAGTCTTATCTCATTTTGTTTATTTTATTAATTACCTCAGCGCTGCTGCCGATTGAAATGTTCCAGGAGATGATTGCTGCGTCTTCTGTTGCCGATATGATGATCAACCATACTCCAATATTGTCCGACTGGATCAAAGATCTTTGGGCGTCTGAAAATAGTGATCACTTCTGAACCGCTCTATAAATGGCCCAGGAAACTGAAACGCTGCCCGCCTGCTGCGTAGTTTTCACCTGCAGAAGAGGGTGAGAATTCCATTAAAGGTAGGGAACAAAAGGGGAAGTATTTGATGAATAAAAAAGAACTTATTTACCACCTTGAAACGATCGCTGTTTATATGGAGCTGAAAGGCGAGAATCCGTTTAAAACATCTGCATACCGAAAAGCAGCCGCGGCGCTTGAACAGGACGAGCGATCCATTTCTGAAATTGATGATCCGGCGGCGCTTTCCGGCATCGGCAAGGGAACTGCTGCTGTTATTCAGGAGCTTCAGGAGACAGGAACGTCAGTGCTTCTGGAATCTTTAAAAAAAGATGTTCCGGATGGCCTCGTTCCGCTGCTGAAGCTTCCCGGCCTCGGTGGAAAGAAGCTTGCGCGGCTTTATAAGGAGCTGGACGTAACCGACGCCGCTACTTTAAAAAAAGTATGTGAGGATAAAAAAATACAGAAGCTTTCGGGTTTCGGTGAGAAGAGTGAAGAAAAAATTCTTACCGCTCTGGAGGAAGCAGGAACCAGGCCGGAACGGCTGCCGATCAGCTTTATGCTGGATATCGCCGAACAGCTGGAAGCAGAGCTTTCGGGAATAGATTCGATTATCCGGTTTGCACGTGCGGGCAGCCTCCGCCGCATGGAAGAGACGATTAAAGATTTAGATTACATTGTTGCGGTGGATGAAAAGAAAGTAGATGAAGTCAGAAAAAAACTGACCTCGCTATCTCTTGTGAATGGAATAATTGCAGATGGCGAAACAAAGGTTTCAGTGGAGTTAGCTTTTGATTATACAGTGCAGGCAGACTTTAGGATTGTGGCTGACGACGTATTTTTTACCACTCTTCACCATTTTACCGGCTCGAAGGAACATAATGTACTAATGCGCCAGCTCGCTAAGAAACAGGGAGAAAAAATTAGTGAATACGGTGTGGAAAGTGCGGAAAGTGGTAAAGTAAAGACGTTTGCTTCTGAGGAAGCGTTTTTTCAGCATTTCGATCTTCATTTTATTCCTCCTGAGGCAAGGCTCGGCCGGGAGGAGACAGAAATATTTAAAAAACCGCTCGAATTAGTCTCTCTCTCCGATATCCGCGGTGACCTTCATATGCATACGACCTGGAGCGATGGGGCCCAGTCAGTGGAGGAAATGGCGGAGGAAGGAAGATCCCGCGGCTATGACTGGATAGCTATTACAGACCATTCCAAATTTCTTCAGGTTGCACACGGCCTGGATGAAGAGCGGATTTTGAGACAAATAAAAGAAATTCAGCGTGTTAATAAAGCGTATGTTGATATAGAGGTGCTGGCCGGTATTGAAATGGATATCCGCCCGGATGGCAAACTTGATATTGAAGACCGGGTACTGAAGGAGCTCGATTTCGTGATTGCTTCGATTCATTCTTCGTTTTCCCAGTCACAGGAGCAGATTATGGAGAGATTCGAAAGCGCACTGCAGAGCCCATATGTTCACATGATTGCCCACCCTACCGGAAGGCTGATCGGGCGCAGAGGCGGTTATAAGGTAGATATCGATAAGCTTATTCAGCGGGCAGCTGAGACGAATACGGCGCTGGAGCTGAACGCGAATCCAAACCGCCTTGATCTAAGTGCGGAGTCTGTAAAGAAAGCAGCAGCAGGCGGTGTGATGATAGCCGTGAATACGGATGCTCATCATCCAGGAATGATGGACCATATGGAAGTCGGGGTCGGAACTGCCAAAAAAGCATTTCTGACTAAGGAACAAATTTTAAACACTAAACCCTTTAAGGAACTTAAACAATTTTTAACCAGGAAAAAAACTCAGAATAATTCTGAGTGAAAGGGCTGAGGGAAAGGGTGAAAAGCATGAATGAAAAAGTCATGCGTGTGCTCGAATATAATAAAATGAAGGAACAATTGCTGGAGCACGCAGCTTCTTCCCTTGGAAAGAAGAAGGTGGAGGAGCTTCAGCCTTACACTACGCTGGAAGAAGCCAGGCAGGAGCAGGCGAGAACGACGGAGGGCACGAAGGTGCTCCGCTTGAAAGGACAGGCTCCGCTTGGTGGTATCCGTAATATATATGCGCATGTGAAACGTGCTCAAATCGGTGGAATGCTGAATGCGCATGAATTGATGGAGGTGGCAGATACAGTTTATGCCGGCCGACGGCTGCGAACGTTCATCCAGACGATGATTGAAGATGAAATCGAACTGCCGCTGCTTTCTGAGCTGAGCGAAGGCATCGTTCCACTTACGGAGCTGGAGCGTGCAGTTAAGCAGTGTATCGATGACCACGGCGAGGTGCTCGACAGTGCCAGTGCCGGCCTGCGCAGTATCCGCCAGCAGATTCGCAGTCATGAGGCATCCGTACGTTCTAAGCTGGAGCAGTTAACGAGATCCTCCGATCAGCAGAAGCTGCTCTCAGATTCGATTGTGACCATCCGCAATGACCGTTACGTTATTCCGGTGAAGCAGGAGTACCGCTCGTCTTTTGGGGGGATCGTTCACGATCAATCGTCGTCCGGAGCTACTCTGTTTATCGAACCTCAGGCTGTAGTCAGTATAAATAACCAGCTTCGTGAAGCAAGGGCAGCGGAACGTCACGAAGTGGAACGTATTTTACAGGAGCTTTCTTTCCAGGTGCAGGAGGAGTCAGAAGCACTCCTTGAAAATACAGACCGGCTCGCTGAGTTGGACTTTTTATTTTCAAAAGCTTATTATGCCAACGCAATTAAAGCGACAGCTCCTGCCCTGAATGACGAGGGACGTCTTCATTTTATGGAAGCGAGGCATCCACTGATCGACGAAGAGGAAGTGGTACCGATCGATGTAGAACTCGGCACCAGCTTTTCTTCTCTTGTTATTACCGGCCCGAACACAGGCGGAAAAACCGTAACATTAAAAACAGTAGGACTTCTGACACTGATGGCTCAGTCAGGCTTATTTTTACCGGTCCAGGAGGAATCAGAAGCGTCTGTGTTTTCGAATATATTCGCCGACATCGGTGACGAACAGTCCATTGAACAGAGTCTCAGTACCTTTTCATCGCACATGACCAATATTGTACAGATTTTAAACGACATTGATCACCAGAGCCTCGTACTGTTTGATGAAATTGGCGCAGGCACCGACCCGACAGAAGGGGCTGCCCTCGCGGTTTCTATTTTGGACTATGTCTATCAGAGCGGCGCAAAATTAGTCGCCACGACACATTACAGCGAGCTGAAGGGCTACGCATATAACCGTACCGGAGTAATGAATGCAAGTGTAGAATTTAACGTGGAGACGTTAAGCCCTACGTACCGTCTCCTTATCGGAGTACCGGGACGAAGTAATGCATTTGCGATTTCGAAGCGGCTCGGTCTCAGCCAGGACATTATCCAGGCAGCTGAAAAAGAAGTGAATGCCGACAGCCGCCAGGTCGAGCAGATGATCACCTCTCTTGAAGAAAAACGGCGAAGCGCTGAAGAGGATAAGCTGGATGCGGCCCGTGTCCGTCGAGAGTCTGAACAGCTGCACCGGGAGCTGGAGCAAAAATGGACGGAGCTTGAAAACGAACGGGAAAGCATTCTGGCTGCAGCTGAAAAAAAAGCAGAAGAAGAGCTGAAGAAAGCACGTCGAGAGGCTGATGAGGTAATCAGCGGACTTAGGGAGCTTCAAAAACAGGGACACTCAATTAAGGAGCATGAGCTGATTGAAGCGAAGAAACGTATGGCAGATGCGGTCCCTGAAATGACGAAACGTCAGAAGCAGATTAAAAAACAGGCACAAAAAACAGCAGCTATAGCTCCTGGAGATGAAGTGAAGGTTCTCAGCTTCGGACAAAAAGGACAGGTGCTTGCCAAAGTCAGCGAGCAGGAGTATCAAGTTCAGCTTGGTATTATGAAAATGAATGTAAAAGCCGAAGACATGGAAAAACTAAAGTCCGAACCTGCGAAACAGCCTGCCAGGCCTGTTGCTGCAGTTTCCTCGAGTGACCCGGTGAGGCCGGAGCTTGACCTGAGGGGAGAGCGCTATGATGATGCAATGCGAAAGGTCGAGAAGTATCTGGATGATGCAGTACTTGCCGGATACCGGCAGGTTCATATTATTCATGGAAAAGGAACTGGCGCGCTCCGAAAGGGAGTTAAGGAGCTTTTGAAGAAGCATCCGAATGTGAAAGGCACGAGAGACGGCGGCATGAATGAAGGCGGCCTGGGAAATACCGTAGCCGAATTGAAATAATAACAAGGAGGAACTCAAATGGAGGCACTCATGCAGAATCCGTTTATTCAGTCAGCTGCTGATTTTAGTGTGGCGGTTCTTTCCTTGATTTTATTTCTTACCATTTTTGAGGTAATTACATCTTATAAAAACTGGGAAGAGATTAAAAACGGCAATCTCTCGGTTGCACTTGCGACCGGTGGTAAGATTTTCGGAGTTGCTAATATCTTCAGATTTTCAATTGAACATAATGATACCATTCTCACAATGATCTTATGGGGGGCATTTGGCTTTACACTCCTGATTTTCAGCTATCTGATCTTTGAATTTTTAACTCCGATGTTTAAGGTGGATGAAGAAATAGCCCGCGACAATCGTGCGGTTGGATTCATTTCTTTTATCATCTCTGTCGGCTTATCGTTTGTAATTGGCGCCGGTATTATTTCTTGACGAATATAAAGGAGACCAGCGGGCATGGAAAAACTGGCTAAAATTTTAATCGCCTGCTGCATAGGATTTGTAGCTGCAGGAGCCGTATATTTGTTGTTTTTTTCATAGTAAGTTCGTGTGATGGCCTGCGGCTGTCACGCGTTTTTTATGGCTGACATTACTCATTACTTATAGCAAAGTAGTCATCGAGTAGGGTACGCGAGTTTTTCGAACGCCACCTCCCAGACATTCGGGAATATATAAACCGCCATTCAGGCAAATAGCGTACCTCCTGTCCGCATCCGGCTCACGGCCAGATTATTCTCTATAGTCCGCCACTTGGGAAGGCAGGCAGAGGAAGGGGGCTATTGTGCATATTTCTTGAAAGGTTCACAATATTTTCCTTTGCTTTTGTAAGCGCTTCCATTAAAATAGATAATAGAGAGGAATGTCTAAATAAGGAGGGTTAGCAATATAAAATAAGAAATGAGACGGAGGAGGAAGCGGCGATGACGAAACCATGGTTGAATCATTATCCTGAAGAGGTGGCGCCTTCCATTGAGTATCACGACAGAACCCTGCATTCTTATTTAAAAGAAGCGGCAGAAATATCCCCGGATAAAGAAGCGCTGCATTTTATGGGGAAGGAAATGACGTATAAGGAAGTATACGAGGATGCTCTGCGGCTTGCCTCACAGCTGCGGAGGATCGGAGTGGAAAAAGGGGATCGTGTTGCGATTATGCTTGCGAATACCCCTCAGTCCGTCATCTGCTATTATGGAGCCTTATTTGCCGGAGCGATTGTCGTACAGACAAATCCATTATATGTCGAGCGTGAAATTGAATATCAGATGAATGATTCTGAAGCAAAAGTTATGATCTGCCTGGACCTGCTTTTTCCGCGTGTCGAACGAGTCCGCAGCGACACAAAGCTGGAGCATGTTATTGTGACGAGTATTAAAGATTATCTCCCGTTTCCGAAAAACCTGCTCTATCCAATCGTTCAAAAGAGGAAGTCGACAATTAAAGTAGAGGTCGGCTACAACGAAAACACTCATCCTTTAAACGAGCTGATTTCTGAAGGGAAGGCTGAAGAGCCGGAGCTTACTATTGATCCTAAGGAAGATCTCGCATTGCTGCAGTACACAGGAGGGACAACAGGACCGGCTAAAGGGGTTATGCTGACCCATTATAATCTTGTCGCGAATACGCTTCAGAGCAGGGCGTGGATGTACCGGATGAAAGAAGGAAGCGAAAGGCTCCTTGCCGTCCTTCCATTTTTCCACGTCTACGGCATGACTGTGGTGATGAATATCTCGATCATGTATAAGTCTAAGATGATCATCCTTCCTAGATTTGAAGCGGTTCCGGTATTGAAAGCAATTCAAAAACACCGGGTTACGCTATTTCCAGGTGCTCCGACAATGTATGTAGGACTGATTAATGAACCGTCCATTAAGAAATATGATCTCTCATCCATCGAGGCCTGTTTAAGCGGTTCAGCTTCTCTTCCACTTGAGGTTCAGGAGAAGTTTGAAACGCTTACTGGCGGAAAGCTTGTAGAGGGTTATGGATTGACAGAAACGTCTCCCGTAGCGATTTCTACTCCAATATGGGGAAAGCGAAAGCAGGGAAGTATCGGACTGCCCTGGCCGGATACAGAGGCTGCGATACTTTCCGCCGAAACTGGAAAAGAAGCGGTTCCCGGTGAAATTGGTGAGATCATCATTAAAGGACCGCAGGTGATGAAGGGATATTGGAAACGACCAGAGGAAACAGCAGCTGTTTTCAAGGATGATTGGTTCTTAAGTGGAGATATGGGTTATATGGATGAGGACGGCTATTTCTATGTAGTGGACCGGAAAAAGGATATGATTATCGCGGGCGGCTTTAACATTTACCCTCGTGAAATTGAGGAAATTCTATACGAGCACGACGCCGTCCAGGAAGCAGCGGTTATTGGAGTCCCGGATGTTTACCGGGGGGAAACCGTAAAAGCATTTATTGTATTTAAGGATGGCAAGTCCGCTTCGCCGGAAGAGCTAGAGGCTTTTGCAAGAGAAAACCTTGCCGCCTTTAAAGTGCCCCGCTTATTTGAATTCCGTGAGGAACTGCCGAAAACGATGGTAGGAAAAGTTTTGCGGCGCGTTCTCGTTGAAGAAGAGAAGAAAAAACAGGAGGAAGCAGAAGATACGATAAAGCAGGGAAGCTGATGAATACCTTAGAAGGAGGCGGGGCCAGCACCCGTCTTTTTTTTATGTTCGACAAAAGGTTCAATCTTTGAAAAGCTGCCCTGATTGCGGACGCCTTCTGCGTCTTATACTGCTCCTCACCAATATTCCTCACGGTTTCAAGTGCTGAATCATCTTTTTTTTAAAAACATATTTAAAAATGAAGGACTATTCAGTACAATGTAAAGAGAGGAGAAAACGCTTTCAATAGAGGGAAGAGGTGAAAAGGGAGGAACTGGTCTTGCAATTCCAAACAAGCAAAGTATGGTTTAACCAATATCCTCAAGATATCGACAAAACTATTTCTTATGAGAACAAACCACTGCATGCATTCCTTCAGGAAACAGCTGCAGAATATCCTAATCATCCTGCCATGAATTTCTATGGCAGACGCTGGACATATCAAAAGCTGCTGGAGAATGCCTCTGCTTTTGCCAACCAACTTGCCGGGCTTGGGGTGAAAAAGGGAGACAGAGTTGCTATTATGCTCCCCAACACACCGCAGTCTGTGATCAGCTATTACGGAACTTTAATGGCAGGGGCAATCGCTGTGCAGACAAATCCCCTGTATGTGGAAAGGGAGCTTCAGCACCAGCTGGCGGATTCGGAAGCTAAAGTCATTGTCTGTCTCGATCTTCTTTATCCCCGGGTGATGAAAGGAAAGAAAGAGACAGCGGTCGAACACGTTATCGTCACCGGCATAAAGGATGCGCTGGCATTTCCAAAAAATATACTGTATCCTTTGAAACAGCGTAAAACAGCAGCAGTGAAGGTGGATATAGAATATAACGAAACCACCCATCATTTTCATGACTTTCTGCAGGGGGGAAGTATTCATGTGCCGGATGTTAGCATCAGACCCGAAGTGGACCTGGCCCTTCTTCAGTATACTGGTGGAACGACAGGACCGGCCAAGGGCGTCATGCTGACTCATCATAACCTCGTGGCCAATACCACCCAGTGTCTGCGCTGGATGTACCGGATGAAAAGAGGAGAAGAAAAAACTCTCGCTGTTCTGCCTTTTTTTCATGTGTATGGCATGACGGTATCAATGAATCTCTCAATTATGCACGCCGCCGAGCTCATTATTCTTCCGAAATTCGACGCCGGGGAAGTACTGAAGACGATAGAAAAACAACGTATCACGATTTTTCCGGGAGCACCGACGATGTATGTCGGTTTGATCAACCATCCGGAGGCTGCATCCTTTGACCTGTCTTCGATTGAGTGCTGTATCAGTGGTTCGGCTTCGCAGCCTGGTGAGGTGCAGCAGGAGTTTGAAGAAATGACCGGAGGAAAGCTTGTGGAGGGTTACGGTCTCACGGAAGCATCACCTGTGACCCACTGTAATATGATCTGGGAGAGTCGAAAAGAAGGCAGTATCGGCCTGCCCTGGCCGGATACAGATGCAGCGGTTTTTTCACACGAAACAGGGGATATCGCCGGCCCCGGCGAGGTGGGAGAGCTCATTGTCAAGGGACCGCAGGTTATGAAGGGTTACTGGAAGAGAGAAGAAGAAACAAATGCGGTATTCTTGGAGGACTGGCTCATGACCGGGGACATGGCCAGGATGGATGAAGACGGCTATTTTTACATTGTGGACCGAAAAAAGGATATGATTATTGCTGGCGGCTTTAACATTTATCCACGTGAGGTGGAAGAAATTTTATATGAACATCCTGCTGTTAAGGAGGCTGTTGTGATTGGCGTGCCGGACCCATACCGCGGTGAAACTGTGAAAGCTTTCGTTGTGAAAAAAGATCACGAAGAAGTAACAGAGGAACAATTAAATGCGTTCTGCCGCGAAAGGCTTGCTTCATTTAAGGCCCCCCGCCTTTATGAATTTCGTAAGGAGCTTCCAAAAACAAGTGTAGGAAAAATTTTAAAGCGCGTGCTTGCAGCGGAAGAAACAAAAAACGGCTCGGAAAAAGCACTGTAATTATTGACAGGGTAAAATACTTTTTTTACACTAAAGGGAAGATGAATGAATAATCATTCATTTATTTCATGTCCGGTCCAGATTGGCCTGGAAGCGCGAAAGGAAGTAATCAAATGGGTAAAAGAAAAGGGCCTAAATACGATCAGATTATCGAAGCAGCTGTTACTGTTATAGCTGTCAACGGATATCATCATGCCCAGGTTTCCAAGATTGCCAAGCAGGCCGGAGTGGCAGATGGAACAATCTATTTATATTTTAATAATAAAGAAGATATCTTAATTTCTTTATTTGAAGAAAAAATGGGTGTATTCGTTGAAAAGATAAGGGAAAAGCTGAAGCATGCCGCTACGATGGAAGAACAGCTGCAAGTGCTTGTAACCATGCATTTCAAGCAGCTGGCTGCTGATAAAGAGCTCGCTGTCGTTACTCAGCTTGAGCTGCGCCAGTCGAACAGCAGTCTGCGCCAGAGGATCAATGAAGTATTAAAAGACTACTTAACACTGATGGAAGAAATTATTTTAACAGGAAAACGAGAAAATATTTTCTCTGAGGAATTAAATGAAAAGCTGGCCCGGCAGATGATCTTTGGTACACTTGATGAAGTGGTAACCAACTGGGTAATGAAGGATTGTAAATATGACCTCGAAGCGCTGAGCCAGCCTGTACATGACATGCTGCTTCACGGCTTTGGGGCAGGCGTCAGATCGTAATTACACGACAGGGGAGGAAGAGCAGGCGATGGAATTTTTAGAGCTTGCAAAAGAAAATCATGTGGCAGAAGTGACCTTAAAGAGGCCCCCTGCCAATGCACTCTCTCGTGGAGTGCTTGAAGAATTATCCTTGGTCCTGAAGGGTTGCGAAGAAGATGAGGAAGTCCGTGTGATTCTTCTTTACGGTGATGGAAAATTCTTTGCCGCGGGAGCCGATATTAAAGAATTCACAAAAGTAAAGGACGGAACAGAATTTTCAGAGCTGGCCAGACTTGGCCAATCAATATTCGATCATTTGGAAGCCCTTTCAAAACCCGTCATTGCGGCTGTACACGGAGCTGCCCTTGGGGGCGGCCTGGAGCTTGCGATGGCCTGCCACCTGCGGCTTGCAGCCGAGGATGCAAAGCTTGGCCTTCCTGAGCTGACCCTCGGGCTTGTGCCTGGTTTTGCCGGGAGTCAGCGACTTCCGGAGCTTGTTGGACGTCCGAAAGCCGCTGAAATGCTGTTAACCGGGGAGCCGGTATCAGGAGCGGCGGCAGAGAGGATCGGACTCGTAAACCGGACATATCCCGCAGAACAACTGCTTGACGAGGCGAAAAAACTGGCAGGTAAAATAGCTGCAAAAAGTACTGTAAACGTGAAAATGATTATTGAATTGCTGCAGTATGCTAAGCACAGCCGTTTTTCTGAAGGAACGGATAAAGAAGCGCAGTTATTTGGTAAAGCATTTGAATCAGAAGATGGAAAAGAAGGAATTCATGCTTTTTTAGAGAAAAGAAAACCTGAGTTTAAAAACAGGTAACATCTTCATTTACAGGAGGCGTGCACATGAATATTTTTGTCATTATGAAAAGGACGTTCGACACGGAAGAAAAAATCGTTATCACGGACGGCAAAATTGATGAAGACGGGGCTGAATTTATTATTAACCCTTACGACGAATACGCGCTGGAGGAAGCCATTGTACTCCGCGATGAACACGGCGGTGAAGTAACCGTCGTAACTGTCGGTGATGAGGAAGCGGAAAAACAGCTCCGCACAGCTCTCGCGATGGGAGCGGATAAGGCCGTTCTAATTGATGTGGAGGATGTAGATGAAGATATTGATCATTATACAATCGGCGAAATTCTAACAGCTTACTTGAAGGATCAAGAATACGATATTATTCTCGGTGGTAATGTGGCTGTGGATGACGGCGCCGGCCAGGTTGCTCCCCGAGTGGCGGAAGGGCTTGGCATCAATCAGCTGACTACGATTACGAAGCTCGAGGTCAATGGAACCTCTGTCAGCATTGAGCGGGATGTGGAAGGTGACGTAGAAATCGTTGAAACCTCCCTGCCGCTGTTAGTCACCTGCCAGCAGGGCCTGAATGAACCGCGCTATCCTTCTCTTCCGGGAATTATGAAAGCGAAGAAAAAACCGCTTGAAACTCTTGATTTGGATGACCTTGACCTGGAAGAAGAGGATGTAGCCGCAAAAACAAGCACCATCGATCGATTTCTGCCTCCTGAAAAAGGAGCAGGAAAGGTGCTTGAAGGAGATACAGATGATCAGGTCCGTGAGCTTGTAGAACTTCTAAAAAGCGAAGCAAAGGTCATATAAGGGAGGGGCACAACAATGGCAAATAAAATACTCGTGCTTGGTGAGATAAAAGATGGAGAACTGCGAAATGTATCATTTGAAGCAATTGCGGCCGGACGCAGAATTGCAGACGGCGGAGAGGTCGTAGGGCTCCTGTTCGGTGAAAACCTCCAGGGACATGCTGAAGAATTAATAAAATATGGCGCTGACCGTGTGCTGACATCAGAAAATTCCGATCTGGTCCAGTACACTACGGATGCTTATAAACAGGCGCTGCTGCAGGTGTTTGAACAGGAAAGTCCAGACGGAATTATCCTTGGTCACACATCAAGCGGGAAAGATCTTGCCCCCCGGATCGCAGCAAAAATCGGAGCAGGGCTGGTCTCTGACGCCGTGGATGTCGAATCGAGCGGAGGCAGCACGGTATTTACACGGCCGATTTATTCCGGGAAAGCCTTTGAAAAGTTAAGCATTTCAGATGGACCAACACTTGCTACCATCCGTCCTAATAATATTGCCCCGGAAACGAAGGACGAAGGAAAGAGTGGGGACATTTCCTCCATTTCCTTGGAAGTAAAGGATCTTCGTACGATCGTAAAAGAAGTCGTCAAAAAAACAAGCGGCGGCGTTGATCTGGCTGAAGCAAAAATAATTGTAGCCGGAGGACGGGGAGTGAAAAGTGCGGAAGGTTTTAAACCACTGCAGGAACTGGCTGACGTTCTCGGTGCCGCAGTTGGTGCGTCAAGAGGAGCATGTGATGCAGAGTATTGTGATTATTCTCTGCAGATTGGCCAGACCGGTAAGGTAGTTACTCCTGATTTATATATTGCCGCAGGTCTCTCCGGAGCAATTCAGCATCTTGCCGGAATGTCTAACTCAAAAGTGATCGTTGCGATCAACAAAGATCCAGAAGCACCAATTTTTGAGGTCGCCGATTACGGCATTGTTGGGGACTTGTTTGAGGTAGTTCCGAAATTAACCGAGGAATTTAAAAAAGCGGTTTCGAATTAACTTAAAATCGCTGCTCGAAATAGACAGAACAAACCTATTAATAGATAAGCTAAGGCAAATCCGCCAGATTCAAATGGCGAAAGCCTTAGCTTTTTTTAAAATATAAGAAAGTAAGATTTTGTTGATTTCATCCCTGCAGGCGGACGCTTTCCGTGGGACCTGTGTTCGTTCCACGAGAGTTACGTCAGACAACGTATAGATGGTTTTAAGGAGAAGGTATTTGAACATACGGATGGGGTGAACAGCGTTCCGTCCATTGTCATGACAGTATTTTTTCTTCCGTTCGTCCTAAACGAAGGAAAAGTCTATAAGCTCATAAATTCTGCCTCCGAGCTCATTTTGTTGCAGGTCGTCCCGTATATCATGTAAGATTCCAGAATAAACATTATCCAACGTTTTTTTGCTTTCTGCATAGGGTAATAATAGCTAGAGCAGTTCGTTAGCAACGATTGTAACCTTAATGCTATAATAGCAGTTGGATAGCGCAAGCTACTATAAAGGAGGACAATAAACAATGGCAATTGTAAATGTATCCGACCAAAATTTCTCAAATGAAACTTCTGCAGGTGTTGTACTTGCTGACTTTTGGGCACCATGGTGCGGACCTTGTAAAATGATCGCTCCCGTATTGGAAGAAATTGATTCTGAAATGGGCGAACAAATTAAAATCGCGAAACTTGATGTAGATGAAAACCAGGAAACAGCAGGTAAGTACGGTGTGATGAGCATACCGACACTGCTCGTTTTCAAGGACGGCGAGGTAGTCGAGCAGGTTGTAGGCTTTCAGCCAAAGGAACAGCTCGTAGAATTGTTGAATAAGCACCTTTAAAACGGGAAAACTGCTGATTGCGATCAGCAGTTTTTTCTGTAATATACGGAGGTTGTTATGCCAATTCAAACAAAAAGAATTTATGAAAAACCGGCACACAATGACGGATTTCGTTTCTTAGTGGACCGGGTCTGGCCGCGCGGCATCTCCAAAGAAAAGGCAGCGCTTGATGATTGGGTGAAAGAGATAGCACCTTCAAAGGAACTGCGGCAATGGTTCGCTCATGAGAAAGAGAAATATCCGGTCTTTGCTTCAAGGTACAAATCTGAAATAATTGCTGATAAGGAAGCGATTTCCATATATAATAAGATGAAAAAGCAGGCAAGAACAGAAACGATCACGCTGGTGTTCGCAGCAAAAGAAAAACGCTGGAACCATGCCGAGCTTTTAAAGAAATGGCTCGAGGAAGATAAAGAGATAGAACAATAATCGAAGGGAGGGAGAGCCGGTGACAAACTCCATTCAAGAAAAGCTGGCGGTTCTTCCGGGCCAGCCAGGCTGTTATTTAATGAAAAACAAGCATGGGACCGTCATCTACGTCGGAAAAGCCAAGGTGCTGAAGAATAGAGTCCGTTCTTATTTCCGTGGATCTCATGACGGAAAAACGCAGCGGCTGGTAATGGAAATCCGTGATTTTGAATACATTATCACGTCTTCAAATCTTGAAGCTCTTATATTAGAAATGAATTTGATTAAAAAATATGAACCGAAGTACAATGTGCTGCTAAAAGATGATAAATCCTACCCGTATTTAAAAATAACAAATGAGGAGCACCCCCGATTGATTACGACCCGCAAGGTGAAAAAAGACGGCGGCAAATATTTTGGTCCCTATCCGAATGCCGGTGCTGCCAATGAAACAAAAAAGCTGCTTGATCGTTTGTATCCATTGCGGAAATGCCGAACCCTGCCGGACCGGGTATGCCTTTATTATCACATCGGCCAATGTCTTGCCCCGTGTGAATTTGAAGTCAGCGAAGACACCAACCGTGACCTTGTCCAGCGGATAGCAAAATTTTTGAATAACGGACATCAGGAAGTGAAAAAAGAGCTGCAGGTAAAAATGGAGCATGCCGCAGAGGAACTGAACTTTGAACGTGCAAAGGAAATGCGCGATCAAATGCATCATATTGATGCAGTGATGGAAAAACAAAAAATGACGATAAATGATCAGGTGAGCCGGGATGTGTTTGGCTTTTCATATGATAAAGGCTGGATGTGCGTGCAGGTCTTTTTTGTTCGGCAGGGAAAACTGATTGAACGGGATGTGTCGGTATTTCCGTTTTATCAAGAGCCGGAAGACGATTTTTTTACGTATCTTGGCCAGTTTTATTTGAAAGAAGAACACATAAAGCCGAAGGAGGTTGTGATTTCGGCAGCCATTGATTCGGAGCTCGCCGAACAGCTGCTGGAGGTAAAAGTTGTGCAGCCAAAGCGCGGCAAAAAAAGAGAACTATTAGCGCTGGCTGAAAAAAATGCCGAACAGGCTCTGCGGGAAAGGTTTGCCCTCATTGAAAGAGATGAAGAGAGGACAACCAAAGCAGTGGAACAGCTCGGAGAAGCTCTCGGTATTGATACTCCGTACCGAATTGAGGCGTTTGATAACTCTAATATTCAGGGGACCGATCCTGTCGCCGCTATGGTAACATTTTTGGACGGCAAGCCTCATAAAAAAGATTACCGTAAGTATAAAGTGCGCAGTGTCGAGGGACCGGATGATTATGCCTCCATGAAAGAAGTGGTACGCCGCCGCTATTTTCGGCTGTTAAAAGAAGAAGCTGCGTTTCCGGACCTTATTTTAATCGACGGAGGCAAGGGGCAGCTGAGTGCAGCAAAAAGCGTACTGGAAGATGAGCTGGGGCTCACGATTCCGGTAGCCGGAATGGCAAAGGATGAAAAGCATAAAACGTCGGAGCTGATCATTGGAGAGCCTCCCGCGATCGTGCCGCTGCAGCGGAACAGCCATGAGTTTTATCTGCTGCAGAGAATCCAGGATGAAGTGCACCGGTTCGCGATTACCTTTCATCGACAAATCCGTGGAAAAAGCATGTTCACTTCTATACTCGATGATATACCAGGGATTGGCGAAAAGCGGAAGCGCCAACTGTTAAAGCACTTTGGCTCGATGAAGAAAATGAAAGAAGCCACTCTCGATGATTTTCGAAAAGTGGCCATTCCCGACCGCATTTCGCAGGAATTAATGAACCGCCTGCATGATCAGGATCGAGCGTAAGTTTCCTGTCCGAGTTTTTCGGAAAGGGGACCTGCGCTTTTTTAAACGCAGAATTCAGCACTTCCCTGTTTAGGCAGTTCTAAAAAATAGCCTGCTTCCCATTTGAACAGGGCTGATTATTTGTCCCAATGAACTTGAAAGGTTAATTGTGATTTCTTTGGAATGATAAAGGTTTCTGTAAATTTGCCTGTTTGAATCTCCAGCTGTTGTGCCAGAAAGCCGGCTTCGAGCTGAAAATTAAACGATTTTTCACCAGAGGCTGGATGATCTAATTCGAATGCCATTTCTCTTTTTTTTCTTTTCAGGATCGTCAGTTCGCCCCATCCGGCTTTATGGAAAAAATCTTGAATGTCCTCGACTGTTTCCAGCGGGTACTTTCTGGCAATTACTTTTCCTCCCCAATAAAGAATATCCGCTTCCTCATTTCCCAGCAATTCAGGAAGAAGCGTTCCCCGCAATATTTCATAGCCAAAATCTGTATACAGTCTCTCTGTTTGTTCCACAATATCCCCACCTTCTCCACCACACATTATACCTGCTAAAACTGAGAATCTCTATAGCGCATGTATTTTATAAATGATATACTAAAGCCCGAATTCTTTGCGGAGGTATACAAGATGAAAAAAGGGTTAGAGCAATTTATGACTCCTTTTAGGATGATCATTTCTTCATATATTTTTTCCATGTTTTTATTCAGCTTTCTGCTCTGGCTCCCAGTTTCTCAGCAGCCGGGTACGAATCTGAGCTATCTGGAAGCATTATTTACCTCCGTTTCAGCAGTGAGTGTGACGGGACTGACAATGATCAATGTATCTGAGTCACTCAGCTACACCGGGGTCTTTTTTCTTGCACTCGCCATGCAGATCGGCGGTATTGGCATCATGTCTCTCGGGACGTTTGTATGGATGCTTCTCGGGAGAAAAATAAATCTGTCGCAGCGTCTGGTTATAATGGTGGACCAGAATCAGTATCAGTTCTCAGGTATGGTCCGGCTGCTGCGGGGTATATTACTGCTTGCGCTCGGAATTGAGCTCGTTGGGGCGCTGATTCTCGGTACATATTTTTTACAGTACTTTGAAACGGCAGGGCAGGCTTATTATCAAGGGGCGTTTGCTGCGCTGAGCGCTTTTACAAACTCTGGTTTTGATGTCACCGGTCAGTCCTTGATTCCATTCGCCAACGATTACTATGTGCAGTTCATCGTTATTCTGCTTATATTTGCCGGAGCGATTGGATTTCCAGTGCTGATTGAACTGAGAGAGTACTTTTTGGGCAAGCATAGAGGCTTTACCTTCAGCCTTTTCACAAAGGTTACTGTAACAACCTACTTTCTTGTTTTTCTTGCCGGAGTTGCAGGGATCTGGGTTCTTGAAGGAAATTCTTATTATGATGGTATGGCCTGGCATCAGCAGTTTTTCTATTCAGTTTTTAATTCTGCGACAGCACGAAGCGGTGGATTATCGACGATGGATGTCTCCGAGTTTACACTGCCGACATTGCTGTTCATGTCGATGCTGATGATAATTGGCGCAAGTCCATCGAGTGTGGGAGGCGGTATTCGGACGACTACTCTGGCTGTCATGTTTCTGACAATTCGAAGCTTTGCACTCGGGAAAAGTGACGTAAAGGTGTTCGGCAGAGAGCTTCATCCGGAAGATAAACAAAAAGCATTTATTGTCATTTCGTTTTTTCTTGCGGGTCTTTTTACTTCAATTATATTAATCAGTGCTTTTGAGCAGGGTAATAATAATATTGCATTAGTTGATATAATTTTTGAAGCAAGCTCTGCATTTGGTACGTGCGGCCTGTCAACCGGAGTGACTCCTGATTTGACGAGTGGAAGCCAAATTCTTCTGATGCTGATGATGTTTATCGGCCGCGTTGGAATCTTAGTGTTTTTATTTTCCGTAAAACGCAAGGAAACACAATCCTATTATAAATATCCGACAGAACGCATGATTATAGGATGATGGATTATTTTTTGCAGGGCCTTTTTTTCATACAAATACAGGCCTGGCACGGGAAAGAAGTCAAGTAAACGGATACACCGATTTCTTGACTGGCTCTTAAAGTGGGAGTACAATAAATTTGTCGGAAATGAGGGGAACAGAGCAGAATTGTAGACTATTCAGACTAATTAGTCTTTTTCGCTTTCCCCCGATGCTCTCAACTACCCATACATAGGTGAATAATGAACAGTCCTGTCAGCAGGCCGCACACAGCGGCTTTACAGCTTGAAGTGACTGTTTTAATTATGTGGAGCACCCGTTTTCCGAATAGGGGCCAGGGAGGTTGTTTCATCCGCACAATTATATAATTTAATAATCATAATCACCTATCGTTCAGGCAAAATTATTTTGGGGGGACATTGGCATGGCTGAAAATCGTGAATTTTTTAACCGCAGACTGCATTCCCTGCTCGGTGTTATACCGGTCGGAATTTTTCTTATCCAGCATCTGACGGTCAATCATTTCGCAACTCGTGGAGCAGAATCATTTAACGCTGCGGCTCATTTTATGGAAAGCTTGCCGCTGCGCTATGCATTGGAAATTTTTATTATATTTCTTCCTCTGCTGTTCCACGCAATTTATGGACTTTACATAGCGTTTCAAGGAAAAAGTAATACAAAGCGCTATGGCTATTTCAGGAACTGGATGTTTCTGGCCCAGCGTATTACCGGAGTGATCCTGCTTGTATTCATTTCGTGGCACGTATGGCAGACAAGAATTCAAGCTTCCTTTGGCGCAGATGTCAACTATGACATGATGGCAGATATTTTAAGCAGTAATTTTATGCTTGTCTTCTATATTGTCGGTGTCCTGTCTGCGACATTTCATTTTTCTAATGGACTCTGGTCATTTCTCGTTTCCTGGGGAATTACTGTGAGCCCTCGTTCACAGCAGCTTGCAACGTATGCGACAGTCGGCATTTTTCTCGTTCTGTCCTTTATGGGCATGAGAGCAATCTTCGCTTTCATCGACCCAAGCTTAGCGAATATGTAAGGAGTGGGTCTTTTTATGAGCAATGGTAAAGTTATCGTAGTCGGCGGCGGCCTCGCAGGACTGATGGCGACAATAAAAGCAGCTGAAGCAGGCGTTCAGGTAGATTTGTTTTCGCTCGTACCGGTGAAACGTTCTCACTCTGTCTGTGCTCAGGGCGGTATTAATGGAGCGCTGAATACGAAAGGGGAAGGAGATTCTCCCTGGGAGCACTTTGATGACTCTGTTTATGGCGGCGACTTTCTCGCAAACCAGCCTCCAGTAAAAGCAATGTGTGAAGCGGCCCCTGGAATTATTCATCTGATGGACCGAATGGGCGTTATGTTTAACCGGACGCCGGAAGGTCTCCTCGATTTCCGCCGCTTTGGAGGAACTCAGCACCACCGTACAGCTTTTGCCGGTGCAACAACCGGCCAGCAGCTTCTTTACGCACTTGATGAACAGGTCCGCCGCTATGAGGTAGCCGGACTGGTCAATAAATATGAGGGCTGGGAATTTCTTTCCGCTGTTTTAGATGAAGATCAGGTCTGCCGCGGCGTAAGTGTACAGAACCTCCGCTCGATGGAAATTGAAACGTTCCGTGGTGATGCAGTCATTATGGCCACTGGCGGTCCTGGCATTATTTTTGGAAAATCCACCAACTCGGTGATTAATACAGGCTATGCGGCAGCCTCTTTATACGAACAGGGAGTATACTATGCCAACGGTGAATTTATTCAGATTCATCCGACAGCAATTCCCGGTGATGACAAGCTTCGTCTTATGAGTGAATCAGCACGTGGTGAAGGCGGACGAGTTTGGACGTATAAGGACGGAAAGCCATGGTACTTCCTCGAAGAGAAATATCCGGCGTATGGTAACCTTGTGCCGCGTGATATCGCAACACGTGAAATATTCGACGTCTGCGTGAATCAGAAACTCGGCGTCAATGGTGAAAACATGGTTTACCTTGATCTTTCCCATAAGGATCCAAAGGAGCTTGACATCAAGCTTGGTGGCATCATGGAGATTTACGAGAAGTTTATGGGAGATGACCCTCGTAAAGTACCAATGAAGATATTCCCTGCTGTACATTATTCGATGGGCGGCATGTGGATCGACTATGATCAAATGACCAATATTCCAGGTTTGTTTGCCGCAGGCGAATGTGATTATTCCCAGCACGGAGCAAACCGTCTTGGTGCCAATTCGCTCGTATCTGCGATTTACGGCGGAATGGTTGCAGGTCCAAAAGCAGTAGAATATTTAAACGGCCTCGAAAAATCATCGGAGGATCTCTCCTCATCTGTTTTCGATGCCCAGCAAAAGAAGGAACAGGAAAAGTTCGATGGAATTATGAATAAAGATGGCAGTGAAAACGCCTATGTCCTTCATAAAGAGCTTGGGGAGTGGATGACTGCGAACGTTACGGTTGTTCGTGAAAATGAGAAGCTTCTCCAGACCGATGAAAAGATTCAGGAATTGAGCGAGCGTCTGGAAAACGTGAATATTAACGATACGGCAAAATGGAGCAACCAGGCTGCTTCCTTTACTCGTCAGCTCGGAGGCATGCTGAATCTCGCACGGGTGATGACCCTTGGTGCCTATAACCGTAATGAAAGCCGCGGAGCTCATTTCAAGCCGGAATTTCCTGAACGGAATGACGAAGAATTCCTGAAGACGACGAAGGCAAAATACAACCCGGCTAAAAATGGTCCTGATTTTGAATTCGAAGATGTAGATGTTTCCTTGATTAAACCTCGTAAGCGTGACTATTCGAAGAAAAAGGCAGGCAATAAACAAGGAGCTGGTAATTAATGAGTGAAGCAAAAAAAGTACGTTTTATAATTACTCGCCAGGAAGGACCGGATGAGGATTCCTATACCCAGGAATTTGAATTAGAGCACCGTCCGAATATGAACGTCATCTCTGCTCTAATGGAAGTCCGTCGAAACCCTGTCGATGCAAACGGCAACCCGACGTCCCCCGTTATCTGGGATATGAACTGTCTGGAGGAAGTATGCGGTGCATGTTCGATGATCATTAACGGTAAGCCCCGTCAATCCTGTACTGCGCTTGTGGATCAACTCGAGCAGCCGATCCGGCTTGAACCGATGAAAACCTTTCCGGTGATCCGGGACCTGATGGTGGACCGCAGCAGAATGTTTGATTCTCTGAAGCGGGTCAAAGCATGGATTCCGATTGACGGGACGTATGATCTTGGTCCTGGTCCGAGAATGGCTGAAAACAAACGGCAGTGGGCCTACGAGCTGTCAAAATGCATGACCTGCGGTGTGTGCCTGGAGGCATGTCCGAACGTGAATGACAATTCTGAGTTCATTGGACCTGCAGCACTTTCCCAGGTGCGGCTCTTTAACGCCCACCCGACAGGTGAAATGAACAAATCAGAACGTCTTGAGGCGTTAATGGGAGATGGAGGACTTGCGAACTGTGGTAACTCTCAGAACTGCGTGCAGTCATGTCCAAAAGGAATTCCTTTGACAACTTCCATTGCCGCATTAAACCGCGACACTGCACTTCAATCGTTCAAAAATTTCTTCGGCAGCGACCGGACGTAAAAATAAGTACAGAATACTTTCCCTGTTTTCGCGTTAACACCGCGGGAGCGGGGATTTTTTATTTTTAATAGTGCCTTAACTGCTCCGCTGGGATTTTCTTAAAGCAGCTATATGCTAAAATCGCTGCTGATAATTTTCAATTACGGATAGATATGTGTATGATTACCCCTTTACAAAAAGATGGTTGATTAGGGCCGGGCAAACGAGACGCCAGGTCGATTAAAACCGGCAACGTCTTGTGGCCAACATCATCGACACTAGCACGTCCGTCGCGGGCTGTCCGGCAGGATTTTAGTTAAAACACCCATACGCGGCTTTCCGAACTCTTATTCTTTATCAGAGTTATGTGAAAATCCTTGTATTTCTGCACAATCAAATGCTTTGAGCATAGTATATTGCGACTATATTCTTTTCTTCCTCCGGCTCTTTCGATAGAAAGTTACAAACGGAGACAGCCTTGCCAGGAAAGGGTGAAGCCATTTGAGGGAGTTGGATAGAGGCTACCGTTCCGTTTTAACAAAAAGAGAGCGGGAAGTCTTTGAGTTATTAGTACAGGATAAGACCACAAAAGAAATTGCAGCCCAATTATTTATTAGTGAAAAAACTGTGCGTAATCATATTTCAAACACAATGCAGAAATTGGGTGTCAAGGGGCGATCTCAAGCTGTTATCGAATTGATACGGATGGGAGAATTGACAATTTAACAGTCTGCCGGCTTTCCATGTTGAAGGCCGGTATTTTTTCTTGAAGTCGTGGATTATGAATGTTATAATACCGTTTAGTTGAAAAGCTGCTATCACTACACCATATCTATCCATTTACGTGTTACTGATACGATCAGGCATGAGTAAATGCTCAGAGAGTTTTTACAGCCGCTGTTTTTGTGAACAGCTCCTGTTCCTTCCTTCTGAGCTTGCTCATGTCTTTTTTAATGTGATGGAAGCCGCTGAATTCAAGAATGTTGGTTTAATTCGGCGCGTTGGTGGTAACGTAATAGAAAGCTGACAACTTCCGCTTGACCTGAGGCAGAGTCCTTAGTATGTTTATGTAAGCGATATTACTAATTGAAAAGGGGATAAGAAAATGGAACAAAAAACTTTCACAATCACAAATGACACAGGAATTCACGCACGTCCGGCTACCCAGTTGGTAAACAAAGCAGGACAGTTTGCATCTGACATTACACTTGAATACAATGGTAAATCCGTGAACCTTAAATCTATTATGGGTGTTATGTCACTTGGTGTCGGCAAAGGCTCTGATGTAACTATCAAAGTGGAAGGCTCTGATGAAAAAGAAGCCATGGCTGCAGTAGAAGAAGTAGTGAAAGAAGGGCTAGGAGAATAATGGCTGAAAGCTTAACAGGCATCGCCGCTTCTAAAGGCATTGCTATTGCAAAAGCTTTTGTTTTAGAACAGCCTGATATGGACATCCAAAGAAAAACGACCGATGATTCGCAAGAAGAAATCGGTCGTTTTAATGAAGCGGTCAAAAAGTCCAAAAACGAACTGCTGGCCATAAAAGAAAAGACATACAAAGAAATGGGAGAAGACAAAGCAGAAATTTTTTCTGCCCATTTACTTGTGCTTGAGGACCCGGAAATTGTCGATGGCGTATCCTCTAAAATCAGCGAGGAAAATGTAAATGCGGAATTTGCAATGAAAGAGATTTCGGATACGTTTGTCGCTATGTTTGAAAGCATGGAGAATGAATACATGAAGGAACGTGCTGCTGACATACGCGATGTATCCAAACGCGTTCTGCTGCACCTTCTCGGTATGGAGAATACCAACCTTGCTTTGATCGATGAGGAAACGGTCGTAATTGCAGAAGACCTGACTCCGTCGGATACGGCTCAGTTGAATCTTGAATACATCCGCGGCTTCGCTACAGATATCGGCGGACGCACTTCTCATTCTGCCATTATGGCTCGATCTATGGAAATACCGGCAGTGGTTGGAACCAAAAATGTCACCAGCACTGTCAAAACAGGAGACTTAGTGATCATTGATGGAATGGAAGGGGAGGTTGTCCTTCATCCAGATGATAATACCATTGCAGCCTTCAAAGAGAGACTCGAGGAATTTAATAAGCAGAAACAGGAGTGGGCAAAGCTTATTAACGAACCTTCCGTAACAACGGATGACCATCGGGTCGAGCTTGCCGCAAACATTGGTACGCCTGGAGACATGGAAGGTGTACTTTCCAATGGAGCAGAAGGCATTGGCTTATACCGTACCGAATTTCTTTACATGGGCAGAGATGAGCTCCCGACAGAAGAAGAGCAGTTTGAAGCTTATAAAGAAGTATTGAGCCGGATGGAAGGCAGGCCGGTTGTCATCCGGACGCTTGATATCGGTGGAGATAAAGAGCTTCCTTATTTGAACCTCCCGAAAGAGCTTAATCCTTTTCTCGGCTTCCGGGCGATTCGTCTTTGCCTTGAAGAAACCGATATGTTCAAAACTCAGCTCCGCGCACTGCTTCGAGCAAGTGCTTTCGGTAATCTGAAGATAATGTTTCCTATGGTTGCTTCCGTAGAAGAGGTAAGACAGGCAAAAAAAATTCTTGAAGCAGTAAAAGAGGATTTGATCAAAGAAGGCATTGACGTGTCCGAAAAAGTAGAAGTCGGCATTATGGTCGAAATACCTTCTACTGCTGTCGCTGCAGATATCTTCGCTAAGGAAGTTGACTTCTTCAGTATTGGAACAAACGACTTGATTCAATATACGATGGCCGCTGACCGTATGAGTGAAAAAGTAGCTCACTTGTATCAGCCGTACCATCCCGCGATTCTGCGACTCATAAAGAATGTAATCGATGCCGCTCATAAGGAAGGAAAATGGGCCGGGATGTGCGGTGAAATGGCTGGAGAAGAAACGGCTGTGCCATTACTGCTCGGGCTCGGGCTTGATGAATTTAGTATGAGCGCTACATCTGTACTGCCGGCCCGGAGCCAGCTCCGGAAGATTTCCCGCTCAGAGGCAGAGAAGCTTGCCAATGAAGCAATTCAGCTGTCAACAGCGGATGAAGTGGAAGAATTAGTATCGTCTAAAGGCTTTATTTTATCCTGATACTGATTTTTAAGCGCTGCCCCGGAGCTGTGTCGGAGGCGGCGCTTTTTCTATTTCCTTCACCAGCACTGGGTTGAAGGCATAATATAATGGAAAGAATATAAGGCAAACGTGTGACGATTACTTACGGATATCTTGAAAATTAAATGAAAAAGAGTAAGAATAGAAGAATGATCGAAAAACAGGGAGGAAAATCATGCTGACTCAAACCGAGGTTGCGGGAATTGAAAAATCATTACGGCACGTTTCTTATATTGTGAAACAAAAAGGACGGGAGATTTTAAATCAATTTCCGATAACACCGCCTCAGTTCGTTGCTCTCCAATGGCTGCAGGAGCACGGGGATATGACAATTGGCGAGCTTTCCAATCATATGTACCTTGCATGCAGCACGACAACTGATTTAATTGACCGAATGGAGAAAAATGAACTGGTGGAACGAGTAAAGGATCAGAAGGACCGGCGGGTGGTGCGGATTCATTTACTAGAAAAAGGCGAACGTATCATAAAAGAAGTAATTGAAAAACGCCAGAATTACCTGCAGGAAATTCTCGAGGATTTCTCAAGTCAGCAGGTCGAGGCTCTCGACAACAGCATTGATTTACTTCACCGTCTTATGACATCAGAAAAACAAAAAGTGTAAGAACTTCACCTATTAAAATAAGAAATTGAGGGACTGACGTTGGACAGACCGATTGGAGTAATTGACTCAGGTGTCGGCGGACTGACCGTGGCAAGAGAAATTGCGAGACAGCTGCCGAAAGAAGAGATGATATATATAGGTGATACGATCCGCTGTCCGTACGGCCCGAGACCGGTTGAAGAGGTCCGGACCTATACTTGGCAGATGATTCACCGCCTGCTTCAGGAAAATATAAAAATGCTTGTCATTGCATGTAATACGGCTACTGCTGTTGTACTTGAAGAAGTAAAAAAGACTCTTTCCGTTCCGGTTGTCGGGGTTATTCTCCCCGGTGCCATTTCTGCTCTTAAGGTCACAAAAAAAGACCATGTCGCGGTGATCGGCACGGAAGGAACGATTCGCAGCGGTGCGTATGAAAAAGCATTGCGGACCATTAACGAACATATTAAAGTGGATAGTCTTGCCTGTCCTCCTTTTGTTCCATTAGTTGAGCAGGGGATCTGCAGCGGAGAAGAAGCACTTTCCATTGTTCAAAAGACACTGGCGCCATTAAAAGGAAAGGCATTTGATGCATTAATTCTTGGCTGTACCCATTATCCGCTGCTGCACGAAGTGATCAGTGAAGCTGCCGGACCGTCTGTTACTTTGATTTCTTCTGGTGATGAAACGGCCCGTGAGGTAAGTACCCTTCTTAACTATCATGCTATGATATGCACGTCGAACCGTACTCCGGATCATGCATTCTATACAACGGGATCCGCCCGGCAGTTTAAGCAGGTTGCTAATCTATGGCTTGACGGCAAAGCAGAAAATGTACAGTCTATTTCGCTCGATAAAGTAGTATAGAACCTGATTAATAATCTAAGGTCTATTTCCTCTGAAAGCTCGTATACATGTTAGTACAAACTAGCATGGGAGGGAATGGAAGATGGAAACGAAAAAAATGTTCGGGGCAGCGGCATTCCTGCTCGTACCCCTTATCCTGCACGGCTGCGGATTCGGGGGCAGTGACGAAGCCGCTGAAGAATCCGAGGCTTCTCTTACCGAATTCACGGAAGAAGAACTGATGGAAGAGTTTGACCATGAAGCGGACGAGTCGGGAGAAGCAAAGCCTTCCGAGGAAAAAGACGACTCAAAAGATAAAGCAAAAGAAGAACAGGAAGAAACGGTTAAACGTGAGCTGTATTTACTGGATGAAAACGGGAAGGTAGTTCCACAAACCTTTGACCTCCCAAAAACGGATAGTGTATTAAAGCAGTCACTCGAATACCTGGTAACGGACGGGCCGGTTTCTCCATTTTTACCGAATGGATTCCAGGCAGTGCTTCCACCGGAGACTGCAGTAGATGTGCACCTTGAAGAAAATGGCACCGCGATTGCTGATTTCTCTACGGAGTTCGAATCTTACAACCCGGAAAATGAGCTGGCTATCCTGCAGGCAGTGACATGGACACTCACTCAGTTTGAAAATGTAGACGAAGTAAAATTCCGGATTAATGGGTATGACCAGGAAATGATGCCTGCGGAGAAAACACCGATCGGAGAAGGATTCAGCAGAGAAAACGGTATTAATTTAGAGGCCGGCTCGGTCAGTGATATGACAAGCAGTGAAAGTGTCACTGTCTACTTTTTATCACAGCAGGGAGATAATCCTTATTTTGTCCCCGTCACCCGTCGTGTAGAAAGCCAGGGAGAAGAAGATATGCTGAAAACAGCAATCGAAGAGCTTACGAAAGGTCCGTCTTCGGAAAGTGAACTCTTTAATGCCGTCCGGGACGGAACGGAGCTTGCCGCTGATCCCGTTATCAAGAAAAATGTTGTCTCTTTAACCTTCAATGAGTCGCTTCTTTCCGAAGAAGGCGGCAAAGGAACTGCAGCAGAAGCGTTAGAGGCGATTGCTCTGACTGCCACCGAAATTGAAGGCATCGGCCAGGTGGATCTGAACGTCGAAGGTGCCGGTGACGAGAATGCGGAGGCTGCAGAAGTTATTGCAGAACCTATCAGCAGACCAGATTTCATTAATGAAGCAGAGCTTTAGAAAAGGACGTTAATCTGCTATAATCATACGCGCATAGACAAGGCGGCCGTGCTGCCTTGTTTTTATGAGTCGAACAAAAATATACTCAAAGACATAATTGGTTGAGGATTAGGGAGGTCGCACATATGGCACGACTAGATGGAAGAATGGCCGATGAATTACGGCCTGTAACGATAGACACGGAATTTTTGAAGCACCCGGAGGGAAGTGTCCTAATCACAGTCGGGGAAACGAAAGTAATTTGTACAGCTAGTGTGGAAGACAGGGTCCCGCCGTTTATGAGAAATGAAGGAAGAGGCTGGATTGCAGCAGAATATTCCATGCTGCCGAGAGCCACAGAAAAACGTAATATCCGCGAAGCAGCAAAAGGCAAACTGAGCGGCCGAACAATGGAAATTCAACGGTTAATCGGCAGGGCACTCCGCTCTGTAGTTGATCTCACTGCCATCGGAGAAAGGACTATCTGGGTCGACTGCGATGTAATTCAGGCGGATGGCGGCACGAGAACCGCTGCAATTACCGGGGCGTTTGTGGCGATGGTAATGGCCCTTCAAACATGTGTGGATCGAAATAAAATAAAACAGCTTCCCGTAAAGGATTATTTGGCGGCCATTTCTGTCGGAGTGACAGCCGAACAAGAAGAGATTCTCGATTTATGCTACAAAGAGGATGCGTCAGCGAGCGTGGACATGAATATTGTCTTAACAGGAAATGGAGAGTTTGTAGAACTGCAGGGCACCGGAGAAGAAGCTTCCTACAATCGTTCTCAGCTGAACCGTCTCTTAGACCTCGGAGAAAAGGGAATTCAGGAATTATTTTTAATTCAACAGGAAGTGCTCGGAGAGACCGGTTCCCGCATCGGCACTTTCCTTGAAAAGAAGGACCGTTGATATGAATACAATTGTAATTGCTACAAAAAATGAAGGAAAAATCCGCGAGTTCCGTGAGCTGTTAAAGGGTAAAGCAGAAGTGAAGTCTTTGCTGGACATTAAAATGGCTGATATTGAAGAAACCGGAGTCACCTTTGAGGAAAACGCTGCTCTAAAAGCAGAAGCGGTAATGAAAACCTTCGGATTTCCTGCGGCAGCTGATGACTCCGGGCTTGAAGTGGATGCTCTCCAGGGCGGACCTGGTGTTTATTCTGCCCGGTATGCCGGCCCAGAGAAAGATGATAAAGCCAATATCAATAAACTGCTTCACGAGCTGGACGGTGCGCCTTCCGAAGAACGCACAGCCAGATTTGTTTGTGCGATTGCCGTAGCTGTTCCGGACAAGGAAACATTGGTGGTCCGCGGAACCTGCGAGGGACGAATCGCTGAAGCAGAGAAAGGTACCGGCGGATTTGGATACGATCCTGTGTTTTTTGTCCCAGAAAAAAATAAGACGATGGCCGAGCTGACGCCTGAAGAAAAAAATGCAATCAGCCACCGGTATGAAGCGCTCAAAAAGCTGAATTATTACTGGTCCGATCTGTTTCACGGCTGATAAAGGAGCGTAGAGGTACAATGAAATGTTTGATTCTCAGTGACAGTCACGGGAGCCAACAGGAGCTTCAGGAAGTGATTGATCGTCACATAGACGAAATGGACGCTGTTTTTCACTGCGGGGACTCGGAGCTTCGTGCATCATCTCCGGTTTGGAAAGGTGCTTTTGTGGTAGAAGGAAACTGTGATATTCCGGGCGAATTCCAAGAGTACCTTACCAAAGAAGTAAAAGGGATCAATGTTATGGTTACTCACGGCCATCTTTACAACGTAAAAATGACCAATGTTCCACTTTCTTATAAAGCAGAAGAAGAGGAAGCAGCGATCGCATGCTTTGGCCATAGTCACATTGCTGAAGCATTTCAAGAAAATAAGGTTATTTTTATAAACCCGGGCAGCCTGTTGCTGCCAAGAGGACGGCGAGAACAAACGTATGCTGTTGTCAGCGTCGTGGACAAACTGTGCACGGTTTCTTTTCTGGAAAGGATATCCGGAGAAGAAATTTCAGATATGCGACAAAGCTTTTCCATGGAGTAATCAAATTGAGACCGATTCCTTCGTCATCCTCCGGCTTACTCCAGAGCATTGTAGCCTTGAACGAAATCCAGGAAGATGGAACGAATGTGGACATGAGATTCGTTATTTAATCAATCTGTGCTGTTTAAAGAAAATAGCGGAACCAGTGTTCATAGAACCAGCTGTGGCTGGCCGGCATGCTTATCAATATGCTGCTTGCGGATGCTTTCCGCGTCAGCGCTTCAGCTAACCACCGGAAATAGCAAGAGAGGTTGATCAGAGCATAGCAAACGAGTTTGCGCTGGGGTGATCAATTGCTTTAACAAATAAAAAAGTCTAAAATTCAGCTATTAAGATTAACAGACATTTTTTCCACGACAGTACTTTTTCAGCAGCCTCGACCGTATGGCTGGGGGAATTCGTACTGCAATCAGCCCGCTTTAATTCATATACTTAGCTGGTATGCTCGAAAATAAGGTTGACTTCAAAAACGGAATATACTATTATTAAACTTGTCGCAAAAGCCGATCGTATAATAAGTATACGTTATGTCCCAGTAGCTCAGCTGGATAGAGCAACGCCCTTCTAAGGCGTCGGTCGGCGGTTCGAATCCGTCCTGGGACGCCACTTTTATAAAATTAACCAGAACTTCCCGCGCATGCCGGTGAAGTTTTTTTGTTTGGCCTTATTCCATATATAAGAAGTGTGTAAACGCATTCATAAAGATGCACATTAATCCGAATCGTCTAATAATTTATAAAAAGTGGTTGACCGCGCCTCTCAATCGGCGTATTATAAACGTCAAACACGTTTTGTCGCTAACAGAAATACAAATGCCTGCCCCGAAAGTACAGGGTGCATATTATTTTACCGCAGCGATGGATGGAATGGACATCAGGGGTGATTTAGAAGTGGAGGAGCAGTGGATTTATTTAAGCGGTGAATTTGTAAGGAAAGAGGATGCTAAGATTTCAGTGTATGATCACGGCTTTCTTTACGGAGACGGAGTCTTCGAAGGGATCAGGGTCTACAATGGAAATGTCTATAAGCTGGAAGAGCATCTTATCCGCCTATACAATTCAGCAAAATCTATTATGCTCGATATTCCAAATACGATGGAGGAAATGCAGGAGATCATCGTGGAAACTCTGCGGAAAAATCAACTGAACGACGCGTACATTCGACTAGTCGTCTCCCGCGGTGTCGGCAACCTGGGACTCGATCCGTCCTCGTGCTCTGAGCCGCAGATCATTGTCATCGCCGAAGAGCTTGCCATTTATCCAAAGGAATTTTACGAAAATGGCCTTGAGATCGTGACAGTTGCTACTCGTCGTAACCGTCCGGATGTTCTGAGTCCAAAAGTGAAGTCGTTAAATTATCTGAACAATATACTTGTCAAGCTTGAAGCCGGCCTGGCCGGTGTCAGTGAAGCATTAATGCTCAACACCGAAGGCTATGTCGCAGAAGGCTCTGCAGATAATGTGTTCATTTACAGAGACGGTACTTTAATTACACCTCCGGGCTATATCGGTGCATTAGAAGGAATTACCCGTAATGCTATTGTAGAAATGGCAAGGGATATAGGATATAATGTGAAGGAAGAACCTTTTACCCGCCATGATGTGTACACCGCTGATGAAGTGTTTCTCACCGGCACTGCGGCAGAGGTTATCGCTGTAGTGAAGGTAGATGGACGCATCATTGGAGATGGAAAACCGGGCACCGAAACTAAGCTTCTGCTCGAAGCATTTCGCAGTAAGGTTGTACAGGATGGCGTAAAGGTTTATACTCAAGAAAAAGAGGCCGGAGTCGGCTGAATTCTTAAAAATTACAATTAACTATGTTAACACGCAGAAGAGGAAAAGTAATTTTCGTAATTGGTATCTACAGAGAGCCGTTGCAGCTGAGAAACGGCGGTACCCCCGGAAATGAACTCACCTCAGAGTGCCTATGTGAAAGCTGAGCTAGTAGCAGAGGCCGGGCGGAGACTTACACATCTTCTCCCGTTATCAGGTGATGACAGTGAAAACTGTCGCTGAGGCGGCTTATGCCGTGAAGAAGGGTGGTACCGTGAAAAGAAATCTTTTCACCCCTTCGGCCAGATATAAAACTGGCCGGACAGGGTGGGAGGATTTCTTTTTTTATTGTCAATAGATAGATTGTGAAAACAGGGAGAAAAATTATAGATCATAAGGAGGATACGAACAATGAGTCCGAAGATGAAAGAAATGGATGGTCGAGAGTTGAAAGTGGAAAATCAAGAAATGTCAGGGTCGAGTATGCTCATCCAGGCATTGGCGAGGGAAAGCGTCGATGTCATCTTCGGGTATCCGGGCGGGGCGATATTGCCGACGTACGATGAAATCTATCGTACCGGCATCCGCCATATTCTCGCCCGTCATGAACAGGGAGCCATACACGCTGCTGAAGGGTATGCGAGAGTTTCCGGCAAGCCGGGGGTCTGTGTCGTAACATCCGGCCCTGGAGCAACTAATGTCGTAACAGGAATTGCTGACGCCATGATTGATTCCCTGCCGCTCGTGGTCATTACCGGTCAGGTTGCTACAAGTGTGATCGGCACTGACGCTTTTCAGGAGGCGGACGTCATTGGAGTGACAATGCCGATTACGAAGCATAACTATCAGGTTCGTGATGTCGATGAACTGCCAAGAGTTATCAAAGAGGCCTTTCATATTGCGACGACAGGACGTCCGGGGCCGGTATTAATCGATCTTCCTAAGGACGTGTCGGTGGCCACGGGATTTTTCAATTATGATCCGGCTGTCAATCTGCCGGGGTACCAGCCTACTGTGGTGCCGAATAAACTTCAGATTAAAAAATTAACAGAGGCAGTGAAAACTGCAAAACAGCCAGTCATCTTGACAGGTGCAGGCGTTCTTCATGCCGGAGCTTCCGAAGAGTTGCTGAAATATATTGAAAAGCAGCAGATTCCGGTTGCGAGTACTCTGCTGGGACTTGGTGCCTTCCCTGGAAATCATGAATTGTTCCTTGGAATGGCAGGTATGCATGGAACGTACTCCTCTAACATGGCGCTTCACAAATGCGATCTTCTAATCAGCGTCGGTGCCCGCTTTGACGACCGTGTGACAGGTAATCTCAAGCACTTTGCACCGAACGCAAAAGTTGCTCATATTGATATCGACCCGGCAGAGATCGGCAAAAATATCGAAACTCAGATTCCGGTTGTCGGAGACGCAAAAGAAGCACTTAGGATGCTGAATGAAGTCGATGCAGAGCCGTGTGACTGTACGGAATGGAAAGAGACGCTGAACGGCTGGAAGAGAGAATATCCACTTTGGTATAAGAACGAAGAGGGAATCGTGAAGCCACAGCGCCTCATGGAAATGATTTATGAGGAAACAGAGGGAGAAGCGGTCGTTACTACAGATGTCGGCCAGCATCAGATGTGGGCGGCTCAGTATTACAAATTTGATAAACCGAACATGTGGGTAACCTCAGGTGGGCTCGGCACGATGGGATTTGGTTTCCCTTCTGCGATCGGCGCTCAGTTTGCAGAACCGAATAAGCAGGTGGTGGCGATTCTCGGCGATGCCGGTTTTCAAATGACAGCACAGGAAATGTCGGTGCTGCAGGAGTTAAACCTGCCAGTAAAAATTATACTTGTCAACAACGCATCACTTGGTATGGTCAGACAATGGCAGCAGCTGTTTTATGAAGAACGCTATTCTAATTCCCTCTTTCCGATTCAGCCGGATTTCGTCAAAATGGCGGAAGCCTACAGTATCAAGGGATGGAAGGTAGAAAGCGATAAGGAAATGCAGGAAACGCTCCGTGAGGCATTAGCTTACGACGGCCCAGTGCTGATGGACTGTAGAGTTCATAAAACAGAAAATGTTTATCCGATGATTGCTCCTGGCAAGGGGCATCAAGAAATGGAGGGAATTAAGCCATGAAACGAACCATCATCGCGACGGTAAATAACACATCCGGTGTCATGAACCGGATCACCGGATTGTTTGCGCGGCGCCATTTCAATATTGAAAGTATCACTGTAGGCATGACGGAAAACCCTTCTGTTTCCCGGATGACATTTGTAGTAAATGTAGATGATCACCGCGCTCTTGACCAGGTGATTAAGCAGTTGAACAAACAGGTCGATGTCCTGAAGGTACGCGATATTACCGATGAAGCGATTGTAGCGAGAGAGCTCGCCTTAATCAAAGTAGTGGCAGCACCGCAGCATCGCGGAGAAATATCAGCGTTAGCGGAGCCTTTCCGTGCATCGATTATTGATGTAGGCAGAGAAAGTGTGACCCTTCAGGTGACGGGGGATCAGCAGAAGGTAGAAGCGCTGATTGATCTCTTAAAGCCATATGGCATAAAAGAGCTGGCCCGCACCGGTATAACCGCATTTAAGCGGGGTACGAAAAAAAGCGTTTTTGAAAATCCGAAGTATTCCATTATTAATTAAGAAAGCTCCAATTGTAAGTCATCAACCAAACTGAATGACCGCTGCAGCTGGTGATCTTAAAATATTAAACAACACAAAAGGAGAGAGTGAATCATGGCTAAAGTATTTTATAACGGGGATGTAAACGAAGGACTTCTGCAGGGAAAGACAGTAGCAATCGTAGGGTATGGATCTCAAGGACACGCCCACGCACAAAACCTCCGCGAAAGCGGCGTCGATGTAGTAGTTGGGCTGCGCCGGGGAAAATCCTGGGACCAGGCAACAGAAGACGGTTTCAACGTGCTGAGTGTGCGAGAAGCATCTGCTAAAGCAGACGTTATCATGATCCTGCTTCCGGATGAGTATCAGCCGACAATTTATAAAAACGAAATTGAGCCTGAGCTCGCGGAAGGAAAAGCACTTGCATTTGCCCACGGTTTTAATATTCATTTTAACCAGGTAGTTCCTCCATCTGATGTTGACGTATTTATGGTTGCTCCGAAAGGGCCGGGACATATCGTCCGCCGCACCTTTGAAGACGGAGCAGGCGTACCGGCACTTATTGCTGTTCACCAGGATGCGACAGGACGCGCGAAAGATACAGCACTTGCGTACGCAAAACAAATCGGGGCCGGACGTGCAGGTATTCTGGAAACATCCTTCCAGGAAGAAACCGAAACGGACCTTTTCGGTGAGCAGGCAGTACTGTGCGGCGGTACCTCTGCATTAATTAAAGCAGGCTTTGAAACTCTCGTCGATGCGGGGTATCAGCCAGAGGTTGCCTATTTCGAATGCCTCCATGAAATGAAGCTTATTGTAGACCTTCTTTATGAAAACGGCCTAGAAGGAATGCGTTATTCTATTTCTGACACAGCTCAGTGGGGAGACTTCCAGGCTGGCCCGCGTGTCATTACCGAAGACACAAAAGCTGCTATGCGCGACATTTTGACTGATATCCAGACCGGTCGTTTTGCAAAAGGCTGGATTCTTGAAAATCAGGCGAACCGTCCAGAATTTAATGCAACAAATGAACGGGAAAGAAGCCACCAGATTGAAAGAGTCGGCCGTGAACTGCGTGAAATGATGCCGTTTGTGAAAGGTAATTCTAAAGGAGTGGTGGGTAGTGCGAAAAATTAACGTCTTTGACACGACGCTTCGTGATGGGGAACAGTCCCCCGGTGTGAATTTGAATTTCGAAGAGAAAATGCAGATTGCAAAACAGCTGGAACGCCTCGGTGTAGATATTATCGAGGCCGGTTTCCCGGCTGCTTCTGAAGGAGACTTTCAATCAGTAAAAACGATTGCAGAAACAGTAAAAGGAAGCTCCGTTACCGGCCTGTCCCGTTCCATAAAAAAAGAAATTGATGCGTCGTGGGAGGCGTTAAAAGGAGGGGCAGAACCGAGACTGCACGTCTTTATTGCCACCTCTCCTATTCACATGACCCACAAACTCCGCATGACACCTGATCAAGTGATCGAAAATGCGGTCGATTCAGTCAAATATGCCAAACAAAGATTTCCGCACGTCCAATGGTCTGCCGAGGATGCCTGTCGCTCAGATCTCGATTTTCTCGTGAAAATTATTGAAAAAGTAATTGATGCAGGGGCTGAAGTAATTAATCTGCCGGATACGGTTGGGTTTATTACACAGGAGGAAATCCGCCATATGTTCACATATATTCGTGAAAATGTGCCGAACAGCGACAAAGCGATCTTCTCTACGCACTGCCATGATGATCTCGGGATGGCTACAGCAAATTCTCTTGCAGCGATTGAAGCAGGGGCAGGGCAGGTTGAGGGAACGATTAATGGCATTGGCGAGCGTGCCGGAAATGCTTCTTTAGAGGAGATTGCGGTGGCTCTTAAAATCAGAAATGATTTTTATAAAGCTGAAACAGGTTTAACTCTTAATGAAATTAAACGTACCAGCGCACTCGTCAGCAAGCTGACAGGAATGGTGGTTCCAAAAAATAAAGCAGTGGTTGGGGATAATGCCTTTGCACATGAAGCAGGTATTCATCAGGACGGCGTGCTGAAGGAAAAGACCACGTATGAAATTATCACTCCAGATCTTGTCGGGGTTGCTTCCAATAACCTCGTACTCGGAAAGCATTCAGGCCGTCACGCCTTTAAGGAAAAGATTCTGGCGCTTGGCTACAATGCTACGGAAGAAGAGCTGAATAAAGTCTTTAAAGCATTCAAAAGCCTTGCCGATAAGAAGAAAGAAGTTACGGATGAAGACATTTTTGCTCTTATGACTGAGGAAAAAGCCGGTGAAGCCGTTAAATATTATGAAGTAGAAGCGCTGCAGGTGAATTATGGCACGAATAATATTCCGACAGCAACGATTACAATGCGAAATCCTCAAGATGAACTTGTTCAGGAGGCTGCCACTGGCTCCGGGAGTGTAGAAGCGGTATACAATACGCTCGGACGAATCATCGGCGGAGAAGCTCATTTGAAAGACTACCGCATTCAATCGATTACCGGTGGACGTGACGCACTGGCTGAAGTTTTTGTAAAAGTAGAGTATGAAGGCCACGAAACGACAGGACGCGGTACTGCTCATGATGTGCTTGAAGCTTCGGCAAAAGCCTATATTAATGCAGTGAACCGCGTAATGAACCGTAAAAACTGGACGAAGCAGGAAACTGATAAAATCCACTTGTAGGAAGTGGACTGCTGAAAAGGGAGAGACTTGGAATGAATAAAAAGATAACTGTTCTGCCTGGTGACGGCATCGGAGCAGAAGTGGTTGAAGCAACCATCAAAGTATTAGATAAAGTAGCTTCACTTTACGATCATCAATTCGAGTACAAATTTGCTGACATTGGTGGAACAGCCATCGATAAGCATGACAATCCCCTCCCGCAGGAAACGGTTGATACGTGCCGAAGCAGCGATGGGGTGCTGCTAGGGGCAGTGGGTGGACCGAAATGGGATAACCTGCCGGGGAATAAACGTCCGGAAAAAGGACTCCTCGGTATTCGGAAAGCTCTTAATCTTTTTGCTAATCTCCGTCCGGTAACCGGTCATGAAAGTATGACGGATTCTTCTACACTTCGAAAAGAAGTGGTTGATAATGTAGATTTAATGATTATCCGGGAGTTGACCGGCGGTTTATATTTTGGGGAACCGCAGGAGCGCCGGGAGGTAGATGGAGAAGAAGCGGCAGTAGACACGCTGCAATATAAGAAATCGGAAATTGAACGCATAGTCCGGCAGGGTTTTGAGCTCGCTAAGGTGCGCCGCAAAAAACTGACGTCAGTTGATAAGGCAAACGTGCTGGAGTCAAGCCGTCTGTGGAGAGAAACAGCAATTGAAGTAGCCAAGGATTATCCTGAAGTGGAGCTTGAGCATATGCTGGTGGACAATGCGGCAATGCAGCTCATCCGCGATCCGAAACAATTTGACGTGGTGGTTACTGAAAATATGTTCGGAGATATTCTAAGCGATGAAGCATCCATGCTGACAGGATCGCTTGGCATGCTGCCATCGGCAAGTATCGGCAGCGAAGCGCCGGGACTTTATGAGCCAGTCCACGGTTCCGCACCGGATATTGCCGGCGAAGGTAAGGCGAATCCGCTTGCAACAATGGCTTCAGCCGCGATGATGCTGAAATATTCCTTTGGAATGCATAATGAAGCGGCGTCAATTGATACGGCCATATCAAGCGTATTAACGAACGGCCACCGCACTGGGGATATTGCGAAAGATGGGGAAAAAATTCTATCAACGAATGAAATGACTGATAAGGTGCTCGAAGCCCTGAAATAATCCCTGCAGGCAAAGAGAATGGGAATAGCTTAATAAAGTGAGGGGAAACAACCATGAAACCAAAAACAATAGTGGAGAAGATCTGGGATAACCATACCGTGATGTCTGAAGACAACAAACCGGATTTAATGTTTGTTGATCTGCAGCTGGTCCATGAAGTAACATCTCCGCAGGCATTCGAAGGACTTCGGCTTGCCGGAAGAAAGGTGAGACGTCCTGATCTGACATTTGCTACGATGGATCACAATGTTCCAACTGAAAACAGAATGTCTATCACCGATGCGGTAGCAAAAAAACAAATGGAAACACTCTCAAACAACTGTAAAGAATTTGGAATTGAAATTGCTGATTTGAACAGCCCGGATAACGGAATCGTTCATATTATCGGACCGGAGCTTGGACTTACTCAGCCCGGTAAAACCATTGTGTGCGGTGACAGTCATACGTCAACGCATGGTGCTTTCGGAGCGCTCGCGTTTGGTATTGGAACAAGTGAGGTTGAACACGTTCTCGCCACCCAGACAATCTGGCAGTCCAAGCCGAAAACGATGGAGGTCCGTGTCAACGGACGACTTGCTCCAGGAGCGACAGCAAAGGATATTATTCTCGCTATCATTTCTAAATACGGGGTCGACTTTGGCACTGGCCATGTCCTTGAATATACTGGGGAAGCGATCCGCGGCCTGACAATGGATGAGAGAATGACAATCTGCAACATGTCCATTGAAGCAGGAGCCAGAGCCGGATTAATCAGTCCCGATCAAGTTACCTTTGATTATCTGGAAGGAAAAGAAAAAGTGCCTTCCGGTGAAGCGTATCACAAGAAAGTTGAAGAATGGAAAGCACTGGCTACAGATCCTGGTGCAGAATACGACGCGGTTGTAGAAATTCATGCAGATGAAATTATACCAATGGTGACATGGGGGACCAACCCATCGCAGGGTGTTGGAGTTCACGGCACAGTCCCACATCCGGATGAAGCTGATTCGCCGGCTGGCCGCAGAGCCATTGAACAATCTCTCGAATATATGGATTTAAAACCAGGTACCAAGATTACCGATATTGAAATTCAGCATGTGTTTATCGGTTCCTGTACGAATGCCCGCTTAAGCGACCTGCGAGCTGCTTCCCAAGTGGCGAAAGGCCGCAAAGTAAAAGAAGGCGTCCGTGCCATGGTCGTCCCAGGCTCTCAGCAGGTGAAAAAAGCTGCAGAAAAAGAAGGCATTGATAAAATATTTAAAGAAGCTGGCTTTGACTGGCGTGAAGCAGGCTGCAGCATGTGTCTCAGCATGAATCCAGATTTCGTTCCGGAAGGGGAACGCTGTGCCTCTACCTCGAATCGGAACTTTGAAGGACGACAGGGAAAAGGAGCAAGAACTCACCTTGTCAGCCCGGCGATGGCAGCGGCTGCGGCCGTACACGGACGGTTCGTCGATATTCGTGATTTGAAGGAAGCGGCGGTTCAATAACAGCCGCTTATATACAGCCGCTGCATGGCACTTGAACATCGCAGCGGCCGTATTTCAATAAGAGGAAGAAGGGGAAGATGTATGGAACCTATTGTTGTTCATAAAGGTAATACAGGTATTCTTGGGCGTGTCAATGTCGACACAGACCAGATTATACCGAAGCAATTTTTAAAAAGAGTCGAGCGGACCGGCTTCGGACAATTTTTATTTTTTGACTGGCGTTTTAATGCGGATGGCAGTGAAAACCCTGAATTTGAGCTGAATCAATCACCGGCAGAGGGAGCTTCCATCCTGGTGGCTGACCATAACTTCGGCTGTGGTTCTTCCCGTGAGCATGCTCCATGGGCCCTGCAGGATTACGGCTTCCGCGTTGTCATCGCACCGAGCTTTGCGGATATTTTTTATAACAACTGCTTTAAAAACGGAATTTTGCCGATAAAACTTAATGAGAACCAGGTTTATAAATTGATGGAAAATGGAAAAGATAAGGTATACGAGATTACCGTGGACCTGAAAAACCAGACTATTTCTGACGGTGATGACTTTAACGCTTCCTTTGAAATCGATCCGTATTGGAAGGATATGCTCATCAATGGTCTTGACGAAATCGGTCTGACCTTACAGCTTGAGGATAAAATCACTGAATATGAAAAACAAATGAGTAAGTAAAGGAGGAGGCGGCCTGTCCCGGGTCGTCTTCTTTTTTCTTCCGTTGTTTGCAAATGGAGGAGTTCCGATGGCAGCTGACAAGCCGCATAATAAAATCGTCCTTTTTCCCGGATCAGCTGATCGATTAGTGAATGAAGGACTACAAGAATTGAAAGAGGGAGATAAGGAAAAATCACTCCAGCTTTTTCAGGAGGCTCTCGCTCATTCGGAAGATAACGAAGGAGCTTCCTACGGACTGCTGTTAGCCTATGCAGAAACAGGCCGGCTGCATGAAGGCAAGAAGTGGGCTGAAGGACTGATGAATAAAGCAGTCGGTGATTATTTTGAAGTTCTTCAAGTGTATGTATCGATTCTCGCACAGCTCGGGGAGTACGATGAAGTGGTACATATTTTAGAAACGGTGCAGGCAGAAGAGTCGTTTCCAGTCCATATTCACCAGCAGATGCAGGAGCTCCTGCAGGTATCCAGAAGCATGAGTGATACAGTGGCTGACAATTCTGGTTATACGGAGCAGCCTGCAGAGATAAATGCGGTGACCTCTAATGAGTGGGAAGAAAAGCTGTCATCAAAGAATCCCCAGGTGAAAATGGCGGTGCTCCAGGAGCTGCGTGATGCAGGTCCTTCCCATGTACTGCCTGTCATCCGGCGTCAGCTGTCGTCTCCGGATGTGTCCCCTCTCATGAAAAGTTTTCTGCTATTTTTATTAAAAGACTGGGAGACCGATGAGAACGTTTGGATTGAAAAATTAAACCGTAAAGGGGAATTCTCTCCGGTCTCTCTTCCTTCTATTGAAGAAAGTACGTTTTACATAGAAGCTTTCGCATTGCTTACCGAAACACTTGAGCAGAACAATCCACCGTTGTGGGAGACAGCTACCCATTTACTGCGGCAGTTATTATTGTTTTACTATCCGTTTCCTCCGGCGATGGAGATGGAAGATCTCGCAGCAGTACTGCATCATGAGGCAGCACTTCATTTAGGCCAGGATGCAGACGAAAGTATTATAATAGAGCAATACGAAGTTTCTAAGCAGAGTTTTGAAAAAACGAGCAGGGAATTTAATGATATGCAGAAGTATTTTGAAGAATTATAATCGCCCGATCTATGTCCTTGTGCCTGCAATAGGCTGAAAATCCTCATTTTTAATTGAAATGAGTACATGGTATGTTATAATGTAGTGGTTGTCAAAACGGATATAACCTATGAATCTTGGAGGGAAAGATAAATGAACGCCAATTGGGAAAAGCAAGAAGGAAACCAGGGGGTCCTGACAGTAGATGTAGAAGCGGACCGTTTTAAGGAAGCTCTGGACCAAGCCTTTCAAAAAGTAAAAGGAAAAGTGAACGTGCCTGGATTTCGTAAAGGAAAAGTACCGCGCCAGATTTTTGAACAGCGTTTCGGTGTAGAATCTCTCTATCAGGACGCGCTCGACATCATCCTGCCGCAGGCTTATTCAGAAGCAGTGGAGGAAACGGGAATTGAACCGGTCGATCGTCCCGATATTGATATCGAAGAGGTCGAAAAAGGGAAAAATCTTAAATTTACAGCTACAGTAATCGTCAAGCCTGAAGTGAAACTTGGAGAATACAAAGGTCTTGAAGTAGAAGAGTTTGATACCTCTGTCTCCAGTGAGGATGTTGAGGAAGAATTAAAGCAGCTCCAGGAAAAGCAGGCTGAGCTTGTCGTCGTTGAAGATGAGGAGATTCAGAACGGAGATACAGTTGTGTTTGATTTCGAAGGCTTCGTGGACGGAGAAGCATTTGAAGGCGGATCATCTGAAAACTATTCCTTGGAAATCGGCTCCGGCCAGTTTATTCCAGGGTTTGAAGAGCAGCTTACCGGAGCGAAAGCCGGGGAAGAAAAAGAAGTAAACGTTACGTTTCCCGAAGATTACCATGCCGAGGATCTGGCTGGAAAAGAAGCAGTTTTCAAGACAAAGATCCACGATGTGAAGAGAAAAGAGCTGCCTGAGCTCGACGATGAATTCGCTAAAGATACCGAGCAGGAAGTAGAAACCCTTGAGGAGCTCAAGCAGAAGCTTGAAGACAAGCTTAAGCATGATAAAGACCATGCCAAGGAGCACCACGAACGCGATACTGTTGTAGAAAAAGCTTCTGAAAACGCGGAAGTAGACATTCCAGAAGCAATGATTGCAACAGAAACTGACCGGATGATGCAGGAATTCAGCCAGCGCCTGCAGGCACAGGGCATGGATATGGAGATGTACTACCAGGTTGCCGGCACGGATGAAGAGGGCATGAAGGAACAATTCAAGGTAGAAGCTGAAAAACGCGTAAAAATGAACCTGACTCTAGAAGCTGTTGCAATCGCTGAGGAATTAGAAGCGTCTGATGAGGATGTTGACAAAGAGCTTGAAAAAATGGCTGACATGTACAAGCGTTCCAAGGACGAGATTAAAAATCTTCTCGCTATGCAAGGTGGAGAAAACGCATTAAAGGATGATCTCCGCATCCAAAAAGCGATCGATTTTCTTGTTGAAAATAGTAAGACAGTTGAGAAAAAACAAGAAGAAGAGACCGCAGCTGAAGAGTAAGAGTCTGGTTGAAAAAGGACTGTCCTTGACGGTCCTTTTTCTATTTGCCTAAATAGAAGATAATCGGATTTTCCTTTGAAAAAAAGGAATTTGCCAGGTAGTATGGAATATAAAATAAAAGGGAATCTTCTTTTATAACTTAGTCAAAAAGGGTATAGTAGGAAACAGAAGTTATGATAATCATGTGCTGCAAAATGAAGGAAAATGTATATTGTATGGGAATTGTTTTTGCCAGCATCGGATTACTTAACCTTTCGTTCCTAAATGTGGTACAATGCAAATCATTATAACCGTGGTCAGTAACATACAATAATGTAACCACGGAACTAAAAGGTAGTAGGAAAGGCGTTGTCATTCCAATGTACACACTAGCTAACAATCGATGGGGAAGGCAGAAGCCGTATCCATGTACTCGGCAGGAAACGTTCGTGTACAATATATATGTAAGGGGTGAAGAGCATGTTTAAATTCAATGAAGAAAAAGGACAGCTGAAGTGTTCTTTTTGTGGAAAAACACAGGATCAAGTCCGGAAGCTTGTTGCAGGACCTGGTGTCTATATATGTGATGAGTGTATTGAACTGTGTACAGAAATTGTAGAAGAAGAGCTGGGAACGGAAGAGGAAGTGGAATTTGAAGAAATTCCAAAGCCATCCGAGATCAACAATATTCTTGATGATTATGTTATCGGCCAGGAAAGAGCGAAGAAGTCACTTTCCGTCGCTGTATATAATCATTACAAGCGGATTAATTCCTCCAGTAAATCAGAAGATGTTGAGCTCTCGAAAAGTAATATCAGCCTGATCGGACCGACCGGGAGCGGTAAAACACTGCTTGCTCAGACGCTTGCCCGCATTCTGAATGTTCCTTTTGCGATTGCAGATGCGACTTCGCTTACAGAAGCCGGCTACGTCGGGGAGGATGTTGAAAATATCCTCTTGAAACTGATTCAGGCAGCAGACTACGATGTGGAGAAAGCGGAAAAAGGCATCATCTACATCGATGAAATCGACAAAGTTGCCAGAAAGTCTGAGAACCCGTCCATTACCCGTGATGTATCAGGGGAAGGCGTGCAGCAGGCTCTCTTGAAAATTCTAGAGGGCACTACTGCAAGTGTCCCTCCACAGGGAGGCCGCAAGCATCCGCATCAGGAGTTCATTCAGATTGATACAAGTAATGTGCTCTTTATCTGCGGTGGTGCATTTGATGGTATCGAACAGATTGTGAAGCAGCGCCTCGGCAAAAAAGTTATCGGCTTTGGTGCGGAAACGGAAAAAGCAGAAATGGATAAAGATGAATACATGAGCAAGATTCTTCCGGAAGATTTACTCCGCTATGGTTTAATCCCGGAATTCATCGGCCGTCTGCCTGTAATTTCGAGCTTGTCTCAGCTTGATGAGGATGCACTGGTCGAAATTTTGACACAGCCTAAAAACGCGCTCGTCAAGCAGTACCAGAAGCTGCTCGAAATTGACGACGTGGAACTTGAATTTACAAATGACGCGCTTCGTGAAATTTCCCGAAAAGCCATTGAACGAAAGACTGGCGCACGTGGACTCCGCTCGATCATTGAAGGTATTATGCTTGACGTCATGTATGATCTTCCATCCAAAGAGGAGATCTCTTCGTGCAAGATTACCGCTGAATGTGTGACAGAAGGAGTTTCTCCAATTTTAAAAACGAAAGACGGAGAAGAAGTAAGCTTGAAGCAGGATGTACCAAAGGAAAGTGCGTAACCATCCTTATAAATAAAAACCCACGCTCCGCAGCGGAGCGTGGGTTTTTTTACATTCAAAAAGAATGGAAAAAAAGGTTTGCGCGTGAACTCGTTCCGCATCGGTGGAAAAGAAGCGCTGGAGCGGGAAACGTGATCCGTCCCGTGGATAAGGAGCCCGGAAGCGGGAAACTAGCTCAACGGCGGTGGAAACGCTCTCCTCAAAAGGGGAAACGAGCTCAGCTCCGGTGGAAATATTTTTCATAAAATTGGAAGCCACAGCCTTGCAAGTTAACTCCCAAAGAAGCAATTGTCATTGCATGAAACCCTCTCCATTTATCCATACTAACGACAGAAATGAAAGGAGGAGAGGCAGCTTGAATTTCACAACAGCAGCCCTTGTAATTCAATTATTTTTCGGGGTCATTATAGGACTTTATTTTTGGAATTTATTAAAAAGACAACAAACCCAGAAGGTATCTATAGACAAAGAATCCAAAAAAGAAATGGAGGAATTAAGAAAGCTGCGATCGATTTCTTTATCCGAGCCTTTATCTGAAAAGATGCGGCCGGCAAGGCTTGAAGAGGTAATCGGACAGGAGGAAGGAATTAAAGCCTTAAAAGCAGCGATCTGCGGTGCCAATCCGCAGCACGTAATCGTCTATGGCCCTCCCGGCGTGGGGAAGACAGCCGCCGCAAGACTCGTCCTTGAAGAAGCGAAAACGCATGCTGATTCCCCATTTAAAAAAGAAGCAAAGTTTGTAGAATTGGACGGCGCGACTGCCCGGTTTGATGAACGTGGAATTGCGGATCCGCTTATAGGTTCGGTACATGATCCGATCTATCAGGGCGCCGGAGCGATGGGCCAGGCAGGCATTCCTCAGCCAAAGCACGGAGCGGTCACGAAAGCTCATGGAGGCATGCTGTTTATCGACGAAATTGGAGAGCTTCACTCCATTCAGCATAATAAGCTGTTAAAGGTGCTCGAGGATCGTAGTGTTTTTCTGGAGAGTGCGTATTATAACAGTGAAAATAAAAATATTCCAAGATATATTCATGAAGTATTTCAACGCGGTCTTCCAGCGGACTTTCGTCTTGTCGGTGCTACGACGCGAAGTCCAGAAGAGCTTCCGGCTGCCCTGCGATCGCGCTGCATGGAAGTTTTTTTTCGAAGTCTTGATCCAGGGGAAATTCAAAAGATTGCGGAGGAGGCTGCCGAGAAAAGCGGCATAAAGATTGAGGAAAAAGCCGCAGAGTTATTATCTTCGTTTGCTTCAAATGGCAGAGAGGCGGTCAATATTATCCAGACGGCTGCAGGGATTGCACGGGCTGATGCACGCAAGCTGATCAATGAAGCAGACATAGAATGGGTGGTCAAGGTAAGCCGCTTATCACAGCGGCCGGAAAAGAAAGTCGATCGTTCATATAAAATCGGCGTGGTAAACGGCCTTGCTGTCACGGGGGACGGCCGCGGCATGCTTCTTGAAATAGAAGCAACAGCGAGACCAGCTTCCGGGGTATGTACAACGACTGTCACAGGGATAGTGGAAGAAGAACAGCACGGCAGCGCCGCCCATTCCATTAAAAGAAAAAGTCTCGCGAAAAGCTCCGTCGAAAATGTAATGACAGTATTAAAGGCAATGGGAGTTCCTGTCTATGACTATGATGTGCACGTCAATTTTCCCGGAGGTATGCCGGTAGACGGACCTTCAGCAGGAGCTGCAATCGCACTGGCTATTTATTCGGCAGTCAATAAGGTTCATGTGCGCTATCAGGCAGCAGTGACCGGAGAGCTGGGGCTGCACGGGGATATTAAGCCGGTTGGAGGCGTGCCGGAAAAGATAGAAGCGGCCATTAAAGCCGGAGCCACCCACATATTTATTCCCCGTGACAATGACCAGCAGTCATTTAGAAAGGTTAAAGATGCAGTGATTCAGCCTGCTTCCCGACTCGAGGAAATATTAAAGGAAGCCACTGTGGAAGTGCCGGAAAAAGCAGCAGAGCAGCTGCCTGAATCCGGCCAAATAACGGCAGCTCCTGCTGGACTGTGAGGTAATAACCACGACAATCCCGCTATTAGACAAACGCAATCTCAATAGGATAGAATGAACACACGGCCTTAACAAGAAACAAAAAGGCGAGCCCGCTGCCAATTTTTTGAATGCTGAGCGGGCTTTTTACATAACGTAACATACATATAAGTAAGAGACGGTTAGAGAGAATGGAGTGTAAGACAATGAGTGAAAATACAAAACGAAACATTCCGCTGCTTCCGCTGCGCGGTCTTCTTGTTTTCCCAACTATGGTTCTGCATCTTGATGTAGGCCGGGAAAAGTCTGTGCAGGCCCTCGAAAAGTCAATGATGGATAACAGCGAGATTTTATTAACAAGTCAGATCGATTTATCCGTGGATGAGCCGGATAAAAAAGATCTTTACCAGATTGGCACGCTCGCCAAGGTGAAACAGATGCTGAAGCTTCCCAACGGCACAATCCGTGTGCTGGTGGAAGGACTGGAACGAGCAGAAATTATAACTTACCTCGAAGAGGATGAATATTTTAAAGTAGAAATGAAGCTTCTTTTTGAGGACGAAAAAGAGCACTATTCGGAAGAACTCGCAATTATGAGGAATGTACTCGGGCAGTTTGAGCAGTATGTAAAAATTTCCAAAAAGGTTTCGAACGAAACGCTGCAATCAGTGCAGGACATCGCAGAGCCGGGTAGACTTGCAGACGTTATTGCTTCCCATCTTCCGCTGAAGGTGGCCGAAAAGCAGAACCTGCTTGAAATCGTAAATGTGAGAGAACGGCTCCTTCACATTCTAGATATTTTAAACAATGAAAAAGAAGTGCTTGGACTTGAACAGAAAATCGGCCAGCGCGTAAAAAAATCGATGGAGAAAACACAGAAAGAATACTATCTCCGTGAACAGATGAAGGCAATCCAAAAAGAGCTCGGTGATAAAGAAGGCAAAACAGGCGAGGTTGAGGAGCTGCGCACAAAAATAGCGGAAGCCGACATGCCGGAGAATGTTGAAGAGAAAGCACTGAAAGAGCTTGGCAGATATGAAAAAATGCCGTCAACCTCAGCAGAAAGCTCGGTGATCCGCAATTATATCGAATGGCTCGTTAGTCTCCCCTGGAAAGAAGAAACAACGGACCGTCTCGATATCAACCATGCTCAGACAATTCTCGATGAAGATCATTATGGACTAGATCAAGTGAAGGAAAGAGTGCTGGAGTATCTTGCGGTTCAGGAACTTACCCGTTCATTGAAGGGACCCATTTTATGCCTTGCCGGGCCGCCCGGAGTCGGGAAAACATCACTGGCACGATCCATCGCCCGCGCTCTTGAACGTAAATTCGTACGGATTTCTCTTGGCGGAGTCAGAGATGAAGCCGAAATCCGCGGGCACCGCCGCACTTATGTCGGAGCCATGCCCGGCCGTATTATTCAAGGCATGAAAAAAGCGGGGTCGGCTAATCCGGTGTTTTTACTCGATGAAATCGATAAGATGGCGAGTGATTTCCGCGGCGATCCATCCTCTGCAATGCTCGAAGTGCTGGACCCCGAGCAGAATAATGCATTTGGCGACCATTTTATTGAAGAAACGTACGATCTTTCAAAGGTCATGTTCGTTACAACGGCAAACAACATAGGGACGATTCCAGATCCGCTCCTCGATAGAATGGAAATCATTTCAATTGCAGGCTATACCGAAATTGAAAAGCAGGGTATCGCCAAAGAACACCTGCTTCCAAAGCAAATTAAAGAACATGGACTTTCTAAAGGAAAAATTCAATTTAAAGAAGATTCCATTCTGAAGCTGATACGTTATTATACGAGAGAGGCTGGTGTGCGCAGTCTTGAGCGTGAAATTGCGACAGTATGCCGGAAAGCAGCTAAAATGATTGTTGCCGGTGAAAAAAATCGTGTCATTGTAACTCCAAACACTCTTGAAAATATGCTCGGTAAACCGAGATTCCGTTACGGCAAGGCAGAAGAAGAGGACCAGGTCGGAGCAGCGACCGGGCTTGCCTACACCACCGGCGGCGGGAATACGCTTTCCATCGAGGTTTCTCTTGCTAAAGGAAAAGGAGAGCTCACCCTGACGGGAAAGCTCGGAGACGTTATGAAGGAATCAGCACGGGCTGCTTTCAGCTACATCCGTTCAAAAGCTGATGAGCTTAAAATTGACCCGGATTTTCACGAGAAATTAGACATACACATCCACGTGCCAGAAGGGGCGACACCAAAGGACGGACCTTCTGCGGGAATCACTATGGCGACAGCCTTAATATCAGCTCTGACCGGGCGCAAGGTCAAAAAAGAAGTCGGAATGACAGGGGAAATCACTCTGCGCGGCAGGGTACTTCCGATAGGCGGCTTGAAGGAAAAAGCCATGAGCGCTCACCGCGCCGGCCTCGAGACAATTCTGCTTCCGGCAGAAAATGAAAAGGATATCGAGGACATTCCAGAAAGCGTCCGCAAGGGACTGAAGTTTATTACCGTAAAACATTTAGATGAAGTATTGAAGCACGCTCTGGGAGAGAAAGATGAAGATAACTAAAGCAGAAATAATTACGAGTGCGGTAAAACCGGAACAATATCCTGCGGGGGGTCTGCCGGAAATCGCTATGGCAGGCCGTTCCAATGTGGGGAAATCGTCGTTCATAAATACAATCCTTACCCGTAAAAATCTGGCACGCACCTCCGCAACACCAGGGAAGACACGGACACTTAATTTTTTTAATATTAATGATGTACTCGCTCTTGTCGATGTGCCGGGGTATGGATACGCGAAGGTGTCTAAAAGTGAACGGGCAGCATGGGGACGGATGATCGAGACGTATTTAACCGAACGAGATCAGCTTCGCGGAGTCGTATTAATTGTAGATGTACGCCATGAACCAAGCCGCGATGATCTGCAAATGTACGAATATGTGAAGCACTTTATACTGCCTGTGATTGTTGTTGCAACCAAAGCCGATAAAATCCCGAAAGGCCGACTGCCAAAGCATGTGAAAATGGTTAAGGAGACGCTTAAGCTTGCCCCGGAGGATATGATTATCCCTTTTTCAGCGGAAACTGGACAGGGCAAGGAAGAAACATGGAAAAAGATACGCAGCCTTCTCAGGTGAGATAGGCTGCGTTTTTTTAAAAATATAAGAAAGCATTTTGTTGATTTCATCCTTGCAGGCGGACGCTTCCCGTTTTCAGTGGCCGCCGGGTTTTGCCCGGTTTTTCTTAAATGCCTGGCAGTCATCCTGCGGCGAGCAGAGAAATACTACTTTTTGAAAAAAAGCAGGTAGACTCCGCTTATGATAAGTATAAATGGTGCATACTGAATGACAGGGGCTAAAAACGTGTCACCGATTAAGCCCCGCAGTTCATCCGAAAAGAAAAATGCGGCTCCTGTAAATAACAAGAGGAAACCGGGAATGACCCCGTCCGATTTTGTTTTGACGAAATGAAAAAGAATCGATATTCCAAGAATAAGGGCATACATACCTTCGTGGCCGGGCCAGGACGCCACGGTTTCGGCAAGAAGAAAGTGCAGGCCGAACAGAAGAAATAACATTCCCGGCAGAAAAGATTCCTGCTTCCGGCCGCGGCCGGAGTCAGCCAGGAAGGCAGCGCCTATAATAATGAATAATATGCGCCAGTCGATGATAAATCCAAGCCCTTCGGGGGCGCGGTCCTGTAGAAAAATAAATGCTCCGGTACCTAGTAAGAGAATGGCATAGAAGATGCTGCGTTTTTTCATGTGAGCCTCCGTTTGCTGAAAAAGTTTACTTAAAACCTTACTTTATCATAGATGTCAGAAGCTGTTCACAATAAATTTTTGAAGCTCTTTACATGCATGTTATAATAAAACATGGTATAACATAAATAGGTTACATTATAATAATTATTATTAACCCGGGAATATTGTCGGGAATTGATAGAGGGCGGCAGAATATTTTATTCTTTTTCATACAAAGCTGCCCGCAGTTTTAGTGGGGGTGAAACAGGGATATGCATATTTTAACAGCCGGATTAGACTATAAGACAGCCCCTGTAGAAATTAGAGAGAAGCTTGCATTTCAAGAAGAAAACCTGCCTGAGGCACTGCATCATCTGCGGGGAATGAAAAGCATTCTTGAGTGTACTATTATTTCTACTTGCAACCGCTCAGAGGTCTATGTTGTGGCTGATCAGCTTCATACCGGACGCCATTTTATGAAGAAATTTATGGCGGAGTGGTTCGGTCTGCCACTGGAGCAATTCGGTTCGTACTTAAACATCCGTGAAAATGATGCAGCAATTCAGCATCTGTTTCGTGTGGCCTGCGGGCTTGATTCAATGGTTCTGGGAGAAACACAGATCCTCGGCCAGGTGAAGGACAGCTTTTTTATTGCACAAGAAGCAGAAGCAACTGGAACGGTCTTTAATGAGCTATTCAAGCAGGTTATCACCTTTGCGAAGAAAGCCCACCGTGAAACAGAAATTAATGACAATGCTGTATCTGTCAGCTATGCGGCTGTGGAGCTCGGCAAGAAAATTTTTGGAGAGTTTCAGGACAAGCATGTTTTGATTCTGGGAGCAGGCGAAATGAGCGAGCTGACGGCAAAGCACCTGCATTCCAACGGAGCGGCGAAAGTTACCGTATTGAACCGCACGTATGCAAAAGCTGCAGAACTGGCGGAACGCTTTTTCGGAAAAGCGGAAAGCATGGAGCAGCTGCAGCAGAGTCTGGCGGAAGCAGATATTCTGATTTCCTCCACCGGTTCAGAGTCATACGTAGTGAAAAAGACAATGATGGAACGGGTTCTGAAAAAGAGAAAAGGACGTCCGCTGTTCATGGTAGATATCGCGGTTCCAAGAGACCTCGACCCAGAGCTCGATAAGCTTGATAATATTTTCCTGTATGATATAGATGATCTGCAGGGGATTGTTAAAGCGAATATGGCCGAGAGAAAGAAAGAAGCGGAGAAAATTGAAGGGATGATTGCAGAAGAGCTGGCGAGTTTTAAAGACTGGGTACACACACTAGGTGTCGTGCCAATCATCTCTGCTCTTCGTACCAAGGCGCTGGCCATTCAGGCTGAAACAATGGAAAGCCTTGAACGTAAGCTTCCTGAGCTTTCTGATCGGGATAAGAAGATTCTCAGCAAGCATACTAAGAGCATCGTAAACCAGATGCTGCGTGACCCGATTACACGCGCAAAAGAGCTTGCAGCAGAGCCGGATGCGGAAGAATCACTCGCCATGTTTACTGATATCTTTGCTTTAGATGAAGAAGTGGAATTGGCAAAGGAAGCGGAGGAAAAACAAGCGCGAGCCGAGGAGGCAGAGAAAGAATGGAGCCGCCGCAAGCAGCGGTCTATTATGCCTTATGCTTACGCGAAAGATGTAAAGGTCCGCTCCTGAGAGAGGAGTTTTAACATATGGTTGCTGCAGCCAATGCCATTTATGTTGTAACCATTGTGTTATACAGCCTTAGCGTATTTGGATATTTTTTCGACTTTATGCAGACCAGCCGGAAGGTGAACCGTATCGCCTTCTGGTTGCTTTCTATTGTCTGGGTTCTTCAGACAGTATTTTTCGTTATACGGGCGCTTCAGTATGACAGACTGCCTGTTATTACACCATTTGAAGGGCTGTTTTTTTATGCGTGGCTGCTTGTTACGCTTTCCCTGATCATCAATTGGTTTTTTAAAGTCGACTTTTTTGTATTTTTTACGAATGTTGTTGGATTTATCATTATGGCATTCAGCCTTGTCACGCCAGATGGGGATGTCCCCGTGGAGCTTAATGATCTGTTGATTTCTGAGCTGCTTGTCATACACGTCACGCTTATATTACTCTCTTATGCGGCCTTTACGACCTCTTTTGCCTTCTCAGCAATGTACCTGCTGCAGCATCAGCTGTTGAAGCGAAAACAGTATGGCAAAAAACTGCTCCGTCTTGATAATTTGTCAAAGGTAGAACGACTTTCCTTTCTTGTCACGACGATTGGCGTACCGTGTATGCTGCTTGGATTAATTCTCGGCTTTGTCTGGGCATCGATACAGCTTGGAACGCTGCCATGGCTTGATGCGAAAGTGATCGGTTCAGCCGCAGTGCTTATTATGTACAGCGTTTATTTGTATTTATGGGTTGTAAAGCAGCAACGCGGATATAACATGGCACTTGTTAATACAGCGGGCTTTTTACTTGTATTTATCAATTATTTTCTATCTGGGGAATTAACAGAATTTCATTTTTGGAACGTTTAAACAGCTTGGTGGATGGAGGTTCACAGCATGCGTACGATTACGGTAGGAACGAGAAAAAGTAATTTAGCAATGAAACAGACAGAGTGGGTGATCGAACAGCTGCAAAAGCTCGACACCTCATTTTCCTATGACACGAAAAAGATTGTCACAAAAGGGGATAAGATCCTGGATGTGACTCTTTCAAAGGTTGGCGGAAAAGGCCTGTTCGTAAAAGAAATTGAACAGGCCATGAGTGATAAGGAAATTGATATCGCTGTACACAGCATGAAGGATATGCCGGGTGAGCTTCAGGAAGGCTTTACCATAGGCGCGATTACGAACCGGGTCGACCCTCGTGATGCGTATATTGCAAATGATCATGTTTTGTTTGAGGAGCTTCCCGAAGGAGCTATTGTCGGCACGAGCAGTCTGCGCCGGTCTGCGCAGCTGTTGGCAGTTCGTCCAGACATTGAAGTGCAGTGGATCCGCGGAAACATTGAAACACGGCTCCGTAAGCTGAGAGAAGAGAATTTTGATGCGATTATTCTTGCTTCCGCCGGTTTAGAGCGCATGGGCTGGGGCGGAGATATTGTTACGCAGTATTTAGAGCCGGACGTGTGCGTTCCTGCTGTCGGCCAGGGTGCTCTTGGGATAGAGTGCAGGGCGGATGATCAGGAAGTGCTTGATCTTCTGGCGAAGCTGAATGATGCAGCTGTTGAAAAGACAGTCAGTGCCGAGCGTGCCTTTTTGCAGGCTGTGGAAGGAGGCTGCTCCGTTCCTATAGCCGGCTATGCGACGCTCGATGCGGAGCAGACGATTCATCTGACGGCGCTTGTCGGTTCACCGGACGGACGTGTCATCCTGCAGGAACAGCGCAGCGGCACCAATCCTGAAAAGATCGGAAGAGAAGCAGCGGACGCATTGCTCGGCAGAGGCGCCAAGGACATTCTAGACAAGGTGAAGCAGGAGCTGAATGAAAAATGAGGAAGTGCCTGTCGGGTAAACGCATCCTTGTTACCCGTCCGCTTCAGCAATCTGAAGCTCTTGCGGATCTGATTGATCAGAACGGTGGAACGGCTGTAATGCTGCCGCTGATCAAAACCACAGCGTGTGAAGAAAATCGCAGGCATTACACCTCCCTGGTCAAGCAGGAAAAGTGCGAATGGATTATTTTCACAAGTGCAAATGCTGTTTTTTATTTTGAAAAAGCACTTGAAGCAGAGAAAGTAATATTTAATGAACGCTCGTTTCAAATTGCGGCAATCGGGCCGAAAACAAACGCTGCACTTGCAGAAAGAGGCTGGCATGTGGATCTTCTGCCGGAAACGTATGTGGCGGAATCGCTTGCCGAGAAGCTTATCCAACAAGTGAAGCCGGGAGAAACGGTTCTTTTTCCGAAAAGCAGGCTCGCGCGGGATGTTATCCCAGCTGAGCTGAGGGCTATGGGTTTGGAGTGCGTCGAATGGCCGCTTTATGAAACTATCCCTGAAGAAGAGAACCGTGATAGTCTGAAAAGTTTGGTTGCTGAGGGCGGCATCGATATCATTACATTCATGAGCCCTTCAGCGGTAAAGGTATTTATCTCTTTTATGGACCCAGCTCTTCCTCGGACGTGGAAAGCTCTTCCTGTCGTTGCTGTTGGACCTGTTACCGCCGAAGAAGCGCGTCTGTTTCATCAGGTCTATACAGCAGCCCCTCACTCCATCGAGGGCATGCTTACTCAATTATGTTCAGCGTCATCAAAGGAGGATAATTAATATGAGCGATGTGAATTTCCGCAGACACCGGAGACTGCGGGCCACCCCGTCCCTGCGCGCCCTGGTCCGGGAAAATGTTCTTCGCAAAGGGGATTTAATTTTTCCGATATTCGTAGTCGAGGGGACTAATGTGAAAAATGAAGTCGCTTCGATGCCGGGAGTGCACCAGGTATCTCTGGATCATTTATCGGAAGAAATGAATAAGCTCACCAATAACGGCCTACTGTCTGTCATTGTTTTTGGGGTGCCGGCAGAAAAAGACGAGGCAGGAACGCAGGCATATGCGGAAAACGGAATTGTACAAAAAGCGATCCGCCAGATTAAGGAAACACATCCTGAACTTACAGTAATCGCTGATACCTGTCTTTGTCAGTTTACAGATCACGGACACTGTGGAGTGATTGAAGAGGGGCACATCTTAAACGATCCTTCCCTCGATCTATTGACGAAAACAGCCGTGTCACAGGCAGACGCTGGAGCTGATATTATTGCTCCTTCCAACATGATGGACGGCTTTACTGCGGCAATTCGTCAAGGTCTTGACCGTGCTGGGTTTTCCCACATTCCAATTATGTCTTATGCAGTGAAATACGCTTCTGCTTTTTACGGGCCTTTCCGGGATGCCGCTCACAGTTCCCCCTCGTTTGGAGACCGCAAAACGTACCAGATGGATCCTCCGAACCAAAGGGAAGCACTGCGGGAGGCACAATCAGACATCGAGGAAGGCGCGGACTTTCTTATTGTGAAGCCGGCCTTATCTTATCTTGATATTGTCCGCGACGTAAAGAATGAAACGGGCTATCCGGTGGTGGCATACAACGTGTCCGGAGAATATGCGATGATAAAAGCTGCCGCTCAGAACGGCTGGATTGACGAAAAAGACGTCGTAATGGAAAAGCTCACAAGCATGAAACGAGCCGGAGCGGATTTAATCATTACGTATTTTGCAATTGACGCAGCGACATGGATTGACGAGGATTAGAGAACCAAAACCTCCGGCTGCGCCGGTGGTTTTTCTTTTCCACATACGATCCGTCCACTATGTTTATTGGGGAGGTCCTTAGTACTGATAAAGCTTCCCTTCAATGAACGAAAATCCGTTTCAATTGCTTCAGTTAGGGTAACAGCAAAAACAGTAAGTATATTAAAAGGGAGTGCTAATGAATGAAAAATTTTCATAAATCGGAAGCCGCATTTGAAAAAGCCAGGCCCCTGATGCCAGGCGGTGTGAACAGCCCTGTTCGTGCGTATTCTTCGGTTGATCATCCTGCTGTGTATATGGAGAGCGGCAAGGGTTCAAAAATTACGGACCTGGACGGCAATGAATATATCGATTATGTGCTGTCCTGGGGGCCGCTCATTCTTGGACACGCCGATGATCATGTCGTCGATCGACTTCAGGAAACTACTGCAAAAGGAACCAGCTTTGGCGCTTCCCATGAGATGGAAACGAAGCTTGCAGAGCTTGTGATCGACCGGGTGCCGTCCATAGATGTCGTGCGGATGGTTAACTCCGGTACGGAAGCAACCATGAGTGCGCTTCGTCTGGCACGTGGTTTTACCGGCCGCGACAAAATCTTAAAAATGGAAGGCTGCTATCACGGCCACGGCGATTCGCTCCTTATTAAAGCGGGGTCCGGAGTCGCCACGCTCGGCCTGCCCGACAGTCCCGGTGTTCCAGCTTCTATTGCCCAGAATACACTAACGGTGCCCTACAATGATCTTGACAGCCTTGAGCTTGCTTTTGATAAGTACGGGGATGAGATCGCTGCGGTTATTATGGAGCCGGTCACTGGCAATATGGGAGTCGTCCTGCCGGAGGAAGGCTTTTTGGAAGGAGTCCGCGAGATTACGGAACAACACGGCAGCCTGTTGATCTTTGACGAGGTGATGACTGGTTTTCGCGTCGGCTTCAACTGTGCTCAAGGTGTTTACGGGGTAACTCCGGATTTGACGTGCCTTGGAAAAGTAATTGGAGGCGGACTGCCGGTCGGAGCATACGGAGGAAAGCGGGAGATTATGGAGCAGATCGCCCCGAGCGGCCCAATTTATCAAGCTGGTACGCTCTCCGGCAATCCACTTGCGATGACAGCAGGTTTTGAAACGCTGAATCAGTTAAGCCCTACTGACTATGAGACGTTTGATCAGCTCGGCCGCCAGCTTGCAGACGGTTTGGCTGGTGCAGCAGAGAAGCACGGCATTCCCCATCACATAAACAGTGCAGGATCTATGGTCGGATTCTTCTTTACAGACGAGCCTGTCGTCAACTTTGCAACGGCCAAATCCTCAAACCTTGATTTATTTTCAAAATATTTCAGAGAGATGATTCAGCAGGGCATTTCGCTGCCGCCGTCTCAATTTGAAGGAATGTTTCTTTCGACCGCCCATCAGGAAGCAGATATTACGCGCACTGTGGAAGCAGCTGACAGGGCATTTTCGAAAATCAAATAAATCATATGAATTTTTAAAGAAGACGGGGACAAAAACCAAGTAGAAAAAAACTTGGCTTATCGCAGGGCAGCCGGACAGCAATTTTAAATATAGCGCTTCTGACTATCATTTTTGATAATCGGAAGCGCTTTTTACTTTTCACAGACCGTTATGTCCCGGCCTTCCTTCTTTTTCTATTTAGTTGGTGATGGAGCCGCTAATGCCATAAAAATAGCAGCCGCAGGAAAAAGTAACATGATCCACAGAATTTCCTGATAGCCTCCAAAATAATCATAAGCTGCGCCGAACGGAAGTGGTCCGAGTGCCGAAGCCAGAACGACAAATGTTGTAGCCAGGCTTTTTAAGCTTCCGAGGTGTTCGAGGCCGAAATAATCCGGCCATAGGATGTTATTGCATATTTTGGAGGTGCCGTCAAATACACCCCACAGTAATATAAATAAAACTAACCGGAGGTTGAACAGGAAGTCTTCGATTATTGAAAATATCTGTCCTTCGTGACATAAATTCCCCCCTCATGGCCCCAGCAGTATTTTTTTGGAATATTAGTTAGTTTAGCAATTAAAAGGGAGCACAGCAATTGAAAAGTCTGAGAGACTATTTTGCAGATGAATATCATAGATTGATATGGGCAGGCATACATTTGTAATGGCGAATTCATTCATGAGCTAACAGCGAAAATTAGGTGAAAGAAGCTTTTATAAAGGAGGATCACAAATGGGGCAAGAGCATTCTTCGGCTCTTTCATTCAACCTCGAGGAGTCGGTATGGCTTGACCGGGGGGAAACCATGAAGGAACTGCTGTCACTTGGATTAGAGCCGGACATACGTATTGAAGAGGAAAATGAGTACGTGCACATTAGAGGCGGTCTGCATTTAAAAGGGGCGTATCGACCGGCTGAGGAGGATGAAGCAACAGACAGGAACGAGTTGGATCATGACGTTCCGCCGCCGTACATGAATAAAAATGAGCAGACTAACGATGGTTATGCAGAAATTGAGCATTTTTTTCCAGTTGATGTCACGATTCCCTCAAACCGGATTCAAAATCTTGATGATATTTATGTACAGGTGGATGGTTTTGATTATGATCTGCCGGAGCCCGGGTGCATTCAATTAACTGCAGATATTCGGATCAGCGGGATGAAGAATGAATCAGAAGAAATTCAGGCTTATGATCCACAGCTTCCTGAATTTCCACCATTTCAAGTAGAAACGAAAAATGCACCGGAGGATTTTCGAGTGCGTGATTTTCCGAACCCATATGATCGGAATTTTGCCGCATACGGGTATCAAAGTACTCCGGAAAGTGAAGAGGGAGATTATGAAGAATATGTAGAGGAGGCGGAAGAAGAAGTGGATGTCCAGCCTCCAACTCAGGATCGCTTTGTGGAAGAGGAAATAGAAGAAGAATCACCGGAAAATTTAGTGGAGGAAGAATTTGGGGAGGCCGTGGAGGAAGAAGAAACAACCGTCACTACATTTCACAGCCGCTCCGAGGCGAGTGACAGGGACGCCGGGGAAACAGAGACAGAAGCGGATGAGGAAGACGATCCACAGGAAGAGGAGAAGCATGACAGAGATGACAATGCCTCCTATTTAACGAAAGTGATGACCAAAGGGGAAGAAGAGTTTTCGAAGCTGCGTATGTGTATTATTCAAGAGAACGAATCGCTCGGAACAATCGCTGAGAGATATGAGACGACAACAGCGCATCTACTGAGGTTTAACCGGCTAGAAAGTGAGCAGATGGAAGAGGGTCAGATTTTATATATTCCTAATTCAGCACCAGGGTACCGTTCCAATGGACGCTAGTCTTCAAAGAGTGCTCAATTATTATGCAATAACTCCGCTGCAGATAGAAAGTTTATCTAAGATATCGAAAATTGAAGCGGAAGAAGGAATTTTCGCTCTGAAAAAGACGAAAATGAATTCAGGGCAGACGGAGCGTTTTCAAGAGACGCTCCGTTTTTTTGAAAGAAATCAGTTTCCGGGTGTTGCTCCAATTATCCCTGCATCGAATGGAGAGAGGTATGTTCGGGACATAGATGGTGAAACTGTCTTTTACCTGTCTGAGTGGGGAAGAGGAGGGCTGGAGGGTAAGAGAGAGAAGGATTATTTTCAGGCTCTTGCAATTTTTCATCGTTCGACACAGTACCATGTCCCGGTGGATGAGGAAATGTGGGAGGAGCGCGGAACCAGTCTCCGCGAATGGAAGAACGAAAAAATGCAGCAGCTTGAAGCGTATGCAGAAGAAATTGAGCGCAAGGAGTACTATTCCCCTTTTGACTGGGCGGTGCTCATGCATTTTCCGCTGCTGTATGAGTGCTATGATAAATCGATGCGATATTTTGAAGAATGGGAAGAGCTTGCCAGAGAAAAAGGGGAACTCAAGGTGGCGCGCTGTCATGGGAGACCGGAACCATCGCACTTCATTCTCGACCGTTATGGTAATTTTCAATTTATAAATGTTGAACACGCTGATACCGGCCACCCCGTCTATGATTTGGCTTATTTGTATAAAAAGTGCACAGAGCAAAAACGGTGGGAGCATGTAAATGGTGTCGATTGGCTAAGTACGTATGCCAGTTTTTGTCCAACCGATGATGGGGACAGGGCGCTTCTCAGCAGTATGCTGCTTGAGCCTGTGGATTTTTATGAGCTGCTCTCTTATCCAGGGCACCGCTCCAGCGGGGAACAGCCTGGACTTGTCCAAGAACTTGAAGCAAAAGTGTGGATGCTTGAGAAAATAAAAGACGATATAGAAAGCTGGCCGCAGCCAGTTCAAGACGAATAATACCGAGGGGAAAAATGCTGGGGGAGAAAATGCTGGGGCCAGGCCCCAGCATTTTTTACATAATTTGTTCGCTTCTTTCGGGTGTGATGTATTTTTTCGTCTGGATCCGGCCATGATTAGGAAAAGAAGCAATACAAGTAAAAGCAGACGATCAAAATGAGCAGAATGACGTCAAAGCTTGTCGGGAAAATAAGTGTACGGAACAGCTGAAACAGTATAATCGGCAGCATAATTTGCAAGAGTGCATATTTGCATTTTCTCAGCCAGAGCGGCTGCCAGCGCGGTCTTTTTTTATGGTGCTTAGGCGGGCAGTATGGCGGACGCGGCCGCCCGTGCGGAGGCGGATAGTATCCCATATTACCACCTGCTTTCTATACAGAATTTATATCATTTCTCTAGGCACGGTCTGTTTCTCTTTTCATAATAGCTATTATATGCACTCGGATATAAAGCGGTACAAAACCCTGTATAACAGGGCGTATGAAATGTTTCCCGGGAAATATTGACGAATAATCAACTTATGCGTAAAATGTCACTATAAATAACTGAATGTAAACATGCGAAAACAGGGAAGAGTACGTTTATCCCTCCTGATTCAGAGAAAGAACCCCCAGGCTGCAAGGTTCTTCAGGAGTGAAAACGGAAGGTCGCCCTCGAGCAGCTTTTTTGAAAAACGCCCTTCGTTAAGTAGAAAAAGACGGTTCAATCCGTTATCTGTTGAGTGCATATGCATGGACTTCCCGTGTATATGAACAAAGGTGGCACCGCGAATCCCTCTCTTCGTCCTTTGCAGACGAAGGGATTTTTTTATTCTTTAATACTCTAAGAATTTCTAATCTTATTAAAGAAATGAATTTCATAACTTCTAGACTTATGAAACAAAACATGTGAACATCTTATATTAAAAAGGAGGATGGAAAATGGCACAGCAGCATACAACAATGCCGACGAAGTACGATCCGCAAAAAACCGAAGCCGACTGGTATACCTATTGGCGGGAGGGAGAATTTTTTAAAGCAGAAGGAAACAAGGATAAGGAACCGTATACGATAGTAATTCCGCCGCCGAACGTTACCGGCAGACTGCATCTCGGCCATGCGTGGGACACTACGCTGCAGGATATTCTTTCCCGTCTCAAGCGGATGCAGGGCTATGACACCCTGTGGTTGCCGGGAATGGACCATGCCGGTATTGCCACACAGGCAAAGGTAGAAGGGAAGCTGAAGGAAGAAGGCACGAGCCGGTATGAACTCGGCCGCGAAAAATTTCTGGAAAAATCGTGGGAATGGAAAGAGGAATACGCTGATTTTATCCGCCAGCAATGGTCAAAGCTCGGTTTATCGCTGGACTATTCGCGCGAACGCTTTACTCTTGACGAGGGATTGTCAAGCGCGGTCCGGGAAGTATTCGTGAGCCTCTACAATAAAGGGCTTATCTACCGGGGAGAATATATTATTAACTGGGATCCCCAGACAAAAACGGCGCTGTCTGATATAGAAGTAGAATATAAAGATGTTCAGGGGCATTTTTATCACATGAAGTATCCGCTGCAGGATGGCTCCGGCCATATTGAGGTTGCGACCACCCGACCGGAAACAATGCTCGGTGATACGGCAGTGGCTGTACACCCTGATGATGAGCGCTATCAGCACTTGATTGGAAAAAAAGCCGTACTTCCGGTAATTGGAAGGGACATTGAAATAATTGCTGATGATTATGTAGACATGGATTTTGGTTCCGGCGCAGTAAAAATTACGCCTGCCCATGACCCAAACGATTTTGAGATGGGGAATCGTCATCAGCTTGAACGTGTCCTTGTTATGGACGAAGGCGGCCAAATGAATGAGAATGCTGGAAAATATCAGGGGCAGGACCGTTTTGAATGTCGTAAACAGCTGGTGAAAGATCTGCAGGAAGATGGAATTCTTTTCAAGATCGAAGAGCATATGCATTCCGTCGGGCATTCTGAGCGGAGCGGGGCAGTAGTTGAGCCTTATCTCTCCACTCAGTGGTTTGTGAGCATGAAGCCGCTTGCTGAACGGGCCATTGAGCTGCAGAAGCAGGCAGGAAAAGTAACGTTTGTTCCGGATCGGTTTGAAAAAACGTACCTTCACTGGCTCGAAAATATCCGTGACTGGTGTATTTCACGCCAGCTTTGGTGGGGCCACCGGATCCCGGCCTGGTATCATAAAGAAACAGGTGAAATTCATGTCGGGCATGAGGCGCCCGCAGATCCTGAAAACTGGGAACAGGATGAAGACGTACTGGACACGTGGTTCAGCTCAGCGCTCTGGCCTTTTTCAACGATGGGCTGGCCGGATAAAAACTCAGCCGACTACCAGCATTTTTATCCAACAAATGTTCTTGTCACCGGCTACGATATTATTTTCTTCTGGGTTTCCCGAATGATCTTCCAGGGACTTGAATTTACAGAAAAACGTCCATTTAATGATGTGCTTATTCACGGCCTCGTCCGTGATGCCGAGGGAAGAAAGATGAGCAAATCGCTCGGTAATGGCGTGGATCCGATGGATGTTATTGAAAAATACGGAGCGGATGCACTGCGCTTTTTCCTTGCTACCGGCACTACGCCAGGAAATGATCTTCGTTTTCATTGGGAAAAAATCGAAGCGAATTGGAATTTTGCCAATAAAATCTGGAATGCTTCTCGCTTTGCTCTGATGAACATGGAAGGCTTTTCAAAAGAGGATATCAATGTGAAAGGTGAAAAAACGATCGCAGACCGCTGGATTCTGACACGCCTTCAGGAAACAACAAGGGATGTCACCCGTCTGATGGACAGCTACGAGTTCGGAGAGGTGGGGCGCCTGCTCTACAATTTCATTTGGGATGACCTGTGTGACTGGTATATCGAAATGGCGAAGCTTCCTCTCTACGGAGAAAATGAAAAGGCGAAGCAGATGACGCGCTCAGTTCTGGCTCATGTACTTGACGAAACGATGAGACTTCTGCACCCGATCATGCCGTTTATCACCGAAGAAATCTGGCAGCATCTGCCGCATGAAGGAGAATCTATCACAGTAGCCGCCTGGCCTGAAGTGACAATGGAGTGGATAGACGAAGCAGCGGTTAAGAATATGGAGCTTCTGAAAAGTGTAATCCGCTCGGTTCGTAACACACGTGCTGAAATGAATGTAGCACCGAGCAAACCGATTGAACTGCAGATCAGCGCAGCAGACAATACAGCTCTAGAGCAGCTCAACCGCGGCCGTGAATACCTGGAACGATTCTGTAATCCGGAAACATTAGAAATCAAAACAGGTCTCACTGCTCCAGAAAAATCAGTTTCCCAGGTGCTCACCGGCGCAACGCTGTATATGCCTCTCGCTGGATTGATCAACCTTGAAGAGGAAATTACAAGGCTTGAAAAAGAAAGAGAAAAGCTTGATAAGGAAGTAGAACGTGTGGAGAAAAAACTTTCTAACGAAGGTTTTGTAAAAAAAGCGCCAGAGCATGTGGTGGAAGAAGAAAAACAAAAGCAGAGAGATTATATGGATAAACGCACCCAGGTGCTTGAGCGCATTCAATCATTAAAGGGATAAAGAGTTGAAAGGTGCCGCCGGCATGCTCCAAACCGCCGGCACTTTCTCATGCTTGAAAGGAGCAGCCTAGCTATGAACACATATGAAGAAGCACGAGAATGGTTGACGTCGTTTACTTCAGCCGGAGTCAGGCCCGGCCTCGAGCGGGTCACGATGATGCTTGAAGGCATCGGTAATCCGGAACGGCGTTTGAAAAGCATTCACGTCGGGGGGACGAATGGAAAAGGCTCGACGGTAACATTTTTAAAAAAGCCGATGGAGGAGGCTGGAATTGTCTGCGGAACGTTTACCTCACCCTATGTCAATGATTTTAGAGAACGCATTTCAGTAAACAGCGAGCCAATATCAAAGCAGGATTTTCTCGAATGCACACAGGCAGTAAAGCCGGTTGCAGAAAGCATTGCAAGAACTCCATTTGGGATACCGACAGAATTTGAGGTTCTTACAGTCATCGCTGCACACTATTTCCGATCGAAAGCGTTTCCCGATGTCGTTATTTGGGAGGTGGGGCTCGGCGGCCGCCTTGATTCCACTAACGCGATGCATCCGATGATTAGTGTCATCACGAATGTAGGGCACGACCACCAACAATTTTTAGGGGATAAAATCGAAGAAATCGCTTATGAAAAAGCAGGTATCATTAAGTCCGGAGTGCCGCTCGTCACTTGTGAACAGCGGCCTGAGCCGCTTGCTGTGATGGAAAAAGAAATCGAAAATAACAGGACAAAAATGTACAGACTCGGTCACGAATTTTCGGTAAGCGGTGCTGAACCGGCCGCGGAAGGGTGGTCGTTTTCTTTTCATTCCCTGCTTACAGGCTGGAAGGATTTACGAATTGCAATGCTTGGAGAGCATCAGACGAAAAATGCCGCAGCTGCTTTGTTCGTGCTGCGTTATTTAATGATGTATTATGCCCTGCCGGTTGATGAGGCACACATTCGCAGCGGCCTCGAAAAAGCCTTTTGGCCGGGGAGGCTTGAGCTATTGAAGGCAAACGAGACAGCCGTGCTGCTGGATGGGGCTCACAATCCCGAGGGAATGGAAAGCCTCGCGCAGGCGCTTGCTGCACATTTTCCTGAAAAAACCCTTTCCTTAATTGTCGGCATGACAAAGGAAAAGAAACCGCAGGATATTCTTGCTCCACTGCAGCAATTTGATAATGTGAAAAACACAGCAGCGGTGACATATGATTTTCCGAGAGCAGCAAGTGCTGAAGAGGTCGCTTCACAAAGTCCACTTCCTAACACGAAAGCTTACCACTCGTGGCAGCAGGCCTTTGATGAAGCTTTACAGCAAAGCAGCCCTGATACATTAATCGTCTTCGCAGGCTCGCTTTATTTTATTTCTGAAGTCAGAGGAGAGCTTGTTGGAGATAAAAACAAGTAGCATCATATTGCTGTCGATGAGTGCAACGAGAATGTCTGTGACGCCGCTTTCGTAAAGAATTTTTGTAGAATCTCGTAATCACATGGGGAGGCTGCATCCTGCTTCAGTTCTTCTTTGGGGCGGGTATCCCCCGAACCGGAGCTCGTTTCCCGTGAAGCGGAGAGCATATCCCCCCAAGCAGGGAGGTATCCCCTGGTCGAGAGCGATATCGACGAGACGGCCAGCTTATGCCGCCCTCGGGTGGTTTATCCACCGAAGCTGCGATATTTCCCTTGCAAATGAGCGATATCCACCGAACCGGGGAAATTATCCACCGTTACAAAGCTCGTTTCCCGCTTAACGATGAGTGTATCCTCCGTAGCAGGAGGGTCTCCATCGGGTTAGAGAACATAAAAAAAAAGACCCCGGCTCATACATTCTCATCCTATGTGAAGGTTTAATGGGGGCTCTTTACCTTCCTTCTTTAGTCGTCATAGGATATAACGATAATTTCTCCTGTCTGGGCATTCACTTCTACTTCAGCCTCGCCGTTATCAGTATTAATTTCAAAATCGTAATAGCTGATGCCATCATCTTCATCAAGCTCTGCTTCCTTTACGGTACCTCCGACTTCGTCAAGAGCAATTTGAATGGCTTCGTCCATGCTGACCGGATAGCCGCTGGATGAATTACTTCCAGAATTTTTGTCATCTCCGTTTTCCCCGGCTCCACTGTCATCTGCAGCTTCGGTGTCGTCGTTATCATCATTTTGGTTGGCTTTCTCAGAGGAGGTGCGTTCTTTTTCATCAAGGTGAACGACTTCTCCACTGTTTGCATCCAGCTTTAATTCATACTTATATTTCTCGCCGACAATTTCCATATCGTAAACCTCTTTGCCGTCATCTGTTTCAAGCTCAATTTCCTGAACACTTCCAGGATAGTGATCCTGAGCTCGCTCTTTTGCTTCTTCGATGCTGAGGCGGTCACTGCCTCCCCCGGGACTGCCCTGCTCATCTCCGAATGCAGTAAATTGCTGAATTCCAACTGCTGTTACTCCGATAACGGCGACACAAGCGGTAGCGATGATTAATTTCTTCATTTTTTTCTTTCTCCCTTCGAGTTATTGTACATTCATCTTACCCCGGCAACATGAGGAACCGCTTAGTGAAAGATTAGAATTTGATGAGAAAAAGAAAAGAAACCATTATGTTCCAGTGGGAAGGGTAATGATAAAGGCAGCGCCTTCACCTGGCCTGCTTTCGACTGTAATTTCTCCTAAATGAGCTTTAATTATTTCGGCAGCGATCGCTAAACCAAGACCAGATCCTCCGGTTTCTCTGCTGCGGGCTTTATCCAGCCGGTAAAACCGGTTAAAAATTTTCTCCTGTTCCTCCTCCGGAATGCCGGAGCCGCTATCCTTAATCACTGCCTGGACAGTTTTTTCATCTTGTTTAATAGAAATCCATACATCAGCTTCGCTGTATTTCACCGCGTTATCGAGTAGAATATACAGCACCTGTTTTAATTTTTCTTCATCAGCAAAAACAAATACAGGCTGGTCTGGAATATCGGCAGAAATATGACGGTTGTAGGAGGCAGTAAACAGCTGGGCGGCTTTGGCAGCTAAGCCGGCAATATCAAACGAGGTCCGCTGCAGCTCTTCTGTTGATTCATCACGTGCCAGCATCAGCATTTGTTCGAGCATTCTTTTCATGCGGGTTGATTCCGTAAGAATAGCTTCAATCGACTCTTCCATTACATCGGGTTTTTGCGTCCCCCACCGTTTCAGCATTCTTGTATAGCTGTCGATAATCGACAGAGGTGTTTTTAACTCATGGGAGGCATCGGACACGAAATTTTTTTGTTTTTCAAAATTCTCCTGCAGCCGGTCGATCATATGGTTGAATGTCTCGCCCATCTCATAAATTTCATCTTTAGACTGGTCATCAATATTTATTTTTTTAAGCTCACCGCGTTCCTGAATATCCTGCATCGTATGCACAGCACTCCGCAGCGGCCTGAGAAACAGGTTTCCAAGCAGCCTGCCTCCGATAATGGTAGGAATAAGTACAAAAAGAGAGGAAATCAACAGAACAATTCTCAGTCCATTCATGTTGTTTTCGAGCGAGACGAGGTGTTCCGAAAGCTGCAGCGTGACGACTTCGCCGTTTTCCCAGATCATCGGCCGGCTTACCATGCCATAGCGCTCGCCTTCTTCTGTAACGTAGGAGGAAGCAGATTCCGAAGTACTGAATGAATAAGGCAGTTCCCGGAAGCGGTCCTCCTTCGTTACTGTCTGAATCGTATTTTCATTATTTTCAATAACACGGATCATTCCATTGGCTGGCAGGTAAGCTGTGAAAAGTCTGCGACTGTCCAAATTATCACTGTCGTTAATCGTTTCCACAATTGTATCAGCCTGGGATTGCAGTCGAGTCAGTTCTGAATCAGAAGTTATTTGATTAAATAAATAATAGATGGCTGTATTTGTCGCCAGCAGCAGCAGCAGCATCCAGATTGTGGCATATAGTTGAATTTTCGTTTTGATCTTCATGATTATGAGCCTTTCATCCGATACCCGACTCCGCGGACGGTTTGAATGAGCGGAGAGGAGAAGGGAAGGTCTACTTTCTTACGTATGTAGCGGATGTAAACATCTACAACGTTAGTGTCCCCCATATAATCAAACCCCCAGACGTTCTCAAGCAGCTGATCTCTGGTCAGGACCTGGTTTTTATTTTGCATAAGAAAAACGAGCAGGTCGAATTCACGGGGGGTCATCTCAATCGTCACTCCGTCTCTGGCAATTTCCCTGGTCAGTAAATTTACCGACAGGTCCCCGGCATGCAGAACCTCGTCTGCAGGAGCGCTCTCCTCCCGGCGGTAACGGAGCAGCACGCGGATCCGGGCGAGCAGCTCTTCTATTTCAAATGGTTTGGTGACATAATCATTTGCCCCTAAATCAAGACCGCTGACTTTGTCTGGCACTTCATTTCTGGCAGTTAATAAAATAACCGGAGTTACTGCATCTTTTCGGCGGAAGCGTCTCAGAATTTCAAGACCACTCATTTCTGGAAGCATTATATCAAGCAGGATCAAATCGAAGTTTCTACTTTCTGCCAGGTTCAGCCCTTCCTTTCCGGTGTGAACTGCCGTCGTGCTGTAACCTTCATGCTCTAACTCCAGGGTTATGACTCTTGCAAGCTTTTCTTCATCTTCGACAATCAGGATCGAGTTTGACTCCATTTCCACACAGCCTCTCTAAAACGATACTTTATTTCTATCATACAAGATAATGTTACAAAGTCATAAAGGAAGCAGTCCTGTCGACTATTAAAGAAATCCGAAGATTGATATGATAATAGAAAAATCCTTTAGCGGGCTTGATCTCATCCTGCTAGGCATTGTTTTAATCGACCTGAAGTCGTCGCCTTACACTACAATCGAATGTTCGTGTTTTACATTCAGAATAGCATTTATGAAATTGATTCATATAACAAAAAATAGATCAGAGAAAGCAGGAATGACGATGGAGGCTGTTTACATACTGTATATCACGACAGCAGGACTTATTTTAGGTTCCTTTTATAATGTGGTGGGAATGAGACTTCCAGCCGGAGAATCCTTCATTTATCCACGGTCGAATTGCCCAAAATGCGGCACTGCGCTTGTCGCAATGGAATTGATCCCGCTTTTTTCGTATGTTTTATTAAAAGGAAAAGGGAAATGCTGCGGGACGAAACTGTCTCCGCTCTACCCATTGATCGAAGCAGCAACGGCCGGATTGTTTGTCGGCGCATGGCTTCTCTATGGATTTTCCTGGGAGTTTCTCTCTGCGGTATTGTTTCTTTCATTGCTTGTAATTATTACGGTGACAGATATCCGCTATATGCGCATTCCGGATAAAATTTTACTATTTTTTGGCGTGATGCTAGTGCTGCTGCGGGTAAGTACAGATCGGCTCGAGCCATGGTGGGACATGGCTGCTGGAACCGCTGCAGGCTTTTTCCTATTACTTCTTATTGGAGTAGTAAGCAAGGGGGGAATGGGAGGGGGAGATATTAAATTATTTGCCATTATTGGATTATTTTTTGGCTGGGAGCTGACATTGGTAGCGTTTTTTCTTTCCGTACTGCTAGGTGCAGCCGCGGGCCTGCCAGGGCTGGTGGCTGGAAAAGTAAAACGCGGCGTTCCAATACCATTCGGTCCATTTATTGCAGCCGGAAGTATTCTTACTCTTTTTTGGGGTAGAGCGCTTTTGGACTGGTACCTGAAAGGAATGTTTTAAGGTCAACTCCCTGCTTAAACGAATGCCTTTTTCTGCAGGGCAGCGCCGATTGACAATCTTTTTGAGAGCAAGGCGACAAATGTCTTGTTCTTTTTTAACTCTGCTGTGCTAAGGTTACCCATACATAGAGCGCAGGGAGGATCGAAGTGATGAAAAAGGACAAGCACGATGTCTCTATTAAGGTAAATGGCAAAAAGCTGAGTGAAGAAGCTGGCCGACCGGCACCTCCTGACCAGGAAAACTCCAAACAGGAGCCGCTTGCTATTATTGACTGGAAGGACAAGCGGCTGTTTGAACAGGAAGAAGCGGCGTCTTTGGCAGAAGACAGCAAGGAAGATGCGTTTCAGAAGAATCGTCCGTCACTGCCTGCCAAGCTAAAACGCAAGAAAAAATCAGAAATAATGAAGCCATCCCTTTATTTTCTATCGATCACAGCCGGCGCGATAGTGATTGGACTGCTTTTTGGAATGATGATCATTCAGCTTTTTTCTGCAGAAGCGACGCCGACAACCGGCTCAGCCGGTGAAGAAGACCCCGCTCTTACTGCATCCTACGAAGACCGATTAACCGCAAGCTTTATTCAGGCAGGAGCATTTACTGGGGAACAAAAAGCTGCAGAAATGCATTCGTCTCTGCAGGCAGATGGCTTTCCAGGCATGCTTACCCATGACGGCGACTGGTACTATTTATTTGTAGGTGTAGCGTTCGAAGAGAAAGAGGCGGGAGATATGCTGAAGACTTTTCAGGGTAAAGATATTGAAGTCTTTGAAAAGAAACGGGAAATTACTGAACCGATGATTAAAGATGGAAAAAAACAACAACGGGAATGGTTGCTTGCAGGCAAAAGCCTGCTCATGAAAACGGCAGCTTCCGACGACCCTAAAGAATTTATGAACGAATACGAAGAGCTGCTTAATAATTCTCAAGCCTGGAAGGATTCCGAACAAAAGGAATACGCTGACTTTTACAAAGGACTGGAAAATGTAAAAAATGTCCTTGAAGACGATGGAGAGCTTCCTATTACAATGCATAGGGAGACAATGGAAGCTGTAATTTATTATGAGGAAGCGGTGCACTTGTTTAATGATGCTTAGAAATAAAATCACAGCACAGTCGAGGAAATATTTTCTTGTTGGTGATTGCATCATTTGGTAAAATAATAGGGCACCTAGTACAATATAGATAACTATACTCTAACTAATTGGAAAGGTGGCCCCTTCATGCCTTCACTTATCCTTGCCTCACAATCACCCCGACGAAAAGAACTACTCGAACAAGCCGGATATACTTTTACTACAAAAAAATCAGAAGCCAGTGAACACGTTTCGGATGAAAGCACTCCTGCTGAGGCGGTAGAAGAGCTGGCAGCCCGCAAGGCAGAGGCAAGTCATAATATAGATGAAACGGCCGTAATCATCGGAGCGGACACTGTGGTTGCTATTAAAAATGATATCCTTGAGAAGCCATCCGATACCGAAGAAGCAAGAGCGATGCTGAAACGCCTCTCGGGTGCAACACATAGTGTCTATACAGGTGTAGCCGTGAAATCTGAAAATGACATCGAGATTTTTCATGTCAAAACAGATGTCACATTCTATAAGCTCGAAGATGGAATGCTCGAAGCGTACCTTTCAACGGATGAGCCGTACGATAAAGCAGGAGCTTATGGCATTCAAGGAAAAGGCCGCTTATTTGTGCGCCGTATAGAAGGTGATTATTTTAATGTTGTCGGCCTTCCGATCGCGCGTCTCGCCAGAGAGCTGAGTATTCTCGGCATCTACCCATCCTTCAGCAGGAACGTCCAGTAAACTCGTGTCAGGCTGCCCAGGAGGGAATCGATTGAGTGAAGTTTCTGTTTTGATTAAAGATGTACCTGTCCGTGAACGTCCCCGTGAAAAGCTGGTTAAAGAAGGTCCGGAACGCCTGACCAATCAAGAGCTTTTAGCAGTTCTTCTCCGCACCGGAACCAAAAGTGAATCAGTGCTTTCTCTCGCCCAGCGGGTTCTTTTTCATTTTGACGGGCTCCCGTTTCTTAAAGAAGCAGCGATCGAAGAACTACAGGAGATAAGAGGAATCGGAGCTGCAAAAGCGATTGAATTAAGAGCGGCAGTTGAACTAGGCCGCCGCATCCATACGTATACGGAAGAGGATCCTTATATTATCCGGTCACCTGAAGACGTTTCGCGTTATGTTATGGAGGATATGCGCTTTTTAAAGCAGGAACACTTTGTAATTCTCTGCCTGAATACGAAAAATCAAGTCATTCATAAGCAGACACTTTTCATTGGAAGTCTCAATTCAAGCATCGTCCATCCCCGTGAGCTTTTTAAAGAGGCATTACGCCGTTCAGCTGCTTCTTTAATCTGCCTGCATAATCACCCTTCCGGAGACCCCACCCCAAGCCGTGAAGACATTGAAGTTACAAAACGATTAATGGAATGCGGACGTATATTAGGGATCGATGTGCTCGATCATATCATTATAGGGGACCGGCGTTTTGTCAGTCTAAAGGAACAGGACTGTCTATAAAACGAGATAATAGTCCTTTCTTATTCTAATTCATCTGAAACTTCTTGATGATTTTTCGTAAATCTTATACACTATTTAAGTTATAGTAATAGTGGGACCTTTCTGTGCAGTGAACAGAGAAGGGTATGTTTTTTTGTGTGTTTTCCGTATAATGAGAGGCAGTAAGAATTATGAAAGAAGCTTTGAAATAATAACAATTGGTGATGAGTAAGTGAAGGATGAAGGGAGATACATAGATGTTTGGTGGTTTTTCAAAGGATCTTGGAATAGACCTCGGTACAGCCAATACCCTTGTGTACGTGAAAGGGAAGGGGGTAGTCGTCCGGGAACCATCTGTGGTGGCGCTGCGCACGGACACCCGTACTATTGAAGCTGTCGGTAATGATGCAAGGAATATGATTGGAAGAACGCCTGGTAATATTGTTGCTGTCCGCCCCATGAAAGACGGAGTCATTGCGGATTTTGATACGACGGCGACGATGATGAAGTATTTTATCAGCCAAGCCCAGAAAACGCGTTCCATTTTTACTCGTAAACCAAATGTTATGGTATGTGTGCCTTCAGGAATTACAGCGGTGGAGAAGCGGGCCGTAGAAGATGCGACAAAGCAGGCCGGCGCAAGGGAGGCTTACACGATTGAAGAGCCGTTTGCGGCAGCTATCGGAGCAGATCTTCCAGTATGGGAGCCAACCGGGAGCATGGTCGTAGACATTGGGGGCGGAACGACGGAGGTAGCAATCATCTCCCTGGGCGGAATCGTTACGTGCCAGTCCATCCGTGTTGCCGGAGATGAAATGGACGAAGCCATTTTGCAGTACATTAAGAAAAAATACAATCTCATGATTGGAGAACGGACCTCTGAAGCAGTAAAAGTGGAAGCGGGATATGCCGGAACACCAGACGCATCGTCGGAAGGCATGGATATCCGCGGCCGGGATCTCGTGTCAGGACTGCCGAAAACGATTAATGTAGCACCGGAAGAAATTGCTGGAGCGCTTGCTGATACGGTCAATACGATCATTGATACGGTCAAAGCCACCCTTGAAAAATCTCCTCCTGAACTGGCGTCAGACATTATGGACCGCGGCATTGTCCTTACAGGCGGAGGAGCCCTGCTGAGAAACCTGGATCGCGTACTTGGCGAAGAAACTAATATTCCAGTGCTTGTGGCAGAGGACCCGCTGGATTGTGTGGCTTTAGGAACAGGAAGAGCTCTTGAAAATCTTCATTTATTTCGGTCAAAAGCGGGAATCACATCGCGCTCCGGCCGGAACAGCCAGTAAAGGTTGTGTAAGGGATGCCCCATTTCTTCTCAAATAAACGACTCATCATATTGATGGTCAGTATTATCATTCTCGTCGCAGTCATTGGTTTTTCGATTCGGGATCGGGATTCTGTTACTTGGCCGGAGCAGTTTGCCCGGGATGCATCAGGACTCGTCCAAACTGTATTTAGTCTGCCCGCTCATGCAGCAGCGGGTTTCTTTGAGAACATTGATGATCTGCTGAACGTATACGAAGAAAATAAAGTACTTAAGTCCCGGCTTGAAGAATACGCTGCCCTATCATCGGAGCTTGAGAGCGTGAAGCATGAAAATCAAACCTTAAAAGAGATGGCAGACTCCGAGGAAAGTCTCACAGATTACGTTATGCGGTCCGCACTGGTAATACATCGAGCGCCGGACCGCTGGACAGAAACGATCGGTATTAATAAAGGCCGGGAGAACGGAATTGAAAAGGATATGGCCGTTATAACTCCAGAAGGCCTGGTCGGTAAGATTCAGAGTGTTTCAGCATTTACCTCCACTGTCCAACTGCTATCAGACGGGAACCGTACAAACCGAGTATCCGCAATGGTACATACGGAGAACGATCCGGTTTACGGTTTTATTGAAGGCTGGGATGAAGAACGAGAAGGTTTAATGCTGCGAAAGATTGAATCTGATGCTGATATTAAAGAAGGCCAGAGAATCAGCACTTCCGGGCTGGGAGGGATTTTCCCAAGAGGTCTTTCCATCGGGGAGATAGAAGAAATAGAGCCTGATGAATACGGGCTGACCTATAATGCTCTTGTCAAACCTTCATCAGACTTTTATAATATCGAACAGGTAAACGTTATCGAAAGAACGACGGATAGTCTGGATGAAGACCTGGAACAAGAAGTCGAGGAAGGCACAAATGCCCCGGAAGAAGACGAGGATGAGCCGGTGGAACTTGAGCAGGAAGACATAGAAGGCGGAACGACGCCATGATACGTTTTATACTTCCTGCCCTTCTTTTTTTACTGTTCATCATAGAGAGCACATGGTTTCAAATATTTTTTCCGCCTTCCTCGGGTGATGCCTATGTTCTCGTACCGCGTTTCACCTTGATCATAGTCGTACTTGCAGGGATATACAGAGGCCCGTTTCAGGCGGTTTTGTTAGGAGTGGCCGTCGGGGCACTGTATGATTTTGTATTTATTGATATCATAGGTATCTATATGTTCAGCTTTGGCTTTACCGCCTACATCAGCTCGTTCACTATGTATTCCATCCGGGAAAGCTACGGCTGGCAGATGCTGATACTTATCGGGGCCATTTTTATATTTGAATGGATGACATACGGCTTTTATTACGTCATCGGCTATACGGATATTATTTTTGAGGAATTTTTTGTGACCAGATTACTCCCTTCATTGATCTTAAATGGTCTCGCTGCTATGCTGTTTCTCATACCTGTAAAGAAAATGATACTGCAGATGGACAGCTATGAAGATTTGAAACAGCGCTAATATCAGAATGGTGGTTGCAGGATTTTATTCAATGGTTGTGGAAGATAATCAGTCGTGGGCAGAAATAAGAAAAGGATAAAGGCTCAAGGTGCCAGAGGTGACACAGATGAATGCAGGTTCCGCAAAAAATCTCGTTACAATCAAAGGAACAAAAGATGGTCTCACGATTCTGTTAGATGACGAATGCTCCTTTGAGTTGTTAACGAAAGAATTAAAAGAGAAAATCACCCGGGATAAAAAAGTATTCGAAAACGGACCAGAGGTAGAGGTAAAAGTAGACGCAGGCTATCGCTATCTTTCGGAGGAACGCAGAAAAGATATTCATAGATTACTAGAAGAAACCGGGACGATCCGCATTGGGGAGCTTATTTCCCATGTGATTTCAAAAGAACAGGCAAAGAAACTACAGGAAGAAACAGGGCTGACATCTTTTACGAAGATTGTCCGGTCAGGCCAGGTATTAAAGGCAAATGGAGACGTACTTCTGCTCGGCGACGTCAATCCGGGCGGAACCGTCGAAGCAACCGGTAACATTTATATAATGGGAACTCTAAGCGGAACGGCCCGCGCCGGGATTGAGGGACGAACCAATGCCGTAGTCTGCGCATCGGTGATGTCTCCGAATCAGATCTCCATCCATGACCGCATCTATTATGCACCGGACCGTTACGAAAAAACGGTCAACGGTCCTTTATTTAAAGAACCGGTATTTGCGTATATTGCTCCAGAAACCCAGGAATCTGAAATTTTATTTGAAAAAACAAGAATGCTTAATCAATTTCAGTCTACTGACAGCACTTCAGAGGAATCGATATAATATTATGGATAATCGGAAGAACGAACAAAACAGAGCGATGATACGGAAGACGGAAAATGGTTTTACGTCTGGAAGGAGGAATTGCAGTGGGAGAGGCTATCGTAATAACATCAGGTAAAGGAGGAGTCGGAAAAACTACGACTTCTGCAAATATCGGCACAGCTCTTGCTCTGCAGGGGAAAAGTGTCTGTTTAATTGATACGGACATTGGGCTTCGTAATCTCGATGTCGTAATGGGCCTTGAAAATCGTATCATTTATGATCTTGTAGACGCAGCGGAAGGCCGATGCAGAGTAAAGCAGGCACTCATCAGGGACAAGCGCTTCGATTGTCTGCACTTGCTTCCTGCTGCCCAGACAAGTGATAAGTCAGCACTCAGCCCGGAACAGATGAAATTAATTGTTGAGGAATTAAAGCCGGAATATGACTACATATTGATAGATTGCCCTGCCGGGATCGAACAAGGCTACAAAAATGCTGTATCCGGAGCAGAGCAGGCGATAGTGGTCACCACACCGGACACTTCAGCTGTCCGGGATGCCGATCGGATTATCGGACTCCTGGAACAGGAAAACATTCAGCCACCTAAGCTGGTGGTTAACCGCGTCCGCAGTAATCTTGCCGATAACGGCGATATGCTCGACGTGGACGATGTAGTATCTACCCTGTCAATCGATTTATTGGGAATGATCGTGGACGATGAGGAAGTCTTAAAAGCAGCCCATAAGGGGGAGCCGATTGCGATGAACCCTAACAGCCGTGCTTCGATAGGATACCGCAATATTGCACGCCGCATACTCGGTGAATCAGTCCCGCTTATGTCGCTTGATGTAAAAAAAGGATTTTTTGCCAAGCTGAAAAGCCTGCTCGGCTTAAAAGCTTAATATCTATACCGGCGCAGCCCCTGCCTGGCTGCGCTTTTTTGATATATAAGAAAGAATTTGTTGATTTCATCCCTGCAGGCGGACGCTTTCCGTGGGGATTGTCTTCAACTAATTCTGACCTCAGCAAAGCTTCGACAGAATGGATTTTCAGACGGCGTTGATCGCGACGGAGTCGCCGCCCTGCGTTCTTCCATCTAAGTATAATCACCCTATATTGAATATCGCATAGAGGATAAGCTCCAGCCAAAAAAAGACCGGGGCGGGTTTTGGAGGCCACTGAAAAACGGAAGGTCTTTTAAAAGTAGAATTTTAATAAAGCGGGGGCTGTAGCAAAAGCCCCTTTTTATAGAAAAAGTAGTATCCTAAATAGAAGAGAGCAGGGGACAAGTCCGGAGACTTCAGTGGGAAGAGCAGCGGCTGAAGATCCGCCGGGCGCGGGTTTCGCCCGGTTAGCTGAAGCGCTGCCCACGGAAAGCGAAGGACTTGTCCACTGCATTTTTACCATGAATAAGGGGGCGAGTATCATTTATGATACAGCCCCCGCTTTTCGCCTAATTTCAAGTGGTTTGTGCTCTCTATTCCTTCATTCGTTTAACGATTCGTTTCACATTAGCTGTAAAAATCAAATCGCCATCGCCCCTTGAATACGCATGACTTCGAGACCGAAGAAAATGAGGTTATCGCTCATGACGCTCGAAAATTCGCTGATCATACACACCGCAAGCACCACAGCAGGCGGTTGTTTATTTGCTTTTTCAATACCCAGGCATTATAATTAATTTAATCAAAAAAAATTGATGAAAAGAAAGGAGAAGTGGCCATGATTCCTATTCAGACTGAAACAAAGAGCACATTATCATTCGCGGAATATAAGAAAAAATTTAAAGCACTGGCCGATGAAAAACGGCTTGAAATCATGCATGAACTAAGCAGGCATGAGAGCGTCTGTGTTTGTGATCTTATTGATATTTTAGAGATTCCTCAGTCCAAGCTTTCCTATCATTTGAAAATATTACTCGAAGCAGATTTTATATTAAAAGAAACAAAAGGAACGTGGAGCTACTATAAGCTCAATGAAAAGGAAGTCAATCATGTGCTGTCTGAGGAGCTCTGCTGTCTTTTCCGGAAAAAAGGCTGCTGAAAAAGTTCAATTACCGACAGTCATGTGTATGAGTATTCCATTACATGTAATAAAAGTGATGGTTGACAAGAGCGGAGCAAGCGAGTTTGCGCAGGGAGAATCAACCTTATACAACCTTTCTTATTAATTTACAGACTTTCTTTCCCAATAGTATTTTTTTCAGAAGTCTCGACAAGCCATGAGGTGAAGACCCCTCAGGCAGCTTTTTGCTGCTGAGGAGGATGAGGCAAAGCTAACGGAAAGCGTTCGCCTGAATCGAAAGTCGAATGATAAAGAGAAAGTAAATTTTAATATTCGCATTTTTCGTTGTGTAATTGACTCTTGAAATTCATTCCAATGCTAAATTAATGAAAAAAAATATACGAATAACACTTTTAATTATTGTGCATAACAGAATGGACGGCATGGCTTCCACTGTACTTTATATCCACCTGTGACAACCTGCAGAAGTACATTAGTTGGTTTATAAACCGCCCTCCTCGAGCAGACGGAAAAATTTACTTATGACAGCGAGGTATGATATATTCAAAGCATAGATAAAATTCATTTATAAACCTCCAATTTCTTTCAACAATGAGCATTCTACTGCTTCTGCCTCTATTCATATATTGAGACATTGTCTAAAATCCGTAAAAGTTGTCATACTGTTAATAGATTGAAAATGAAAGTGCCCGGGGAGGGAACTCAAGTGATGACCGTGGATTATGAGTATTTAACAAAAGAAGAAAAGAAAAAATTGGCTGAGCTCGAAGAAAAAGTCCAACACGCCAAAACACATGACGAAATAAAAAAGTACACAACAGAAATGACGCTGCTTTATGAAAAAGCAAGAGTCCGGGAGGAAACGAACCATTCGTGAAACACCAATCTGCCGGCGATCTCTACTTTATGCAGTATAATAGCAGCTGAAAAACCGTCCCTCGTACGATTACGATGTAGACTAACCTAAATTAACGAGACACTATAAAACACCTTCGGAATGGTACACTTAAACAAAGTACTAATTCGGAGGTGTTTTTGCATGGGCAAAAACGTATATTCAAATGAAGTGAAGTGGGCAGT
>NZ_JBHIKY010000013.1:0-98314 GCF_042139015.1 Alteribacillus sp. HJP-4 | reverse complement strand
GTACTCATGCGAGGCATATTGTTTGCCTCGGTCGGAGTGATGAAGCAGTCCTTCGGGCGGCTTCTTCGCTTCATGCGCGTCTTCCAGGGCATCCAGCACCAGGTGGTTTCTCATATGACGGTATAAGCGCCATCCCACCACTTCCCGGGTGTATAGATCAAGAATCGTTGCCAAATACAATCTTCCTTCCCGACAGGGAATGTACGTGATATCGGCCATCCAGACTTTGTTCGGGGCTGTTGTCTTAAATTGTTGATTTAACCGGTTGGGAGCGACTGGCTGGTTATGGTTGGCGTCGGTGGTGGCCGGCTTGAATTTCTTCACGACGCAGGAACGCAGTCCAAGCGCCTTCATGTACAGCCCTACCGTCCGCTCGGAAATCGTATACCCTTCCTTTCGCAGAAGATGGGTGATCTTCGGGCTGCCATACCGTTTCTCTGAATCATGAAAATGATACGTAATCCGTTCCTGAATCGCCTGTTTCCACTGTTCCTGCCGGCTGGGCTTATGATTCCGCCATTTGAAATAACCACTCCGGGAGACTTTTAACACCTTACACATCTTCTTCACCGAAAATGTGGAGCGATGATTTTCGATGAAACAAAACCTCACGATTTTTGGTTGCTGAAGACATGCACCGCCTTTTTTACAATGGCGAGTTGTTCCTTGTAATCATCGATTTCTCGCTCTTTCTTCTGTAATTCCCGTTCCTTTTTATGCAGCTCTTGTTCCATTTGACGAAAACGTTCTTCACTGGTCACTGGTTCATGTTCAAATTCCCTGTACAGCTTCATCCATTCGTACAGACAACTCGATGGAAGGTGCAGTTCCTCCGCAATATCTGTCATCGATTTCTTTTGTCGTTGTTCCTGGACAAATCGAACCGTTTCTTTTTTGAATTTTTCACTATAACGTTGCCGTTGTTCACCCATGTGAACCCCTCCTTGGTATGATGATGCCATTCCGTTATAGAGGTGTCTACCAATCATACTAACAGCATGACTTCCGCTATTGGCCAAAATGAATGCCAATTACCGCTCCATTTAGGCAATTAGCGAACCTAATGTCCGCCAATCATTAGAAATTATCTAATTTAAATAAATTAACGGATCTCCTGTCCGCGTCTACCACGCCGTATAAATTTTCACAGTCATTTTTTACTTTATTCACATTTTAACGAAAAAGTTTAACACCTTGTTCATAGTTTGATCATAATTAACGAGTAATCTATAAACAACGAAAGGAAAACGTACAGGAGGGGTGAGTCCCGTGGGCTATTATAATAATTATGGAGGATCAAAAAGAGAGGAAGCAGTTCAGGATAAAAAGAAAAAAAGTGGTTATTTTCTATCCAGCTTCGCAGGATTTCTAGCTGGGGCGGTAGTTGTATTTATGTTCAGCTCACAACTTCCTTTTACAGATGCTGCAGAGGACAGGAGCCCGGATCAGGAAGCGAGTGCCAACACAGAAACTGTCTCCTATGATGTGAATTCTGATGTTACAGATGCTGTAGAAAAGTCACGGGATGCAGTAGTCGGGGTAGCGAATATACAAGAAAATAATTCTCAGAACGGAATGTTTCCCGGCCAATCCCAGGATACGGAAGAAGGAGAAGGTCAGGAAGCCGGTGCCGGCTCGGGAGTCGTTTATAAGAAAGAAGGGGATTCTGCTTTTGTCGTAACGAACAACCACGTTATAGATGGAGCCGACCAGATTGAAGTTACACTGTCTGATGGAACGAAAAAAGAAGCAGAGCTTGTCGGTGCTGATGTATGGACGGACCTGGCTGTACTAAAGATGGACAGTGAGGCAGTTGGAAATGTTGCTGAATTTGGTGATTCTTCTGCCTTAACAGCTGGTGAAGCGGTTATTGCGATCGGCAACCCCCTTGGTGAGCAATTCTCAGGTTCCGTCACCACGGGTGTTATTTCCGGTACTGAGAGATCCGTACCGGTGGATGTTAACCAGGACGGAGTTGATGATTGGGAATCAGAGGTCATTCAGACAGACGCTGCCATTAATCCAGGGAACAGCGGAGGTGCTCTAATCAACTCTCAAGGCCAGGTTATCGGAATTAATTCCATGAAAATTACCGAAAGCGCCGTGGAAGGTATCGGCTTAGCCATTCCAGCTAACAGCGCGCTGCCGATTATTGAAGACTTAGAAAACGTCGGAGAGGTAGCCCGGCCGTCCATCGGAGTTCAGTTGCTAGATTTAACATCTATTCCCCAGCAATACCAGCAGCCACTGAATCTGCCGGAGGATGTGACAACCGGGGCAGTAATTCAAGGAGTACAGCCGAATTCAGCTGCATCAGAATCCGGGCTGCAGGAAATGGATGTCATTACGGAGCTGGATGGTGAAGTGATCGAAACAACCGCGCAGCTGCGTCAATATTTATACACTCATAAAGAAGCAGATGAAGAGATGGACGTCACCCTTTATCGGGATGGAGAAAAACAAAAAATAACATTGTCTTTAGGTGAAAGTGAAGACAATGCTTAAATAGATTTGTAATCTGCCGCCAGGTGCCGGGCCACCCCCTTCCCGCACCTGGTTTTTCATTGCACTATAGTAAGCGTCAAAACAAACACACTTCTTTAAGCTCTTGAAGGTGCCATACTTTACTTATCTTCAATAGATACTCTGTTATCTTTTATTGATGATTTAGAAAAATAACCGCTCGTTTTCCAAGGGCGCCGCCTCAGCTCCTCGGGAAAATCACCCGATGATCTTCGGCCGACGCTGGTCCCATAGGAGTCTCGCAGATTTTTCTACAATCAAACAATCACGTATAACAGAGCTAACTAAAAAGGAGGCGGTGGAATGCCAGATGAACATGATTCCTCTCTATCTTTTCTAGTTAGTATAAGAGATCCACATCTTCATTCAAAGGTGTGGATTTTTTGACACTTACGCACTATATGGTAAATACATTTACGAGCGTGGTATGATAACTACATACAAGAATTACAACGGAAATGAGGAAAGGCCAAGTGAATGGACAGAAGCGAAATCAGATTAAACCAGGTGATAAAGTAGACATAGTGTTAAAAAAGGATCAACAGACAGGAGAGCTAACCAGGGGTGTTGTAAAAGACCTGCTGACAAAATCGGCGAATCATCCCCACGGTATTAAGGTGAGGTTAGAGGATGGCCAGGTAGGGCGAGTAAAACATATTGTAAAATAAAAAAGCAGAACGGTAATCATAGAACTGCTTCCCACCAGTCAAGTAAAAAGCTTGAAGGATAAACAGATTTTGAATACCGAGAGTCTATGTATAGAAAAGGAGGGAGGTGAATTTCTCCTCCTCCCTATTCCTTATAATGTCTAATCTAATTTTTTGATTACAATAGAAGCGTTAACGTTTACTACTGTGCCTCCAGCCAGGGTCTGCAGCGTAACTGCAGCAGCAGAGGTGTGATTATGCAAAGTAAGAACATCACCTGCTGCTATAGTAATGATAGACTGACCGTAGTTTTGCTGAGTACCGGCACCAGAACCATAAACAGTATTTGCGACCGGTGCACCATTTAAAAATAGTGTAAACTGGTTCGGCTCTACTCCAGAAACCGAGAACGTAACTTCGTAGTCTCCCGCAGTAGTTACATTAATGTCGGAGGTGCCCGGCGTATGAGTAATTCCAGGTGTTGTTACGCCAGTCGTGTCAAAAAGCACGGGGGCTTCAAGTGCTACAACCTGTGCACTGAAATTATAAATATAACCATATTCGGTTAATCCAACAGCCGGTCCAGTCGGTCCAGTGGCCCCGGTAGCACCATCAGCACCAGCGGCACCTGTGGCGCCAGCCGGTCCAGTGGCTCCGGTAGCGCCATCAGCACCAGCGGCACCCGTGGCGCCAGCCGGTCCAGTCGGTCCAGTGGCTCCGGTAGCGCCAGCTCCCGTGGCGCCAGCCGGTCCAGTCGGTCCAGTGGCTCCGGTAGCACCATCAGCGCCAGCGGCACCTGTGGCGCCAGCCGGTCCAGTCGGTCCAGTGGCTCCGGTAGCACCATCAGCACCAGCGGCACCTGTGGCGCCAGCCGGTCCAGTGGCTCCGGTAGCGCCATCAGCACCAGCGGCACCTGTGGCGCCAGCCGGTCCAGTGGCTCCGGTAAAGCCATCAGCGCCAGCAGCTCCCGTGGCGCCAGCCGGTCCAGCCGGTCCAGTGGCCCCGGTAGCACCATCAGCGCCAGTGGCGCCAGTAGGCCCAGTAGGTCCGATTGGCCCCTGTGGTCCTTGAGGACCGCGTGGTCCACGCGGTCCTCGCTTTAAACATGAACATTTTTCAACTTCAATACACTTAGCAACCTTTTTCTTACAATTTCGTTTTCCAGAACTATATTCATGACAATTGTTACATTCTCTCTTTGAGTTATTTTTTGAAGTTCTGTAATTATTCACTGCTAATTTTCTTTTCATTGGCATATCCTCCTCTCTGTAATATATGAAACTTTAGATTGTTGGCGGCGGCTGATAAACTAGTATTCTTATAAAATCGCTGATTGTTTTTAATATAAAAGTTGAATCAATTTCATAAGTGCTTTTTTGAATATAAAACACGACATTTCGATTGTAGCGTAAGGCGACCAGGAGTCTTCGCATTTTGACTACGCATTGGATCTGTTTTCTCATTCAAAGAATGTAATATTTGTCTTTCATGAAATTGCATGAAAATGGAGTGAGGATTGGACTCATCCTCACTCCATGTTCTTATTGTAAATGACTTTTGTTACAGCCCCGTTAATAGTTAATGAAACCGTACTTCGCTGCAATTTGTGACTTGAATTTAAAACTATAGCCCAAATTTTCTTAATCCATTAGCTTCCATCGGTCCAGTAGCCCGTGAGTACCACGCGGTCCTAAACATGAACATTTTTTATATTCTATACACTTTGCAACCTTTTTCTCACAATTTTTTTTTAGAGAAGTATCTTCATAATAGTTGTGGTTACATTTTCTCTTTGAATTCTTTCTCGAACCTCTGAAATTATTTACTGCTAATTTTCTTTTCATTGGCATCCTCTCCTTTCTGTAATATATGAAACATTAAAAGGTTGGCGGCGGCTGATAAACTAGGGTTCTTATAAAATTATAGCTGTCTAAAAAAGAGAAGCCGGGTCCTTGAAAACTATGAGGTGAGCTTTTACCTGGTTGAATCTATTTCTCCAACTATTTCTTCAAAAATAAACATACTTTTTGCCACAAAAAACAAACTCCCCGCCAGGACAATCTGTCTACCTGGAGGGGAGTTCAGTTTTTATTAAGTCTGTTTGCTTCACTTGTGCTATTTTGATTCCCATAAAAATTCAGCTACCGTTTTGTCGACTCCAGGATGCTCATGAAGGCCAGAGTGAGTTGCCATTTTATCACGAAACATCTCTTCGGAATATTGATCAGTTCGGGCGATGTCCCTAATGCCAAAGGCGCTTTCCACCGTGACAAGATTGTCGGTAGCAGGCTCTATCGTTGTCTGGCCGGCAATCGCAAGGACCAGAGTTTCTTCATCAAATCGTGCTTTATTATCTACCATAGATGTCAGTGCTTCTGACTGTGGGTGCAGATCTTTCGTTGCTTCTCCATAATTCACTTCAAAATACTCTTCCATATGAATTCCTTTAAAAGGACTTCCCATGACCACAAGCTTTTCAACCTCGGGATAATTGCCATCTTCATTATTGAGTAAATAATTTGTAGAAGTAAGTCCCCCCATGGAATGACCGACAAGGTTAACTTGTTGAATATCATGGGTGCTGCGCAGCATGGTCATGGCCTCCTGCAGCCAAATGGTTTGATCGGCCAGTCTGGCACGGTTATTTTCAAAAAGGATCTGGATGGAGGGGTTTTTCTTTCCCGAAAAATCTCCTGTTACCTGTATATCTCCATCGGCGGAGATATGAAAAACCATCCCTTCCGATCCCCACTCTTTTTCTTCAAGGCGATGGATCATTGTCCCAAATGACTGCGGTCCGCCTTTAAATCCATGAACAAATACAGTCGGGGTCAGCTCGGAAGCTGACTGGGAGTTTGTGGGCTTGTCTTCAGACAGAGAAAAAAACCCTGTCATCAAGAAAAAAGCGAAACCGAGAACGATATATTTTTTCTTGATATTACGTAAAGCCGACTTCATAAACGCTTACCCCCTGCGACAATATACTTAAGTTTACCACAGTTTCACATATTCAAAAACAGCCGTACACTCTCTAAAGGTCTTTCGTCAGCTTTCGAGCTTAGAAATAATGAAACCAAGCTGCTGCACAGATTGGCTTAACGTTTCTAGATCATTGTCATCAAGAGGCGCCAGCCGAAGCTGGATTTCATCCTGCAGCATCTGTTTTCTCTCGTCTAAAAAAGCCTTTCCTTTAGCAGTCAGCTGAATATATTTAATGCGGCGATCTTTCTCGTCCGTGCAGGTTGTTACGTATTCCATACTCTTTAGTTTATTTACAAGCGGTGAGAGATTCGATTTTAAAATCGAAAGCTTTTTCCCGATTTCGGTTGTGGGAATCGCCCCGTCTCTTTCGAGTGTCTTTAAAATGAAAAAATGAGTAATATTCAAATTGCTGTCTGGCAGAGTATGAACAGGCGGAAATAGTTTTTTATTGATCAGCGGGAAAATAGCAAGCAATTCTTCAGCGATCATTCTTCTATTATTTTGTTTCATTAGTCACTCCTTAATAAATTGACATTGTTCACAGCAATGGTAATAATATAGTTATGATATCATAACTATCGAGGGGAAGCTCAGGTGATTGTATGTCTAATATTATAGAGGTCCGCGATTTAAAGAAAACGTATAAAGACTTAGATGCGGTGAAGGATATTAATTTTGAAGTAAAACAGGGGGAGATCTTTGGATTTCTGGGACCAAACGGCGCTGGGAAAAGTACCACTATTAATATGATTTGTACGATGCTTGCACCGACGAGCGGTTCCATTCACATTAATGGATATAACGTGAAAAAGCAGCGAAATGAAGTGAGAAAAAGCATCGGCATTATTTTTCAGGAAAACACGCTCGATGAAAAGCTGACAGCGGGAGAGAATTTACTGTTACACTGCCGCTTTTACAATGTACCAAAGTCGGAAAGAAGTAAACGCATCCATGAGGTGCTCGAGATTGTTGATCTTGTGGAAAATAAAGAAAAGCGGGTAGAAACGTTTTCCGGCGGGATGAAACGAAGGCTTGAAATTGCCAGGGGCCTGCTGCATTATCCAAAAGTTCTTTTTCTTGATGAACCGACTGTCGGGCTGGACCCGCAGACGAGAGCGCACATCTGGGAATATATTCTGCGCCTGAAAGAAAAAGAGGGCATTACGATGTTTCTGACTACCCATTATCTCGATGAAGCTGAAATCAGCGACCGGATTGCCATAATGGACCATGGCGAAATAATAACCATTAACACACCGCGCGAACTGAAAAAACAAGTGGGCGGTGACATCATCGAGTTAATGACAGAGGATAATAAACTAGCACTTGAGAAAATAAAGGAACGAGTCGAATATATTGAAGCATATGAAAAGGACGGTGTGATCCGGTTAAAAGTAAAAAGCAGTGACGAGGTTATTTCTACACTGATAAAAGAGCTTGAACTGCCGATTCAGAGCTTAAATATTCGTAAGCCGACACTGAATGATGTATTTCTTACGTTTACCGGCAGGGATATTCATCAAACAGAGAACGAAGGGTGAGGGGGGAAACAGCATGGAAGGTATTTATGCGATCTGGTATCGCGATATGACGAAGTTTTTTCGAGACCGGGCAAGACTATTTGGTTCATTCACAATGCCAATATTGTTTTTATTAATATTTGGCGGCGGTATGAGCGGAACGATGAAGAGCTTGATTGGGAGCGGAATGAACGGTGCGGGGGATTTTAATTACGTTGAATTTGTATTCCCGGGCATTGTAGCAATGACTCTCCTGATGACCTCCGTATTTTCCTCTTTATCCGTTATTCAGGACAAAGAGTTTGGATATATGAAAGAAATTCTTGTTTCGCCGATTTCCAGAGTGAATATTGCGGTCGGCAAGATGCTTGGAGCCTCATCTGTCGCTTTTATGCAGGGTGTGATGATGTTCCTGCTGATTCCTTTTCTCGGGATAAATTATAGTATCGTCTCTATCCTGCAGGTGCTGCCGTTTATGTTCCTCCTTGCATGTGCTCTTTCTTCTCTCGGACTGCTGATTGCGAGCTTTTTAAAATCGACCCAGGGCTTTCAGCTAATCGTACAGGTGCTGGTAATGCCTATGATTTTTTTATCAGGAGCGCTGTTCCCGGTAAACAACATGCCGTCCTGGATGAACGTCATTGTCAAAGTAAACCCTGTAACCTACGGAGTCGATGTGATGAAAAAGCTTATGATAGATGTAGAAAGTCTTTCTCCACTGGTCCGGGACGCAATGGGTTTGAATTTGAGTGTATTTGGAAGACAGGTTACGATATTTGAAGAAATTATATTCATTCTCTGTTTTACTATAATACTTATTCTTTTAGCCACCATAAGTTTTCGAAGAACCAATGCCTGAGACTGCTGCTAAATCAGATGATCCCGATGAATTGTGCGGACATGAGATCCGCTATTCTATTAAAATGAACTGTTTTCCGATCGCCCGGCAGGCTTTTACTTGCACTTCAAGGAAGTTTATTTTTAAAATGTTTGTAACGCCAGGATGCTTATCTTTTTCTTATATAAAAAGAAAGCGCTATCATTTATAATTAGAAGAAAAGCAGACTGTCTCTTCGTATCTGATGCGTTTGAAAGAGGTGACAAATCAGTAATGAATGAACAGGTTACAAAGGAAAATTGGCGGAGGTTTGTGAGGGAAGGGGCATTGGATTCCTCGCGGATGAACAAAAGAATCGCATCGTCCTGGTTTCACTGCAGAAAGCGCGGGGTGGACCCTTATAACGGAAAAGGGACAATGCTTTTGGAACAAAGCGCCCTTGAAAAACGTCGGGAAAACAATCACCGCCTGTTAAGTTTAGCGGAGCCGTTTATGGAAAAATTGTCATCAATGTATGCTGAAACAAGTGTCATACTTCTCTTAATTGACAGAGAGGGGTATGTGCTGAGGATGCTTGGACAAGCGAAAGCTAAAGCATATGCAGAAAGTATTAATTTTATGGAAGGGGTAAAATGGACCGAGGAGCAGGTGGGCACAAACGCTATCGGTACGGCACTATCGATAGGGGAGCCAATTACGGTAAACGGACCGGAGCATTTTTCAGTGGCTTCGCAGAGCTGGGGGTGTTCTGCATCACCGATCCGGGATGAAAATGGAGAAATACTGGGGGTACTCGATATTTCCAGCCAGTATGCCCCGGGTTATCATGAACATTTATTAGGAACGGTTGTCTCTGCAGCCTATGCGATAGAGCACAAATACAAGCAGATGATGAAGGATGAGGAAGTTGCCCTCCTTAACTATGTATTAAAGGAAAAGGTGAAAAACAGCTCCCCCTTTCTTCTCTGTAACCGGAATCACCGGGTTGTCTATTTTTCCCCTTATTTAGAGGACAGGCTGGACATAAAACTAAATGATAAATTGGGGAAGAATATTGACGTAGCCTGTAAAAATCCGATTTATTCGGAATATCAAAAGGACGTTATCGGCTATTGGATTCCTTATCAGCAGGCACCTGCCCTATCGAACTGGAGCGGCTGGAGAAAGAGTCTACATTATCAGGGCGTCAGCGGGCCTAGTAAAGTATTTCAAGCTGTACTGGAAAAAGCAGCACGAGCGGTCCACTCTGAGGTGACTATTCATATAGCAGGGGCTACGGGGACTGGAAAAGAAGTGATGGCACGCTCTATTCATGAAAGCACAAGCCCAGGCGCCCCATTTGTCGCCATAAACTGTGGAGCCGTACCAGAAAATCTACTGGAAAGCGAATTGTTTGGCTATGAAGCTGGCGCATTTACGGGAGCAAGAAAATATGGCTATGATGGGAAAGTGCAGCAGGCTGATGGCGGCACACTGTTTTTAGATGAAATCGGTGATATTTCTCCCTCTATGCAGGTGGTGCTTCTTAGGGTTCTGCAGGAAAAACATGTTGTCCCAGTTGGAGGTACGAAGCCCGTTCCGGTATCCTTCCGATTAATGACCGCTTCGAACCGCTCCCTTGGCGAACTCGTAAAAGAAGGAACTTTCCGGGAGGATCTTTACTATCGAATTTATGTATACCCTCTGCAGCTCCCATCTTTGCAGGAACGCAGGGAGGATATACCAGCGCTGGTGGATTACTATTTTGAAAAAAAGGGATGGGAGGCGGTGTGGAAAAAAGAGGCAGTGCTTGCGCTTCAATCCTATCACTGGCCGGGCAATATCCGTGAATTGTTTAACGCACTTGAAGGTCTTCATGCAGAATATAGGGGAGAATCTCCTTCACCGCATCGTGTTCTTAATCATGTTCAGAATCTGTCTCCGTTTGAAGATGCCAGGGAGACGAAGGTGCAATTTTCCCCGAGAGAACAGATGGAAAAAGATTATATTGAAAAAGCCCTCCGCCAGCATGGGGGCAGGGCATCTCCTGCTGCAGAGCAGCTTGGAATTCCACGCAGCTCTTTTTATCGAAAGCTGAAGAAATATGATCTCAATTAATGAAACAGTACGGGACAAAGTGAGACAATGTCTCATTTCTTATCAAGTTGATAACTAATATGTCATTCAAACGCTTACTTTGTAAGCGTTTTCTTTTTGGCATAAAACTTGCAATGATTAATAAAAGAACGAACGCGGAGGCTCACCCTCTGGTCGTTACCTATTTAAAGGAGGTTGTCACACATGGGAGTTTCGGAAGCGAAAAAACAGATGATCACGTCCGAAAAAGCCAAATGGATGTATCAGAAAATGGCAGAAATCCGCCGATTTGAGGATGAGGTGCATGAAACGTTCAGTCAAGGAGTACTTCCTGGATTTGTACATTTATACGCTGGAGAAGAAGCTGTTGCTGTCGGAGTATGCGCCCATTTAGATGACAAAGACAGCATAACAAGCACACACCGAGGTCATGGACACTGTATCGCAAAGGGCTGTGATTTAAAAGGAATGATGGCAGAGATTTACGGAAAATCGACGGGACTCTGCAAGGGAAAAGGCGGTTCAATGCATATTGCAGATGTCAGTAAAGGGATGCTCGGAGCTAATGGTATTGTCGGGGGAGGGTTTCCGCTCGCTACGGGGGCAGGCTTAACGGCCAAACTGAAAAACACAGGAGGTGTGGCTGTCTGCTTTTTTGGAGACGGAGCAAATAATCACGGAACTTTTCATGAGGGCATTAATATGGCAGCCATTTGGAATTTACCTGTTATTTTTGTCGCTGAGAATAACGGATATGCTGAAGCAACGCCATTTGAATATGCTTCGAGCTGTAAATCGATTGCTGACAGAGCTGCCTCATATAATATTCCCGGTGAAACAGTAGACGGCAAAGATACTATGGCGGTTTATGAAGCTGCCCAGCGTGCGGTGGAACGGGCGAGAAAAGGGGAAGGTCCATCGTTGATTGAATGCAGGACGTACCGGAATTATGGTCATTTTGAAGGGGATGCCCAGAAGTATAAGACGAATGAAGAGCGCGAGGAACACCTGAAAGAACTCGATGCCATCATCCGCTTTCGGCAGCATGTATTATCGAGTGAAACTGTCACAGAGGACGAACTGCATAAAATTGATGAAGACGTGCGGCAGGCGGTCGCCGATGCGGTTGAATTTGCAGAAAAAAGTCCAATGCCGGAAATTGATGATTTAACGACTGATGTGTATGTTAACTATATTTCAGGCGGGGAGGAATAAAAAATGGCGAGAGAACTTTCCTTTTCTGAAGCAATTAATGAAGCGATGAAGGAAGCAATGAGAAGAGATGAGAATGTCATTCTGCTCGGAGAAGATATCGCGGGCGGTGCGGAGGTTGATCATTTACAGAACGAAGAAGCCTGGGGTGGCGTCATGGGTGTCACTCAGGGACTCGTTCAGGAATTTGGCAGAGACCGGGTACTGGACACGCCGATTGCGGAAGCGGGTTATGTAGGAGCAGCAGTCAGTGCAGCAGCTACAGGCATGCGCCCGATAGCTGAACTGATGTTTAATGACTTTATCGGCAGCTGTCTCGATGAAGTAATGAATCAAGGCGCAAAGCTTCGATATATGTTTGGCGGCCATGCCAAGGTGCCGCTGGTCATCCGTACGATGCACGGTGCCGGGTTCCGCGCAGCAGCACAGCATTCACAGAGTCTATATGGCATGTTCACCGCGATTCCCGGCTTAAAGGTCGTTGTTCCCTCTTCGCCTGCGGACGCAAAAGGTCTATTGATTTCCGCGATAGAAGATGATGACATCGTCGTCTTCTTTGAGGATAAAACCCTGTATAACGTAAAAGGAGAAGTGCCGGAAGGGCATTATACCGTTCCTATCGGTAAGGCGGACATTAAACGCGCAGGGGAGGACCTGACGATAGTTGCAATCGGCAAGCAGGTTCAAACCGCACTTGAAGCCGCCGGAAAGCTTGCAGAAAAAGGAATTGAAGCCGAGATTGTGGATCCGCGCAGTCTCTCTCCATTAGATGAGAGTACTATTTTAAAATCAGTACAAAAAACGAGCAGGCTTATTATAATTGATGAAGCCAATCCGCGCTGCAATGCGGCGACAGATATTTCTGCAATGGTAGCAGACAAAGGGTTTGATTTTCTCGATGCTCCGATTAAAATGATTACCGCGCCGCACAGCCCTGTACCATTTTCACCATCGCTCGAGGATGCATATTTACCTTCTCCGGAAAAGGTGCTGCAAGTAGTCGCAGAATTAATAGATGATGAGTCAATTGTCGCTAGCTGACCTAATAACGCTGACACAAAAGGAGTGTGAATGGCATGGCAGAGAAAGTGGTGATGCCTAAGTTTGGAATGAGCATGGAGGAAGGCACCGTCGTGGAGTGGCTGAAGGATAAGGATGAACCTGTCGAAAAGGGCGAGCCGATCGTGACGATTAGTTCCGATAAAATAACGAATGAGCTGGAAGCACCTGCAAAAGGAGTGCTGATCGAAGTTCTTGCAGGAGTGGACGACACGATTAAAGTGGGAAGAACTCTTGCTTATATTGGAGAACAAGGGGAGACAGTGAATACCGAGAGTGATTCCGGTACAGCTTCACAAACGAAGTCTGCGCCGGAAACAGCTGTTCCCAACAGCAATTCTATTCAAAAAAAGAATAAACCGTCTGCTGCAGGTGGAAGAATAAAAATTTCACCGGCAGCAAAAAAACTTGCGAAAGCAAACGACGTAGACTATGAAACGTTGAAAGGCACCGGTCCACAGGGAAGAATTACTAAACAGGACGTAGAGCAGCATGTGGAGAATGGCTCAACCCTGGAAGAGCCGGAACAAAAGCAGTTGTCTCCTGAGACAGAAAATGCCTCGACAGTAACCTCCGTAAAGGGCATGAGAAAAGTTATCGCCGAGCGGATGCATGAGAGCCTTCAGAAAAGTGCCCAGCTGACCTTAATGAAAAAAGCAAATGTAACCGAACTATTGAAGCTGCAAAAGCAGGCAAAGCAGGAAATGCAGGAAAGAGATACGGAGTTTCCCCTTACGGTAACAGCCTTTATTGCAAAGGCCGTGGTCAATGCATTGAAAGTACATCCCTCTATAAACAGCGCTTATATCAAAGGGGAAATCCACACCTTTAAGCATATTCATTTAGGACTGGCTGCTTCTCTCGAAAACGGCCTTGTAGTGCCGGTGTTATTTCACGCGCAGAAAAAATCGGTGTTAGATTTTGCGGAAACTATTCATTCGTTAAGTAAAAAAGCGAGGGATAATCAGCTGAGCAACGATGAAATGAAAGGATCAACATTTACGATAACAAACCTCGGTTCTGCAGGAGTCGAGTATTTCACCCCAATTCTGAACCCTCCGGAAGCAGGAATTTTAGGCACAGGCTCCTTTAAGGAGGAACTGGTTATAGAGGATGGAGAAGTGCGCGCAAGGCAATTTCTTCCGCTGAGCCTGACCTTTGACCACCGCGTCCTTGATGGAGATCCAGCGAGCAGGTTTTTGAATGAAGTAGTTAATCAGCTTGAGCATCCGTACTACATGCTGCTGTAAAAAGGAGGCGTTAAGGATGACATCAACACCCCATACGGATGTTCTTGTTATTGGAGCCGGCCCAGGAGGCTATGTGGCGGCCATCCGGGCTTCACAGCTCGGAAAGCAGGTTACGATAGTAGAAAAAAAACACATCGGTGGCGCATGTCTTAATGTTGGATGTATTCCTTCTAAAGCATTAATAGAAGCAAGTCACTATGCAGCTATTGCTGAAAAATCCGGGCAGACAGGAGTTGAATTTCAGCCGCCGGCAGTAAATTTTGAAAAGCTTCAGCAATGGAAGGGGTCTATCGTAAACCAGCTGACCGAAGGAGTAAGTGGTCTGCTGCAGGCCCGGAAGATAAATATAATAACAGGGGAAGTTTCTTTTATAGACAAGCATACAGTTCAGCTGACAGGAGGAGAAAACAGAGAAATGACCTTCTCTTCCTGTATTATTGCAACCGGCTCATCTCCATTAAGTATTCCTGCTTTTCCATTTGGAGAGCAGATTTTATCCTCAACGGAGGCCCTTTCTCTCAAGGAAAGACCATCTTCACTGGCGATTATAGGCGGAGGGTATATTGGCATCGAGCTTGGTACAATGTTTGCTAACTTTGGCACTGAAGTCACAATCTTCGAAGGGCTGTCTTCGATATTGCCAGGCTTTTCTTCTGATATGGCAGATATCGTTCATCAGCAGCTCGCAGCAAAAAGAAATGTCTCCATTAAAACGGAGACAGCTATTGATTCTGTGGTGAACAAAAAAGAAGGGGTAAAGCTATATTGGGAAGAGAGTGGAGAGAAATCAAGTCTAGAGGCGGACTATGTGCTGGTCACCGTCGGGAGGAAGCCGAACACGGCCTCTCTTGGACTGGTGGACGCAGGAATTAACTGCGAAGAAAGCGGTCTTATACCAGTGGATGGTCAATGCCGGACGAATCAGTCTCATATTTTTGCGATTGGAGATGTGACGCCGGGACCAGCGCTTGCGCACCGGGCATCTCTTCAAGGAAAAATGGCTGCAGAAGCACTGGATGGCGGTGTGGTCGATGCAAATGATTACGTCATACCAGCTGTAGTTTTTTCCGAACCGCCGCTTGCCGCTGTCGGATTGTCCGAAGAAGCCGCCCACAATGAAGGATACAGCGTGGAAGTCCAAATCTTTCCTATGTCTCACAACGGGCGTGCGTTAACTGTCAGCTCTCCGCAGGGTTTTGTTAAGCTGGTCGTAAACAGGGAGGATCAAACTGTTCTTGGTGCCGAAGCGGCAGGGGAAGGCGCTCCTGAATTAATAAATGAACTCGCTGTCTGCGTACAGTCAGAGCTTACAGCCGAAGATATTTCTTTGGTCGTGCATGCACATCCGACGCTTGGAGAGAGCATTATGGAAGCAGCAGAAAAAACACTAGGAGTTCCTATTCACAGTATGTGAGAGGAGAGTGGAAATGAAAGCAGCTCGATGGTACGGAGAAAAAGATATTCGAATTGAGGAAATAGGAGAACCGCCCGCTAGTCGAGCTTCAGCAAAGGAAAAAATCAAATAAAAATTCTCGTTGAACCGACATAATCGCCTCGAAAGCGCCGGAAGTATCCGGACGCTTTCTTTTTGCTCTTCTGTAAGTAAAGGTTCATAATAGGACACAGATAAGAGATATAAAGGAGTCTCAAGTAATGGAAACGGATAAAATATTAATCATAACAGCTGTGGATGCAGAAAGTGGTGCACTGAAACAAGGGATTGGCGATAATCCGCGCTTTCTTGTGAAAGCAGGGGGAGTGGGACAGGCGCAGGCTGCTGCAAGTACTATGATGGAGCTGCAGCGGGATACATATCGTATGGTGATCAATGCCGGCATCGCCGGGGGATTTAAAGAAAAAGCAGGAGCTGGTTCTATTGTCGTCGCGAATGAAATCTGGGCGGCAGATGCAGGAGCGGAGTCAGCGGATGGATTTCAAAGTCTTGAGAAGCTAAAGCTTGGCGAAAGCCGGTACGAGTGTGACACCAGGTTAACTAAAATGCTCTGTGAGGGTCTTTACGAAGCTGGGCTTACTGTGAAGATTGGTCCTGTATTAACTACTTCTACGGTTACCGGAACCACGGAAACCGCAGAAAAACTGGAGGAACGTATTCCGGGAGCGGCGGCTGAGGCGATGGAAGGGTATGGTGCAGCTGCTGCATGCCAGTTAATGAATGTTCCCGTGCTGGAGCTGAGAACCATTTCTAACATTGTCGGCCCGCGCGACAGGGCCAACTGGAAGATAAAAGAGGCGCTTGCTGCTCTAGAAAAAGCAGGAAGTGTTATTCAGGAGGTTTTTTAATATGAAGATTGCGTTTTCTCCATGTCCGAACGATACATTTGTATTTCACGCACTGGTCCATGGCATTGTGCCTGGAGCACCGAAAATAGATGTCACTTATGCTGATATAGATAAAACCAACTACTGGGCAGCAAATTTAGAAGGACCGGAAATTATGAAAATATCGTATGCCGCATTGCCGTGGGTGCTTGAGCATTATCGTCTGATTCCTTGTGGTGGAGCACTTGGCCGCGGCTGTGGACCACTCGTATTAACAAAAGAAGCCGGGCTGGCATCCTCAGATATTTCAAGGAAAACGGTGGCCGTTCCGAGTGACCGCTCCACTGCCTATATCCTTTTCCGGCTCTGGGCAAAACAGAACGTTCCAGGAGGCGTGGGCGAGATTCGAATTTTGCCTTTTGATGAAATTATGCCGGCTGTACAGAACGGAGAAGTCGATGCAGGTCTTGTCATCCATGAAGCGCGCTTTACCTATCAAACATATGGACTTGCTATGCTTCAGGATTTGGGAGAATGGTGGGAGAAAGACACCGGTCTGCCGATTCCTCTTGGGGCGATTATTGCTGAGCGATCCTTAGATCATCAACAGTTGGCAGAATGGGTGCGTACCTCTGTGGGATACGCCTGGAAGCATCCGAATGCCTCCAAAGCCTATGTGATGAACCACGCGCAGGAAATGTCAGAGAGTGTAGCAGAGTCGCATATCGACCTGTATGTTAATGAATTTACGAGAAACCTTGGTGAAGACGGCTATTCGGCAGTAGAGTCACTGCTAGGAAGAGCCGCGGAGGAAGGGCTCGTCCCGGAGTTTGATCTACGCAGATTAAGAGTATAGCTGATAGCCAGAATCGGGGCTGCTCCGGCTCTGGCTTTTATTATTTTGAAGAGGGATCAAGTAAAAGAGCGTCAATGACTGTAAAGGGGCTAACGACTCCGGCGTTCGTCGTCTGCCGGAGGCAGCGCTCGCAATACGACAAAAGGAAACTTTTTGTGGCCGAGGCTGCCCACAAATTTATGAAAAACTCAATTCTTTAATCCACTTCAAGTAAATCTACAAGAAATCCTTCCCGTCCCGTTTGATTGTATAAAAAGTCAATGCCGTAGTAAGAGCCGATACCAACGAGAACCGACCATGAAAAAACACTGATGGTCATCCAAATAGCAATCTGCTGCTTTGTCCCGCCAAAGCCCATAGCAAGCACAGCGCCAAGATGGCTGCCAATCAGAAATGGGGAAAGAAGGGCTACCCCAGGCAGGCCGAATTTTTTCCACAGGCGTTCGGCTCGCTCTGCTCTTTTTTGGGATGGTGCTCTTCCTTTCTTTTCCCGCCGTTTTTGCATCCAGGCTTTCACCTGATCCATTAATAAGATAAGAAGCAGAATTGTAGCAATGTTTCCCAAAAAGGAGAAAATGGTAACGGGAATAACCGGAAGGCCGGCTGCCGCACCAATAGGGATTACACCTACCACTTCAAGAAATGGTGTGGCAGCAAGTATAAAAATAAAGACATACGCAATAATCAGGGTCAAATGACATCCTCCTCTTTGAAATTCTTACGTTCTTCAAACCAATAGATTAAATAGTGGACAACCGCCAGACCGATAAAAAGAAGAAAGGGGACAATTCGATACTGAATAAAAATCATCAAAATAAATAAGCAGTGGCCAATGAGGGAGACGAAGACCACCAATTGATTTATATCAGTGTCCGGAGAAGTCGAGTAATGAGCTTTCCAAAGTACACTTACTAAAATAGCAATAATGACGATCAATGTCAGAGGAGAGCGTATAATTCTTTCAATCTTGTTTCGATCCTCCTTTCTCTTCTTTCTCCAGCCAAAAAACTTTCTCCACCTGTGTATCGAACGCTTCAGCAAGCTTCAACGCGAGTGTAATAGAAGGTGCATAATCACCTTTTTCAATCAGCCCAACTGTTTGTCTTGTGATTCCAGCATGCTTTGCAAGGTCAGATTGTGTCATGTTAAAACGTGCTCTCAGTTCACGAACCCTGTTTTCTAACATACTTATAATCCTTTCTTATAATTACCTTTCTCATTAAATGTAATGGATAATTAACATTTTGTAAATGATTATTTACATTATGAAAAAGTTTATCAATGATTCTATGTTTTTTTTCTTGCCAGAACAGGTATATTTCTTATGAATATAGAAAGAATAGCTGATAGAAATAAATTCAGGAGGGATTCCATTGAATAAAACAGATTTAATTAATAAGGTTGCAGAGAAAACAGAACTCAGTAAGAAAGATTCAGAGGCAGCAATTAATGCGACTCTCGAGTCCATTGAAGAGTCCTTAAAGTCTGGTGATAAAGTGCAGCTGATTGGTTTCGGAAACTTCGAAATTCGTGAGCGTGCAGAACGTGAAGGCCGTAACCCGCAGACTGGTGAAACAATGAAAATTCCAGCATCGAAAGTACCTGCATTTAAGCCAGGTAAGAATCTCAAGAATGCAGTAAATTAATTTGTATAAAAAAAAGCTGAACGGGCCTGCTCGTTCAGCTTTTTTTATTCCTTCCGGCATGGGAAAGAATAATGCAGAGCTTGTGCTTTTGCCGGTGCTGAGTAGAAAGTTTCAGGGTAGTCTCAAGAAAAACAGGGTAAATGACGTATACGTCTTTAGATAGATAAGTTACATATTTTGAAAGGAGGAGTAGGATGAGCCCTCCCATTTTAATAGTCGGCGCGGGTCCGTCCGGTCTTATTCTCGCATTGTCACTGACGAGATACGGCGTACCTGTGCGTATTATTGATAAAGCAGCCGGTCCGGGAGCCTCTTCACGCGCAATCACTGTGCAGGCGCGGATCCTGGAATTTTATCATCAGCTCGGCATAGCCGGGGAAGTAATCGATAAAGGCATGAAGGTGATGAAAAGCCATGTCCGGCAGGCCAGTAGGAAAAAAGCCACACTGGATCTCGGCCACCTTGGAGAAGGGGTTAGTCCTTATCCTTATGTTCTCAGTTTTGCCCAGGATGAACACGAACGTCTTCTTGTCAATAAATTGGTGGAAGAGGGGGTGCAGATAGAATGGAATACAGAGCTTACTTCTTACAAAGATAATGGAAGTCGTGTATTCGTGTCTTTAGTGAAAAGCGGGCTCGAGGAGCAGGCAGAATATGAGTATCTGTGCGGTTGTGATGGAGCCCACAGCACGATCCGCAAGCAGTCAAATATAAGTTTTCCCGGTGGAAAATATGATCAATTATTTTACGTGGCTGATGTGGAGGCAGAGAGTCCCTTTACAAATAACGATATGAATATCTGCATACTGAACGGAGGCTTCTGTTTTATTTTACCGGTTAGAACGACTGGGATGTACCGAATGATAGGAGTCGTGCCCCCTGAAATTGACAAAGATGCATCGACAATCCGCTTCGATGACCTTCTCCCATTTATTAATCGAAGCATTAATTTACAGATAAAAAAGGTCAACTGGTTTTCAGCTTATACCGTCCATCACCGTGTCGCGGATTCATTCCAGAGAAACCGAGTATTCATCAGCGGGGATGCTGCTCATATTCACAGTCCAGCCGGAGGGCAGGGAATGAACACAGGAATCGGGGACGCCATTAACCTTGCCTGGAAGCTTGCCTCCGTTGTCCAGGGAAGAGCATCGTCAGAACTTCTCGATACGTATGAAACAGAGAGAATCACTTTTGCACGTCTGCTCGTTGCCACTACCGATAAAGCATTCAAATTTATGGTTCAGAGAAACAAAGCAGGTCAATTTATCCGTACGTTTCTTCCACACGTTCTCGCACAAATGTTTCATAGTGACATGGTGAGAAAAGCCATATTTGATATTTTGGCTCAAATTCGTATTCAATACCGCAGCAGTCCGCTCAGTAGCGGAAAGGCAGGAAGAATCAAGGCAGGGGACAGGCTGCCCTGGGTGCCGTATGAACACCACGACAACTATGAAGCATTGTCCTCAAGAGATTGGCAGGTTCATGTTTACGGTAATGCAGAAGAGCGTATAAAGAATGCCGCGGAAGCATTAAACCTCCCAGTACACGAATTCCCCTGCTCTGAAAAAGCCAGAAAGTCGGGACTGCAGCTGGATGCACTATATCTTCTCCGTCCGGACGGGTATATTGGGCTGGCGGATGAAGGTCAGAATCTTGCTCGTTTGAAATATTACCTGCGACGTTTTTCAATCACCTCACTTACTTGATGTAGAGGCTGAGACAAAAGTAAATTATTTATTGCAAAATCCAGACGATTCTACTGAATCTGTCTGGATTATTTGTTAATTATGAGTGTACAAAATATGCTCCGTCAAACGCATCACTTTCCGCGGGCACGGCGATCATATCTAAATCGTACGTCATGACACAATCAGACTAATCTTACTCTGAAATCTTTAGAAAAAATAGTTGTCTGATTAGAAATGCTTAGGTATAATCTAAATGATACTAATTATCATTTTCAACAGAGGAGATTACAGGATGAATAAGAAAAATTACATACTACTACCGTTCCTTTTCCTTAGTTTGATGGCCTTGACCGCATGTGGAAGTGATGGGGGAAGCTCGGATGAGGAAGTGGAAACCAGCGGGTCAGAGGAAGAATCAGAGGAAACAGCCTTTTACACAGACGCCCTCGACCGGGACGTGGAAATCCCTGAGGATGCGGAGAGGATTGTCGCCATTAATTACTTCGGGGAACTTACGGCATTGGATATTAAACCAGTAGGCGCGCTTGATTATGATCTAGATAAATATGGAGATGACATCACCGAAGGGATCGAAAGCGTCGGAGGTGAAGAAGCTGACGTGGAAAAAATATTGGAACTTGAGCCGGATTTAATCATCTCAGCTGACTATGTAGGAGAAGATGCGATTGAAAACTACGAAAAGGTGGCCCCTACAGTAGCATTTACGTTTGGCGAACCGGCTCTTGAGCAATTAGAAACGATTGCTGGAGTTTTAGGAGAAGAAGACGCGCATGAAGCGTGGCTGGAAGAGTACAACACGAGTGTGGAAGAGGCCCGTTCAGAGATGGAACCATATATAGAAGAAGGCGAAACTGCCGCCGTCATGCAATTTTTTGGCAGTGATATGTACATGTACCCTACTTCTACGTTCCCGACCGTCTATGATGCAGCTGAGTTTGAACCTTCTGAAAAAGCGGGTTCTCTCGATGAGTCAGCATCTTTATCAGAAGAAGTGATACCGGAATATGTCGGGGATGCTGATCGGATTTTTGTCATGGCAGCGGATCCGACAGCAGAAAATACGCTGGAAGAGCTGCAGAGCAAAGATGTATGGTCCGGACTGCCGGCTGTAGAAAACGAAAAAGTCTACACCGTTGATAATGCTGTCTGGAGCGACTTTAACGCGACGATGATGGAACGTCAGCTTGAAGATATAGTAGAGAAAGTAACAGCCGAGTAATTTCAAGATGAGATAAAGGGATGGAATAATGGTGGAATCGGCAAAAGCAGGCAGCGAGAATAAGCAAACACAAAAATTGCGCAGAAAACCGGCAGGTGCCGCGCTGATTCTTTCTTTAGGAATGGTACTGCTGCTGATCATGTTGTTTTTTTCAATATCCTTTGGTGCCGCAGATGTTGATTTGAAGATGGTCTGGCAGGCTGTCTTTCATTATGATTCCTCGATAACAAACCATCAAATTATTCAGGAGGTCCGGCTGCCAAGGGCGCTTGCTTCTGTGATGATCGGGGCCTTTCTAGCGGTATCAGGTGCGATTATGCAGGGAATGACCAGAAATCCCCTGGCCTCTCCTTCAATTATGGGGGTTACGGACGGCGCAGCATTTGCCATGGCAGTGGCACTGGCTTTTTTCCCGTCTACCTCTTACCTGGGCTTTATGTTTTGGGCTTTTGCAGGGGCCGGTCTCGGTGCGGGGATGGTATTTTCGGCAGGAGCATTTGCACGCGGCGGCATGACTTCGGTAAAACTTGCTCTGGCAGGCGTTGCCGTTGGCACACTGCTGCACGCTTTATCTTCCATCATTGCAATTCATTTTCGTGTGGCTCAGGATCTGACGTTCTGGTATGCGGGAGGGTTAGCCGGTACACAGTGGCTGAGTGTAAAAATAATCATCCCAGTAGCGATTTTCGGCTTTGTGGCAGCGATGATTATTTCTAAATCAGTAACCATTTTAAGCTTGGGAGAAGAAGTGTCCAAGGGGCTTGGTCAAAAGACATGGCTTGTTAAGCTACTCGGTATAATAATTGTTCTGGCTCTTACAGGAGCCGCCGTATCTATAGCCGGATCGATTGGCTTTGTTGGACTTGTAATTCCTCATATAACTAGATTCCTTGTCGGAATGGACTACCGATGGATAATTCCATGTTCGGCTATTTTAGGAGGACTGCTCCTGACAGCTGCAGATTTAGGAGCCCGATTGGTAAATGCGCCATATGAAACCCCGGCGGGAATAATCACAGCAGTAATCGGCGTTCCTTTCTTTCTCTATCTTGCACGAAGAGAGGGGAGGAGCTTATGAATGGCATAAAAAAGCGGAACCGGCGTTTTCTCAGTGTATCTTTCGCTTTAGTGATAATGATAACCATAGTTTCTCTTGTCAGCTTAAACATGGGCACCTTTCAAATTTCGCCGCTTAGTGTCTTAAAAACTCTGTTTGGCAGTGGATCTGAGAATGAAAGTCTTGTTCTATTTGAATTTAGGCTGCCGAGGATTGTGCTGGCATTATTAATAGGAGCCGGCCTTGCGGTTTCCGGTGCTATCCTTCAAGGGGTGTCTCAAAATGGACTTGCAGACCCGGGGATCCTCGGTATTAATGCCGGAGCCGGTTTTGCTGTTGTTTTATTCATTTATTATGTGGAAGGATCTGCAATCGGCCTTGGCGGTTTCTCAGTGTTTGTCATGCCATTTTTCGCATTCAGCGGAGCCCTTCTGGCAGCTGTCCTAATTTATGTTCTGGCGTGGAAGAAAGGTATTTCTCCTATCCGGCTTATTCTTGTCGGAATAGCTGTAAATGCAGGATTTGGCGCAGCACTGCTTTTCTTTCAGCTGCGCATGGAGCCGGAGGATTTTATGCAGGCGACCATTTGGCTGTCTGGAAGTATCTGGGGGGCGGATTGGTTATTTGTTTCAGCCGTACTGCCCTGGATTCTAGTACTTTTACCTTTCGCTATTTATAAAGCCCGTCACTTAAACATACTTAATTTAGGCGATCAGATGGCTGCAGGACTTGGCACCGCGGTAGAAAAAGAAAGAAGGCTGCTGCTTATTGCGGCAGCGGCACTTGCAGGTGCATGTGTCTCCGCGGGAGGAGGCATCGCGTTTCTCGGACTTGTGGCTCCTCATTTGACAAGAAGGCTTATCGGACCCGGACATCAGGCACTGCTTCCTGCATCTGCTTTAATGGGAGCACTTCTGCTCTTATTGGCAGACACGATTGGACGAAATATTCTTGCGCCGTCAGAAATTCCAGTCGGTCTTATCGTATCGGTACTTGGCGCCCCGTATTTCATATATTTACTGATGAAAATCAGATAGAGGAGGATTCATTGTGGCGACGCTGACAACGGAAAAACTGAGCATTGGCTATGGGGAAGCACTTATCGTTAATGACTTAAATATTGATATCCCTGCTAACCAAATTACAACCATTATTGGTCCAAACGGCTGCGGAAAATCTACGATCTTAAAAACCATATCCAGACTTCATCCGTCAAAAAAAGGAAAAGTATACTTAGACGGTAAAGCAATCCACCGGACACCAACTCGGAAAATAGCAAATAAATTGGCGATTCTTCCACAAAGCCCACTTGCGCCAGATGGCTTAACCGTAGAGGAGCTGGTCTCCTATGGAAGATCGCCGAGGCAGACCGGCTTTGGCCGTTTAAAACCTCATGACTGGGACATGATCGAATGGGCACTGGAAGTGACCGGGATGAGCAGCTTTCAAGGAAGAGAGGTCGACTCCTTATCAGGGGGGCAGCGGCAGCGTGTCTGGATCGCTATGGCGCTCGCACAGGAAACCGAGCTGCTGCTGATGGATGAGCCAACCACCTATCTCGATATGGCTCATCAGCTCGATATTCTCCAGCTTCTAGAAAAATTAAATCGAGAAGAAAATCGGACAGTGGTGCTTGTGCTGCATGATTTGAATCATGCCGCCCGTTTTGCGCACTATATGATCGCATTAAACAACGGCCGGGTTATTAAAGAAGGCAGCCCCGAACAGCTGATGACTTCAGAAACGTTGAAGGATGTTTTTCAAATCGATGCCGAGATCATTGAAGATCCGCGCACGAGAAAACCGGTCTGTGTAACGTATGATACAATCAAATAGTTAAAAACGTCTGCTTCTCTTGTATATAAATGAGCAGACTTTTTGTATCTTAAACCTGCGAAATTATGTCTAAATTTTTGTACTATTGACTCAATTTGAAATATTAATTATACTTAAACCAAGTTTTTAAATTCAATTTAAAAAGAGGCGAGGGGGGTGATTATTATTGGCAATTAATAAAATCTCCATGAAAAGTATCAATCGGAAAAAAGTTTTTGAGACCCTATGGCAGTATGGAGAATGTACTCAGTCGGATATATCTAAATTAACAAATCTAACAGTTGCTTCAGTAGGTAAGATCATCAACGAGTTTGAGAAGAAGAAATTAGTCTGCCGCAGTGGCTACGTAGTATCTAATGGCGGCCGTAAACCAATAAAATATGATGTAGACAAAAGCTATTACTATATTCTTGGAGTGAGCATTGGAGTAGGCAAAATTATTTTTGTTATTAGTGACCTGGGAGGTGAAATCAGCTATCAAGAAACTCAACTGTTTGAGCTGAATGAAAATCCTGAAATAGTGCTTGCTGATATTGCTCATAAATTAATTGAAATCATTAACAAAAATCAAATTTCTAACGATCAATTGTTAGGAATTGGAGTAAGCGCTCCTGGCCCGCTGGATTCAATGAAAGGAATTGTTCTAAACCCCCCTAATCTTATAACCTGGCAAAATATTTCAGTAACACGATTTTTGTCCGACTACTTTTCCCAAAACATTTATTTAGAAAAAGATGCTAATTGCATGGCTCTGAGTGAATTATTTTACGGGCCTGCTAAAAATGTAAGTAACTTGCTATATTTAATGGTCGATTCTGGAATTGGAAGCGGCATCGTCATAAACGGCCAAATTTATCGTGGAACCTCACAGGTTGCAGGAGAAATTGGTCACGCTACCATTGATATAAATGGACCAAAATGTAATTGTGGAAATTACGGCTGTTTGGAAGCGGTAGCATCTGGAAATGCCATGATTGAGAAAGCACTAATAGAAATTAAGAATGACAGCATCAGTATATTGACTGCTTTTGAAGATAATCTCACACTAAATGACATATTATATGGATTTTTGCAAAGTGATGCTTTATGTTCTCAGCTTCTATTTGATTCATCCCGTTATGCGGGCATAAAATTAGCTGATAAAATTAACTTTCTTAATCCTGAGCTTGTGGTTATCGGAGGAACAGTGCCAAATAAAGTTCATGAATATGTAACGTGGGTTAAAGATGTCGCTTTTAAAAGAATATTTCAAGAGACCGCCAAAAGCGTCAGAGTCCGCAGTTCGACATTTGGAGAAATTAGTGAAGCACTGGGAGCTGCGACACTAGTTGTGTCTAATATTTTTCAAGCAAAACAGCTTAAAGACAATTAATAATTAGATTCGAACATGATAAATTTTTTTCGATTATTATTAAAGCGCTTACAAGGAGCTGAAATTATGAAAAATTATAAATGGATATTGAGTGCTATTATTTTGTTGTTTATTTTAGGAGGCTGTCAAGAGAGCGGGAATGGCGAAGATGAAATAGAACTTACCTGGTCAACCACTGCAGGGTACTCCCCGGAAGCGCCGACTGCTTCAGCAAGTGAGCATATTTCAGGGAAAATCAGCGAGTTTGAAGAGGAATACCCAAACGTTAATCTAGTAACTGACATCCAAAGCAGCAATATCGATGAAGCTATGGCTAGAATTCTAGAACAGGCAAATAGCGGAAGAGCACCTGATGTGGCAGCTATTGATGGGTATTTACTTGATAGATATAAAGAATATCTTCAGCCATTGAATGATCTTATGGAAGAAAAAGGGATAGAAGCAGATGACTTTTTTCCATTTGCACAGGATGTAATAACAGGGGAAGATGGAGAAATTTATGGATTATATATGGGAACAGATACTAGAGTGTTGTATTACGATAGTGAAGTAATTGAAGAACCCCCTGCCACTTGGGATGAATTGATAGAAACGGCAAATCAAATTCAAGAGGAAGGGTACGAAGGGATTGTTTTACCTGGTGGTAGAGGAGAAGGTGCTTCTGTAACCACGTTGTGGCCTCTGTTCTGGGGACAGGGTGGAGAGCTCGTTGATGAAGAAGGCAATCCTACTTTTGGAGAGGGCGAGAATAGAGAAAAGATGTTAAATGTACTCGAAACAATACACGGAGCAGTAGAAGCCGGCGCCCTGCCACAACGAATGAGCAGCTATGGAGCTGAAGGAGACCTGAACGAAGAAATTGCCGGGGGAAATACAGCGATGTTTTTAGGCGGGAGCTTTCAGGAATCCTTTCTTGAAGAAACGTTAGGTGAAGATTTTGAAAATTGGGAGATAGCTCCGCTGCCACAAATTGAAGGAGGAGAGCCGGCTACCAGCTCAGGCGGATGGACGTGGGGGATCTTTACCGAGGATCCTGAAAAACAAGAAGCTGCGTTTGATTTAATTACCGATACGTTTATTAATGGAGAAGCAATGGATGCTTTAGATCAGCTGCCTGCACTTTCCTCTATATATGATTCAGAAGATTACCAGGGAACTGAATTTACGGATGAATTCAGAGAATCTTTAGAGACTGAGGCAAATGTCAGGCCGGCAGATCCAAGTTATAGAGATATTACAGTAGAAATGCAAACGGCTCTTTCCGATGTTATAGCAGGAAACAAAACACCTGAAGAAGCATTGGATGATGCGTGGGAAGTTGTAAATCCTAACTAAGGCAGGTAATAGTTTATGAATACAGATAAAGGATTTTCAGTAGTTAAACCAGGCAGCAATAAAGGGAATTGGCGAAATTCGCCACTTCCCTGGTTACTTCCTTTAGTTATCGTTCTGGCATTTGTATTTGTTTATCCTATTTTTCAAATTGTTCGTTTGAGTTTTACAGATTCTAATTTAATTGACACGGATTTTAGTTATACGTTAGGTTCCTATATTAGACTGTTTACACTTCCTGGATTTTACCAAATGCTGTCTACCACTGGTTTCTTTGTGTTTTTCAGCGTTGCCTTTCAATTGATTTTCGGGTTTATCATTGCCCTTTTAATTGTACAAGGGGAAAAGCTTAACATAAGAGGAACAGTTATTGTTAGAACTGCTGTTTTGGTCGCATGGGCAATACCGGGAGTGATTATAGGGATCATCTGGAATATCATGTATAACGAAACGGATTCCGGTATTTTTAATTATTTACTGGGTTTAGTAGGAATCGGTTCTCAGCCTTTTTTATCGGACCCTTTATTATCATTATTGTCTGTTACGATAGCAAATATATGGAGAGGTACTGCTTTCAGTATGATCCTGATTTATGCTGGGCTGCAGACGCTCCCAGCCAATATTATTGAGGCTGCCAGAATAGATGGAGCCAATGCCTTCCAACGGTTATTTCGGGTGATTCTTCCTATTTTGTCTCCCATACTGCTCGTAAATTTGATTATTATTTCTATTGATACATTTAACACTTTCGATATGGTTATGGCTCTAACAGGAGGCGGACCGGGCAGAAGCACAGAAGTTATTTCGTTAAGCATTTACACATCTATATTTAACCAATTTAACATGGGTGTTGGTGCGGCTACGGCAGTAGTACTATTACTGATTAATATTATAATGACTGTCATTTATTTAAAAGTATTAGGCAGGGAGGGGACAAACTAAATGTCAGCAAAAACAAGACAAACGTTAACAAAGTTAGGTCTTTATACTAGCTATGTATTTATACTGATTTGTTTTTTGTTCCCAATATTTTGGGTAGTTTCTTTATCCTTAAAAAATCGGCAGGAAATCTTTGAAATCCCTCCCAGGTTGATTCCAAGTGAATTAGCGTTTAGTAATTATGCCCACGTCCTGCAGAACACGTCAGTCGTTCAATATCTTATGAATTCTGGAAAAATTGTTTTAGCGACTGTAGTATTAGCTCTTGCTATCGCAATTCCGGCAGCCTTTGCACTTTCAAGATTTTCCTTTAAGTTTAAAAAGGAATTTCTATTGATTATCCTGATGACCCAGATGATTTCTGCAGTCGTCGTGTCCATCCCGCTATATCGATTCTTTTCTCAGGCAGGGCTTCTCAATAACTTCTATATTCTTATAATCGTTTATGTAGCCGTCGTATTACCTTTCTCTACCTGGTTTCTAAAAGGGTATTTAGATACGATTCCTAAGGAATTAGATGAAGCAGCTATCATTGATGGATGCAGTAGAATTCAAACGCTCACTAAAGTAATATTTCCAGTAAGTTTACCAGGGATTGTGTCGGTGACTATATTAATCGCTGTGCAGAGCTGGTCTCAGTTTGTGGTTCCATTTATTTTACTGGATGACTCGAGTTTATATCCAGTATCCGTTGGAGTAGTCAACCTGCAATCTACTCAAACAAGTGTCACTACTCATTACCTCGCAGCAGGCAGCGTTCTATCGATACTTCCTGTTATTGTACTGTTTGTATTCTTGCAAAGATATATTATTGGAGCTTTAACGAGCGGAGCAGTGAAAGGGTAAGGATTACTGCTGGCTCTTTATCTGGAACACGAGCTGGGATTATGCTCGGATCTGTAGCTCACCAATGGGCTGACCTCTCAGAAAAAAATTATGAAGTCAGCTTGTTAAATGATTTTAAATACGGCCATGATTCAAGAGCTGGGTGATTACTGCTGAGGTAACACCGTATGAAGTTAAAACCTTTAAGGTAAATATGAAAAAATAACATAAAAGCAGGGGGAGAGGTAGCCCCTGCTTTTTGTTTCTTCTCTAGGATCAAAAGACTTCCGGCACTTCCTCAGCCAGTTCTCCGGACATTGGTTCCGTTGTCTGTCGAAAAGTTGGCCTGATTCCCCGCCTTTCAGGCAAAAAGCGTACTTCATGTCCGCTGCCGAACTCGTCACACAGCAATTTTGTAATTACAAATATCCAGAGGCCTCTTTTGGCTGCGCGTCTTCCTCTTTCTCCTTAAATGACTGATCCATGCCTTCGCGTATATAACTTTCATGTTTGATCATCCAGTATTTCATCAGCACATAATAGATAATTAATGCCGGCAGGCCGCCAAGAAACCAGGAAGCGTCGACGTTAATGAAGGACATACCTGTACCTGCTGCAATAGCAATCAAAGCGGCGGGATTCCACCCTTTAAATGCTTGAAACAAACTTTTTTTGTCATATAAACGCTGTACATTATAGTTTCCTTTATGAACTAAATAATAATCAGAGACCATTACACCGAGTATTGGTCCAAGGAAAGCAGAAACTACCGCAATAAACATAGTGAAGTACGCATCTGACATCAGCCACCACGGACTCGTAAACACGGCGAGTATACCAATAATTACACAGGATTTTGCCCAGGAAATTTTGAAAAATTCCATGGCTACGAGAGCAGGGGGCATAATATTTGCAACGAGATTTGTCGTTACCTGGGCCAGAGCGATAAAGAATAAAACGATGATGCTTGCTGCGACAGAAGGAATGTATTCAGAAATAACATCAACAGGATTCCAGATGCCTACTGCTGCAGCCCCGAGCATGCCGATGAACGGAAGCATAATACTTGGCGGCACCAGTCCGATAATATGAGCCCCGACGTAGGTGCTTGTTTTCGATTTTCTTGGAAAATACCTTGTATAGTCTGATACGTTTAACAACAATGCGGCAAATTATCCGATCAGAACCCCCATCGCCATCCACAATGGAATACCCCACGAGCCTTCCACATCAGCTGAGTTCTGTACCTCGAATCCAAACGTCGTCAGGAATAGGAAAATTAAATAAATCACACCGAGCATGATAATCACGGAGCCTATTATTTCTACCCATTTTATGGATTTAATCCCTTTTACGGAAAGCAAAATCTGTACAGCTTGAAAACTGAAAAACCATACCCAGACATTGTCAAAACCAGTGATGCTGAACGCAATTTGGTTAAGAGCTTCTGCCCCAAGCCACGTTTGTATCCCATACCAGAATAGTGCCGGAATACTTCGGAAAAGTGCTGGAACCTTTGCTCCTGCCGGTCCAAACGATGAGCGGAGCTGAACGACCATAGGGATGCCGTGCTTCCAGCCGACTCTTCCATTAAGCGAAAATAACAGTGCTGCTAATACATTGGCCAGCAGCAGAGCCGCAACTGCCTGATAAAGATTAAGATCACCGAATGGGGGAATCAAGCTTGAGCCAAGCATGAACGTACCCACCATAATTGTATCTCCCCACCACATCGCAACATAAGCCTTCGGTCCAAGAATTCTGTCCTTTTCTGAAAGAATAGGTTCTAATTCATGATGCTGCATAAGCTCCTCCTAAATGTTAAATAAGATTACATCAATTTGTAATGTTAAAATACATCATAGAGGATGGTCTGTTTAGATACATTAGCCAATTTAAACGAATTTCTCTTTTAGATTAGTTACTTTAAATAGGAAGAAATCCATTTATGTTAGATTAATTAACGTGTTTAGTCAATTTCTCTAATAATAATAAGTCAATCTAACATTTTTAACGATGATTTCAAAGCTTCAGCTTCGTACAATGAAGAAAAAGGAGGGAACGGTCGTGAAACAATACGATCTAGTGATAAAGAACGGTCTCGCAGTGCTGGAAGACGAAGTGGCACAGCTCTCCATTGCCGTAAAAGATGGAAAAATTGCAGCTGCAGCACCAGAGATCAAGGATGACAAGGCAGAAAAAGTCTGGGATGCGGCCGGGAGCTATATTTTTCCCGGAGCAATCGATACTCATGTTCATTTCAGTGAGCCCGGCCGCGCCCATTGGGAAGGCTTTGAATCAGGTTCCAATATGATGGCGGCAGGAGGGTGCACTACTTATTTTGATATGCCATTAAATGGTATCCCTTCCACAACCTCGATTGATGCATTGGAAGAAAAAGCGGGGATTGGCAAAGAAAAATCTGTTGTTGACTTCGGTCTCTGGGGAGGATTGGTGCCTGGAAATGAACAGGATATTGCTGAACTGGCGGAAGGAGGAGTGATAGGTTTTAAAGCATTTTTATCTCCGACCGGCAATGAAGAATTTGAACGTGCTGACGATGAAACACTGCTGCGCGGCATGAGGGAAATTTCGCAAACTGGCAAGCTTCTTGCGCTTCATTCGGAAAGCGCTTCGATCGTTGAGTATTTGGAGGCATCAGTCGAACAGGCAACCGCCTCCGCTTATTCTGCCACCCGGCCAATTGAAGCAGAAGCAGAAGCGGTTCAGCGTGCTCTTTATTACGCAAAGCTCACGAACTGTCCTCTTCATTTCGTGCATATCAGCAGTGCTGCAGCTGTTTTGCTGATTCAGTCTGCTAAACAACAGGGAATGGATGTAACATTAGAAACGTGTCCGCATTATCTGATTTTTAATGAAGGGGATCTCGAACAAAAAGGGGCAGTCGCCAAATGTGCTCCTCCGCTTCGCAGAAAAGAAGAGCAGCACAAGCTAATTCAACTTTTATGTGATGGAGCAATTGATTTTGTGACGTCGGACCATTCTCCATGTCTTCCAGAAATGAAAGAGACATCAAATCTTTTCAAAGCATGGGGAGGAATAAGCGGCGGGCAATTTACGTTATTGACGATGATCGAAATTGCATTGAAATACAAGCTTCCTTTTACAGAGGTCGCGCGCTTGACTGCTGCTGCTCCGGCAGAGCGTTTTCACCTGGGGGGCAGAAAAGGAAAAATAAAAACAGGCTATGATGCTGATTTTGCCGTGATTTCCTTTGAAAAGTTTGAGGTTACTAAAAATAATTTTCATGCGAAGCACAAAATAAGTCTATATGAGGGCCATACATTTCCCTGCCGGGTGGAAGCCGCATTCTTACGAGGATTTCAGGTCTATTCCACAGCCATACCATCAGGGGGAAAACCACAGGGCCAGTGGATAAAATAACTATATGTGAAGTTTAGTAAAAGAAGTATATAGGAGAAATCAGTACTTCCGGGAGGGGTTCAATTGACTGCGAAGTTAAATACAGAAGACAGAAAAGCATTGTGCCGGGCAGTGGCGCAGATTTATAATAAAATCAATCAGGAAATGTACGGGGTCGGTGTACGAAAGCAGAAGGTAGAAATTATAGATAATAAGGTAATTATCTTTGGAGAGCATCAAAGAGTCCCTGCCCTGAAAGCCATCAATGAAAAATATCCCCAGCTTACGCTCTCTGTCGATACAACATTGATTAAAGAATTTAAAACAAAGCTGAAGAAAGAAGTAGAACAGCAGCTGGAGGTGAAGATAAAGACTGTTTTAAAAGACTTTGACCCGGAGACAGAGGAAGCGGCCGCCGTGATTTATTTGGAGTAAAATAATTAACGCGTGACATTTTCTTACAGTTTAGATGACAAGAAATAAGTCCACCCATTATAATAAATGAACATAAGAAAAGATCACATGCCCGCTTGTACGGATTGTTTTCTTTGAAAGAATAACGGGAGCTTAATCTTTGTTTACGGAGATAGTAAGAAACCGGAGAAGTGATTGTAGTCAGCTGGCTATGCATTTCTCCGGTTTTTTAATACCTTAAGGAGTATTTTTTCTTTAGGGGCAGAGGAAGGGGAGAGCGAAAATGAACCGGTTACTTATTCAGCAGGCTGAAATTATTACGATGAATGAATCAATGGACATTATTTATGGAGATATTCTCATAGAAAAAGAACGGATCGTAAATATCGCCGATGATTTATCAGCTCATATTACACCTGAGACAAAAATCATTAATGCCCGCGGAAAAACAGTGCTTCCAGGTTTTGTTCAGACACATATTCACTTATGCCAGACGTTGTTCAGGGGGCAGGCAGATGATATGGAGCTCCTGGACTGGCTGAAAAAGAAGCTGTGGCCGCTTGAGGCTGCTCATGATGAAGAATCCTTGTATTATTCCGCGATGCTCGGCATCGGAGAGCTGATTCAGGGGGGTACAACAACGATTATGGATATGGAAACTGTCCATCACACCAATTCCGCCTTCAAAGCGATCGCTGAATCTGGAATCCGGGCTTTTTCAGGCAAGGTGATGATGGATCTCGGAGATGAACTGCCTCCCGAACTGCTTGAAAATACGTATGATTCACTGGACGAGAGTGTGGCGCTGCTCGAGAAATGGCACGGCTACGATAATAACCGTATTAAATATGCATTTTCTCCCCGCTTTGTCGTTTCTTGTACAGAACAGCTTTTAACTGAGGTGCGTGATTTATCAAGGAAGCACCAAGTACTCGTGCACACCCATGCCTCTGAAAACAAGGAAGAGGTCAAGATTGTAGAAAAGCGCACCGGTATGCGGAACGTAGAATACCTTGACCACATCGGCCTTACAAACGAGAGGCTCGTGCTGGCCCACTGCATCTGGCTGAATAAGAGGGAAAAGCAAATTATACATGACCGAAAAGTTAAGATGACACACTGCCCTGGATCAAATTTAAAGCTTGCTTCCGGCATTGCGGATGTTTATGAATTATCACAACAGGGTGCTCACATCAGTCTTGGTGCTGATGGTGCCTCCTGTAACAATTCCCTGAATATGTTTCAGGAAATGAGACTTGCCGCTCTGCTTCCCAAAACGTACCATGGGCCGTCGTCCATGCCTGCCCAGGAAGTATTAAAAATGGCGACTGTTGGCGGGGCAAGAGCACTCGGGCTTGAAAATGAAATCGGCAGTCTTGAAGCTGGAAAAAAAGCAGATTTGTTTCTTCTCAATTTAAAAGACTTTCACAGCTTTCCATCGGAAACGGTTGATCCTATTTCAAGAATTGTTTATTCCGCTTCAGCACATGATGTGGAAACCACTATTATAAACGGGGCAATTGTAATGGAAGACCGAAAAATAAAAACAATGGTTAAGGAGGATATACTTCGGGAGTCGAATGCTTCGATCAAGCGACTTACATCAAAAATGGCTGAAAACGTATAACCGCCTGGTTAGGAGGAGTAGAGCAGATGGAAAATATTCATTCTATTCTTGAAGAGGTCATTCTCTGTCCACAGAAGGCTATTCTGGCCACGATTATAAATGTTGATGGCTCGGCTTACCGAAAAGAAGGAACAACGATGCTCGTGAAAGAGGACGGATCCCGTAACGGACTGCTGAGCGGCGGCTGTTTAGAAGAAGACATCGCGGCACGCCTCGAGGAAGTGTGGGAGAATGGCCCGCGGACGATTGAATACGACATGAGAGGTTTTAATGAGCTATCCTGGGGAGAAGCAGCAGGCTGTAACGGTGTTATTTATGTCCTGCTGGAGCCGATATATGGGAAAATGAGAACCTACCTTACGAAGCTGCAGAATAGTCTAAACAATGGGCAGGAAGTGACGGTGGTAAAAAAATTGCCTGAACAGGGAAAACGAGGAGGAACTTTATATTGGACAGAAGATAATCAACTTTATGGAAGCTGGCAGGGAGAGATTTATCGAGATATAAAAGAAGCCATTCAGGAAGCATTTACAGGTGAGTTACCAGCGTTGGGAAAAAGCGGGATGATCCTTCCGAATTTAAGCAGGCAGCCGGTTTTTCTGCAGCATTTTAAACCGAAGCCAAAGCTGTATGTATTCGGCGCAAATCCAGATGCTGTGCCAGTTGTCAAGCTGGCGGCCGAAGTCGGTTTTTCAGTTTTGGTCAGTGACTGGCGCCCTGCATTTTGCACTAAAATTCGCTTTCCATGGGCAGACGAATGTATTGTTGGCTTTCCTGACGAGGTACTTTCCGAACTTACGTTTACTTCACAGGATTATGTGCTGCTTCTCACGCACCATTTTGAAATGGATAAGGAGTTGTTATCTGTTCTGGTTGATCAAGAGCTTCGTTATCTTGCAGTGCTTGGTTCCCGATCCCGGACCTCCAGACTGCTCGAATCAGAGGTTGTGCCTGATAACGTCACTTCCCCGGCCGGACTTTCGATCGGAGCAGAAGGTCCGGAAGAGATTGCCGTAAGTATCGTCTCTCAGCTCATCATGCGTTCAAAAGCCACCATTCCCAGAAATATGGTGATTTCATGAGCGAACCTGCTATTTATGGAGTCTATCTGGCAGCGGGAAAAAGCCGAAGAATGGGATCAAATAAACTCACGATGCCCCTGGGAAATACGACAGTTGGAAGCAAGGCATTATTTACAGCCCTGCATTCCAGATTGAAGCACATCTTCGTTGTCACTGGCGCAGAGGATCCATTGGAATGGATTGATGTCGAATTTTTCTCGCCTGATATAAAAAAACGCTGGTCTCAGGTAGAGTGCAGTAATTCTTCGAAGGGCCAGGCTTACTCGCTCCGCTGCGGCATCGCAGCAGCAGAAAACAGAAGCGCCTCCGCAGCCATGGTATTGCTGGCTGATCAACCATTAATTTCGAGAACGGTTATACATGGATTAATCGATAATATGAATCAAAATGAACAACTTCGGTTTGCGGCAAGCTCCTATCAAGGGCTGAGACGCCCTCCAGTTTTATTGGACCGAATTTTGTTTCCGCTGGTTTCAAAGCTGGAGGGAGATCAGGGCGCAGGAAAGCTGTTGGATTCTATTTCGGATAAGGGAAAGACGATAGAATATAACAATTGGAGAGAATTCTATGATATTGACTCGAAGGAAGATTACCAGTGGATATTAGAAGCAACCATGTAGAAAACGTTCTGACAGTGAACCCGCAGGTGCTGATGCCTGAAACACCGGAAGAAGCACATAAACTGTTCCTGCTCAATCCTGAGTCTTCTTCATTTATCGCAGGAGGCACGGTGATTCAAATGCAGCGGGAACAGGGTATACTCTCTCCTTCCATATTAATCTCTCTTGAAAAAATAATAGAAATGAAAAGGATATATGCAGCGGATCACTACCTGTCCGTTGGTGCTTTTGTCAGCTTATCTGATTGTATAAGCCATTTCTTACTAAAGGACAAAGCATCACTGCTGCTTACCGCGCTGAAGTCGATAGCTGCCCCGGCTGTACGGAACCGGGGAACAATAGGAGGCAATATTGCATACGAAAAGGGGGATGCTCTTCCTGCTTTACTGGCTATGGATGCGCAGGTTCAATTTTTTGATGGAACATATCGTTCGGAAAATATCGACAGCTTTTTAAAAAGAAGGTGGAAGCACCCTTTAATAACAAGCATACGTCTTCCTCTGAAAGAGTCGACAGAAGACAGCTTTTCTTTTTTCAAAAAAGTAGGAATGCGCCAGGCTTTTTCTCTCTCCTTAGTAACGGTGGCAGGACGTCTGTGTTTGGACGAGAACCGCAGGTGCAGCGAAGTTCGTATTGGGATTGGGAGCTCCAATCAGCTTCCGCAGAGGCTGCCCAGGAGTGAAAGTCTGCTCGAAGGAAGCATTCTTACGGTTGAACTGCTCAACAACCTCTTTGATACATTGACAGAAGAGTTTCATCCTTCCTCAGATATTCTGATATCAGGCGAATATCGGAAGACGGCTGCAGCGAATATCATTCTTTTTCACCTGTATCAGTTATGTAGGAGAAGGAAAGGAGAAAAAGGATGAAAAAGACGAAATCAACAAGACCGGATGGGAAACCAAAGGTTACTGGGAATTTAAAATACCTGACAGATATCCGTTTTCCAGGGATGCTTTATGGAAAAATTCTAAGAAGTGCCTACCCTCACGCAGAGATTAAAAGTTTGTCAGTGACTCGTGCTGAACAGCTTGATGGAGTGCATGCGGTTGTCACCCACCAGGATGTCCCAGGAGTAAATGGGTACGGTATCATTATACCTGATCAGCCGGTACTGTGTGATGACAGAGTGCGGTATGTCGGGGACGCGATCGCAGCAGTAGCAGCTGAAACTACTGCAATTGCAGAGGAAGCACTTATGTTAATAGAAGTAGAATATAAGATTCTTCCTATTTTGGATGATCCGGAAAAAAGCATGCAGCCGGATGCTCTGAAGCTGCACCCTGGCGGCAATATCCTTCATCGTGCCGGTCATAGAAGCGGCAATCCGGAGCGGGAGTTTTCCCGCTGTAACGTAATAATAGAAGAAACCTACGAGCTTCCCAGGCAGATGCATACGTATATGGAAACAGAAGGGGGAGTGATTGTCCCCGAATCTGACGGTGGCATAACAGTTTTTATGGGAACTCAGCACGGCTTTAAAGATCAGTTTCAGCTTTCTCGTATTCTAGCGGTACCTGAAGAGTTAATCCGGGTTGTTTCCAGTCCTATGGGAGGTTCATTTGGAGGAAAGGATGAATTGAACGTCCAGCCGTATGCGGCACTCTTAGCTATAAAAAGCGGAAGGCCGGTACAAATTCATCAAACTAGAAAAGAGTCGGTAATCTCAGGAATTAAACGGCATCCCATGAAAATCACCATGAAAACTGGAACGGACGCCGCTGGAAAAATAGTAGCTCACGATGTACGAATTGTGGCTGATACCGGAGCTTATTCCACCTTAGGCCCAGCCATTCTTGATTTTGCCGTGGAACACTCCTGCGGTCCGTATCGAATTCCAAATGTCCAGGTAAAGGGCCTTTCTGTCTTTACGAATAACGGGGTGGCGGGGGAATTTAGAGGCTTTGGAGGTAACCAAATAACGTTTGCTATCGAAGGACAGATCGATCGCATTGCTGAAAAACTTCAAATCCACCCTGTAGAAATGCGGAAAAGAAATCTGAGACACAAAAATGATCCGGGTCCGCTCGGACAGAAGGTTGCACCAACGAACGGGGCTGTGCATGTGCTTGAGGAAATTGAACGTTATCAACCTGGGGACGCCACTGCTTCGTCCTCTATTTGTAAAAAAACAGGCAGCGGCATTGCTATCGCGATGCATGGAGGCGGCCTGGGCTATGGCAGGCTTGACCCGGCAGGAGGAAGGCTGGCTCTTACGGAAAACGGTAAAATTGAAGCAGCCTTTGGTTTTGAGGAAGCAGGCCAGGGGATATTAGCAGTCATCGAAACAATTGTTACATCTGAACTGGGCTGTGACGCGGAGGATCTAATGATCAGTATTGGTGATACTGATAAGGTTCCTGTATCTGGTTCGACTACTGCCTCGCGTGGAACGAGCATGGTCTGGCATGCGGTCGAGCGGATGAAGCATCATTTTCTAAAACAGCTTTCGGAAAAAGCGGGACAACTAATGAAGATTTCTCCGCATGAATTAAAATTGGGAAAAGGCGGATTTTACCAAAAAAGTACAATGGTGCTTTCATTGAAGGAACTGGCGTATGCCTTACAGTCTGAAGAGTTGATTTCTGTTACTACTTCCTTTGATTTTCCAACTACTCCGGACGAGGTAGATGGAGGTCATTTTTTATATACCTTTGCAGCCGTCAGAGCCGAGGTGGAAGTAGATTTGTTAACCGGAATGGTAAAGGTGCTTCGATTAGACCAGGCTGTTTCTGCGGGACCGGTTGTAAACGATCTTGGATATAAGGGGCAGGTAGAAGGCGGCGGAATCATGGCGTTAGGATATACCCTTATGGAAGATGCGTTTATGCTTGAGGGCAGATATACGACGGAAAATCTTGATACGTATATAATACCAGGTATCTCTGATGTACCGTTTGAAATAAATGTTCATGCCATAGAAAAGCTGGAAAAAGGAGACAGTTATGGTCCCAGAGGAGTCGGAGAAATCGGCACCGTAGCAGTTGCACCAGCGATTACGAAAGCCATTCATAATGCTGCTGGATTTTGGACAGCGAAATTACCGATCCATCCTGAAATACTGCTCAGTGAGGTAATGAATAAGGGGGAACATCCATGGAAAAAGACAGCAGGGAAATTGTAACAGAGGAGAATGCTTCCTTAAATAATATTCGATTCTCGATAAATGACCAGCCTGTAGAAGTGAAAGCAGCCCCGGCAGATCGTCTTGTTGATATCCTCCGAGCTTCCCTGGAATTAACGGGCACAAAAATTTCGTGTGGAATCGGCCGTTGTGGAGCGTGTTCGGTACTTATGAATGGAAAATTGATTAACTCCTGTCTAGTTTTGGCCTACCAGGCAAATGAAACATCTATTACTACTATCGAAGGAACTGGCAATGGGAACGTGGATCCAGTTCAGGAAGCATTCTTACAAAAGGGCGGCTTCCAGTGCGGGTATTGTACTCCTGGGATGGTTATGGCGGTAAAAGCTCTTCTTGCAGAACATCCTGAACCTTCAGAGGAACAAATTGCAGAAGGACTGTCTGGTAATCTATGCCGGTGTACCGGCTATACGGGAATAATTCGTGCCGTAAAAAAAGCCACTGCTTCCGGATGCAGGCAGTGACTTAGTGTCATCGGCATTCCAGCGGTCTAGAATGCCTCCGCTCCCTCCATGACATTTTACCTGGAACCGTTTAAACAATTTTAACTAACCTTTGACAGCGCCAATTGAAACACTTCCCATAATACGTTTGGAAAGAATTGAAAAAACAATAATAATGGGAACCACAGATAAAGCTACACCTAAGTACATTAAACCATAATCAGTATTATAGTATCCTTGAATCATTGCCACTAACACTGGCAGCGGGTATTTTTCCTCTGAGAATAATAATACAAGGGGACTTATAAAATTGTTCCATGATCCTATAAAAGTAAAAATTCCAATGGTAGAAAGAGCTGGAACTATCATTGGCAGAATGATACGGTTAAAAATTCTAAATTCTCCTGCTCCATCAATTCGGGCTGATTCAAGTACTTCATCTGGGACGCTCCCATCAATAAATTGTTTCATAAAGAAAACAGCAAAGGTGTTGGCTGCGGCAGGTAATATAATGGCGGCATGAGAATCCAATAAACCAATCATTCCCAACCAACGATAACTCCCAATTAACGATAGCTGCGCAGGTATCATCATTGTCGCTAACATAAATAGAAACAGTACATTATTTAGTTTAAATCTAAATTTTGAAAAACCATACGCTGTCATCCCTCCAAAGTATAAAGTTAATGCAGTAGACCCACCAGAAATAATGAGACTATTCATAAACCCTCTAAAAATATTAACGTTTTCAATCATACGGGTGAAATTATTAATCAAATGTTCCCCTGGCAGCACCAAAAACCTAGAAGCTATATCGACATTATCATGAGTTGAGTACATTATCATTAAATAAAATGGAAATAAGCATACAGCTGCTAACAAAATTAAAATAGTGTAGAGTATGGCGTGTGAAATCTTTTGTTTCTTTAATTCATCCAACTGACCTGGTCTGTTTAATGTAGTTTTGATGTCGTTTGTATTCATATTAATTCTCCTTTAGAGAAATTTTGCTTCGGCTGCGTTCTCTTGCAATTAAATATGACAAAGACGACAAGGTTACGATAATGATAAACAAGCAAAAAGCAATCGTAGCTCCATAACCAAATCTACCTTGTTCAAAGGCAGTACGATATAAGTACATAACACTTGTAAGAGTCGCATTATCAGGTGCTCCAGACCCCTCCGTTAACATATATGGTTGATCAAAAATTTGCACACCGCCTATCAGCGACGTAATAACTTGAAAAATAATAATTGGTTTTAATAGAGGGATTGTTATTTTGAAAAATATTTGGGTTTTTGATGCACCATCTACGCGTGCGGATTCTTCGAATTCAGGTGAAATGCCTTGTAAACCTGCAATATAAATCAGCATTGAATATCCGAAATATTGAAAGAAAAGGATGGATGAAACAAGAATTTGCATAAACAGGGGATTGTTTTTCCAATCAACGGCACTGTCGATCACTCCCACTGACATTAAAAATTGATTGACACTCCCAGTCTGCCAGTCAAACATTAAGCTGACTAAGAGACCTAGTGATGCAGCAGTCACTATATTCGGGAAAAAATACACTGCTCTAAAAAAATCTTTTCCTTTAAGGAATCGATTATTTAATATGACTGCCAGGATAAGACTAATAGTTAACTGGGGAATAACAGAGACGGACCAAATAAAAAATGTATTGAAAAGGGATTTCAGAAACAAAGGATCAACGAATGCACGGGAATAATTTGCTAAACCAATAAATTCCGGATTATTTAGTCCATCCCAATTTGTTAGACTCAAATAAAAAGAATATAAAATTGGGTACAACCCAAATAACAAAAAAACTATAAAAAATGGTGCCACAAAGAAATAGCCATAGTTTCCTTTATTAACCCTATTTGCATACATAGTAGTCTCCTTATTCTTCTTCATTTATTGTCAGTTCAGGATAGTAAGTCACAACATCACTTTTAAACCGTTCCCAAAAAGCTTCTTGGGAATCAAAATTGCCTCTTGCGTAAGAACCTAATAAATCAACGAATATTTCTTCAATATTTCCATCAAAAGATGTTCGTACAACAGAATCTACGTTTTCTGATTCTTCGTTAAAAAATTCAAAGTAATTTTGCCCATCCAAAAAATCGCTTGAAATCTCTTCTGCCACCCCATCATTTGCCTCCCGGTGACTTGTGTAATATTCTTCATCTTTTGCTAATTCTTGTAAAAAATCTTCATTAAATCCATAATATTTTACAAATTCCCAGGCTAAATCTTTGTTATCACCCTCAGAATAAATGGAATAAAAGGTTCCCCCTCCACTAAAGGCGGCAGGACCGCTAGCCAGTCCCCATTGACCGCTAGTCTCAGGTGCGTTTGATTGTAATACGTGATTCAAAAACCATGACGGAGCTGGATAAAACATAACGGACCCTTCCTGCATTGAATTTACCCATCCTGGTGACCAGCTATCTAACATGGCCAAGGAGTTTGACTCAAGAGCTTGATCTACTAAATTAAGAGCTTCTTTTTTTTCTTGGTCAATAACAAGTTCATCATCTACTACCCATGGCTGTGAAACACGGGCATTTTGAACTTCCGAGATAGCACTTACATTTGGCAGTACTGTAACTTCTCCGTTGCTTTCTTCAAATACTATCTCCCCTATCTCAAAAACATCATCCCATGAGTTAATTAGATCACCAACTTCAACTGGGTCACTTGTTCCTAGATATTTTTCGGTTAGATCTCTGCGAAAATAAAATCCACCAGTCGTTCCCTGGTATGCAACAGTGCGTAGCTCTCCGTCGAAATCTCTCTCCGTTTCTTGTATGTAATCATAATGATCTTCAACCAGATCATCACCATGATAAGGTGCACCACTTAAAGGCTCTAATGACGGATGGTCAATAAATTTGCGAACATAGGCTGCCTCTAAAGCAAAGACATCAGGAGCACGAATGCCAGTGGATAATGCAGAACGCAGTTTAGTTTCATATTGGCTGGCAGGGATAAATTGAAAATCAATCTTTGCCTCAGGATTCTCTTCTAAAAAAGATTCCACCACATATTCAGCCTCATCCGTAAAACTCCAGACTGTTATTTCTTGTTGTTCTTCTGGACTTTGGCAAGCCGCTAACGATAAAGTGAAAATCATACTGAATAAAAACGCGGTAGCTTTTTTCATTTTTTACCTCCAAATTCATTACTAAGAATTGTTGAAAGCGGTTTCATTTTTAAAAACAACTTATTTGGCAGAACAACCTTTGCTGTATGTATTAATTATCAAAATAATAGTTATATTCAAAATATTAAAATTATAAACAGAGAATTCCTTTTAAAATTGTACTGCCATGAGAACTCTTTGCATACATAAACCATCTAGTTAGATAATAAAACTTGGTAAAAAGTCATTTTGAAGCGAATTTTTGTGGGAGTTTGCCGCTATTCACAGTTATGTGGGTTCGTGGGGAGATCTGCTTGGCAGAGACGTACCTGTCAAAGTATCCTCTTTGAGCGACGTGGTGTGAGGTATGGAGCAATGTCATTTTCGATAATTATCTTTTCAGTGTTATCACTCACTTCCTCTCTTTTTCATGTTCGGACAACTAAAAATTTATTAATCAAATTCTATTACATGTATGCATAAGATAACTAAAACATAAATAAAAAAATTTTGCAATCTCTTCCAATTTTTTTATTTTAATTATTTTGAGCTGATGAGTCCGGAGATTTATAAGGCGGAAAAGTGAAGTTAAGTAATCAAATGACGAAATGGGGGACTGTGTTGCAGGTCTCTGCTATTCGTCATAGGGAAAAGGAAGGAATGATGAAACTGCATTGAAAAGCCAGCCGTCATCTATATTTTGACAGCAGGCAAATAGATCCCCATTCAGCTCCCCCGGTATACCTGATACCCCCATGGAGAAACGAGCAGCGGCACGTGGTAATGGCTGTTCGGATCAGAAAGACCAAATCTCACCGCTACTTTATCTAAAAATGGAGGATCAGTGGCGATGGTTCCTTGATCGTAAAAATAATCTCCGATATAAAAAAGCATTTCATACTCCCCGGCTTCTGCATCGTCACCAGTAAGCAATACATTATCTAAGCGTCCGTCGCTGTTTGTGATGACTTCTTTTAACAAGACAGATCCGTAGTCTGTAATACGTGAAAGCTGAATTGTGACATCAGCGGCAGGTTTTCCGTGAGTCAAATCGAGAATATGAGTAGTGAGTCCTTTCACTATAGACCCCCCTTTATAAATCTTCCTTGGTTACCGAAAAATGCTGGAAGCCAAATGGCAGCCGCGGTTCGGTGTAGACCTTTCCCTCAGTTAACGGAATTTCTTCAATTACAGTGTCCCACGTTCGGTTCTGTGATTGAAATGTGATCTGGCGCAGCTGTGGAAATCTCTCTAGGACCCGCCTTCCTATCTGGAAAATAAGATGCTGGATCGAAGGTGTCACCTCTTCATCGAACACGACTGCTGCGATATCCTTAATCTGTTCTGCGGCTGCGTAGTTCTGATGATATTCCCCAGATGCATCCTCCTTATTTTCATATTCCCAGCTTATCGCCAGGTAGATAAACAAGGGACGATTGCTGTCTTCCGGCAGTGTGGTATATTCATCACGGATAAATCCGGTAAACGAGTTTCCCTGCACCTTAACAAGCTGCAGCCCGCTGATTTCACTGGTTTGTTTGATAATTTCGATCGTTTTACCGCTGCGGACGAGCTCTATACTCGCACCGGACTGTTCATTCCGAGATTTTTTAAATACGAGACCACTTTTCGCGTGCCTATTATCCTTCAAAGCGGCGGCAGCTTCAAACGGCAGGTTTTCCGCAGACATTTTTAATGTATCAACGTGCTCGTATTTATTGAGAAAAGCCCTGCCGGTAAAAAGTAAAAACCCTTCTATTGTTGTCCCTTCATAGCTCCCTAAATGCTTCTGGACAAAATTTTTCATCGAATCTGTCGCAACGACTAAACTGTTATCTCCTTTAGTGAATGAAGGAAGAAACCCTTGGCCACTGATTTCCATCGAGACGCTTACACCGAAAATAGTATTGCTTCTGCCATCGAAGTCAGATTCAGGTATTTTTTTCACCCCGGTGAGCGGCGGCATAAATGTACGATAAGCGAACACATCACCTTTTCCGTAAGACATGATGCGTGGATGTTGTTCTTCTGGCATTTGCTGCAGCTCCTTTTCCATTTTATCTTCAAGCCGGATACTGGCAATTTTATAAACCTCCGACAGTGCCTGTTTGAATTCATAGTCGAAGGAATTGACAGTTCTGTCCTTTAAATTGCTATAAATTTCTTTTTTTGACCTGCCTTTCACAGCAAGAATAAACGGGAAACCGAACTTATCATAATAGCTGTCATTCAGTGACAGAAACTGTTGAAATTCATTCTCTGTCAGTTCTTGCAGTCCGGCTGACTGCTGCTCGTTTACCGAGACCGGACTCATTTTTTTATTTGACCCGAGCTGAGGATGGGAACGGAGAAGACGAAGCTTCTCTTCATGACTGCTTGTTTCGACGACATCTGTCATTACTCTAAGCAGAGCCTCTACTGAATAAAAAGGGCGAAAGGCAAAAGTTTTTTCTGCAACCCATGGAGAGTGTTCAAATATATCACCAAGCTCTTTCGTAAATTCGATATTGTTCAATTCGTTTAATCTGGACAACGTCGTCATTTTCATTTCGCTCCTTTCTCTGTAGTCAGGCTTCCTTTGCCTTGCTTTGCTGAATAGAAAAAGCAGGCTGGCGGGACCGGAATGTAAAAAATAAATTTAGTGAAATTGCTGCCAGACTGCCTGTGATTACTCCGTCGCTTACGATGATTCTGATTCCTTCCGGAAGACTCGAGAACAATTCCGGAACGAAGGTGGCACCTACACTCAAGGATATTGAGCAGGCTACCGTAAGCAGGTTGTAATGATTATTCAAATCCACCGCACCGAGCATTCTGATACCGGAAGCAACGACCATGTCGAACATGACGACTGTTGCACCACCGAGTACAGGAGTGGGGATGGCTGTGGCAAGGGCTGCAATCTTCGGGATAAAACCGAGAAAGATGAGAATACCTCCTGCCGTTATAATGACATTGCGCGTTTTCACTCCGGAAAGCTCTACAAGGCCAACATTCTGTGCAAAGGTATTGTAAGGAAAAGCGTTAAAAAAACCACCGAGTAGAATTGCGAGCCCTTCTGCTCTGTAGCCGCGGCTCAAGTCTTTTTCATGAATTTTCTGGTTACAAACTTTTCCTAAGGCAAAAAACACACCGGTAGATTCAACGACAATGACCATGCCGACAATAATCATTGTTATGATCGGAGCGAGTTCAAACGTTGGAACTCCAAAATAAAAAATCTGTGGAGTTAAAATCCAGGAAGCTTCTCCTGCCTCAGATAGATCCACTCTCCCCATAACAAAGGCTGCTGCCGTTCCGCCGATAATTCCAATTAGAACAGATAAGGCACGGGTAAACCCACGGAAAAAACGATTCAGAAGTAAAATGAGAAATAATACTCCAAAGGAGAGTAAGAGATTTTCCATAGAGCCAAAGTTGCTGCTGCCGCTGCCACCTGCCATATTTGTAACACCGGTCGGGATAAGTGAAAGGCCGATTATTGCCACGACAGTACCAGTGACCACGGGTGGAAATAACTTTACAATTTTTCCAAAGGCCGTCGCAAATACGATAATAAAAACCCCGGCTGAGATGATGGCTCCGTAGATCGCTTGAATGCCGTACTGGCTTCCGATACCGATCATAGGCGTGACGGCTACAAATGAACTACCGAGCATAACTGGCAGCCCAATGCCGAGATATTTTGTTTTCCACGCTTGAATAATGGTCGCAACCCCGCACGTTAGTAAATCTATTGCTACCAGGTATGACAATTGCGTCGGGGTTAAATTTAAAGCGCGCCCGACGAGCAGCGGAACGAGAATTGCCCCCGCATACATTGCTAAGACATGCTGAAGTCCTAATGAAAATAACTTTCCCCCACCGATATGCTGACTCATGAGAATCTCCCCTCTAGTGATAAAAATTTACAAATAAATGTAATGTTAGTTCACACAATAGCTTAGAGAGGGAAGTATTGTCATTGGCTACTTTCGCTGTAAAATCACTCAAAAATGGATGAATTATACAAAAAACAGTAATAATTTTATTTCATGTTAAATTATCAATCATTAAATAATTTTTTCAGGGAGGGTGTGCTGGATGCGAAAAGCAAGGCGAAGGCGCAGGGTTGTGTCGGGATCTTTCAGACTTGCTCCCTGAAGGAGTTCTTCACATTTTTCTAATCGGTAAATAACTGTGTTGCGATGAATATATAACCGTTTGGCAGTTTCTGAAATCTGGCAGTGGGTTTCGAGATAGACGAATAATGTGTGTAACAGGTGGTCATCCTGGTGTGCCGGTTGAGCTAATTTCTGTAGAGTATAGGAATAAAATTTCTTTAACTCATCAGCAGGGATAATCCGGAGAAGCTCCGCAATATCCTTTGTCTGGTACGTCTGAATAAAGGATTTTTTTCCTGATAGATAACCTGTCTGCAGTGTGTCTTCAGCCTCAGTAACAGCATGCTTTACCTCGGTAAATTGCGGAGCCGTACTGCTGACGCCAAATGACACATGTCGTTGAAAATACGTCCCAACTCTCTGCTGAATGTTTAGCATAGCAGCTTGTATATCGGAGTAAGCCTGTGGAGAGCTGTCATTCATTACGGCAACAATAACAACACTGTCTCCCTTCGTAAAAAAATGTGGGGAAAAAGGAAAATCGGAGAGCTCACCTTCAACAAACTCAAATACATCATCGGTTTCCCGCTGATGGGTCGCAAAGCTGAGCGAAGAGGTATCCCGGTCAAGCTTTCCAACAATACACGTGTATTTATGATCATGGATAATACCGAATTCCTTCGCACGGTTTGTAATTTCTTCGTTGGAGGAAAAAGCGCCATCGAGATAGTTAATAAAAAATTCGTTCTTCGCTCGCTGTGCCTGCTGTTTTAATGCGTTTTCCTTCATCAGTTCAAATGCAATAACATTTGTTGCCTGTTCAATCGATAAAACAGCTCCGCTGTCCGTGTAATCGAGTTCACCAAGCACAACGAGTATGCCCCGATTTTTTTGATGAGTGTAAATAGGGAAAACGGCCACCGTCTGGACTTGCTGCTTTGTAAAAATACTAAAGGACGTGAAAGTAGTTCTCGGTAAAAACAGCTGAAAGCCTTTAGTGTTCAACTCTTCAATTTCTTGCTGAATGGATGTGTAATCATGGGAAGAGTGCAGTAATTTAGTATGTGGATCGAGTAAAAGTACATGGTGGCCGGCTATCTCAGAGATCTGGATTAAGAGAGTTTTTAAGCCTTTACCACTCATAATATGTTCAGTGAACTTTTGATGAGAGTTGATGGCCTGCTGCAGTTCATTGGTACGCATATTCAAGATTGAACTAAGGATTTGATTCACAATCGAGCTGAGACTCGTTTTAGAGGGGAGATCAATGATTGGAAAATTAAGCATTTCTGCCAATTGTAAGGCGTCCTGGGGAATCTCATTTAAAAATCGTTTCGTTTTAATTCCAAGACCTGCGCACCCCTCTCTGGACATGTGCTGAATCAGATCCAGAAGCAGAAAGGTGTCGTCTTTAAAATGGTACGCGGTCGTTACAAGCAAGTCATTTGCCTGTAAATAGCTGCTGATGTCAGGGGCATCCATCATATTTACATTTCTAACTTTAGTATCCTTACCGTCAGCACCTGCGACAATTTTCGCTTCTTCGAGGCCTGGTAACAGTAATACATCCGCGATATTCACAGCCGTGCTCCTCCTTTTTCTAATCATCATTCATTAGACAAACTAAACAATAATCAACGAAAAACTAGTCATCTTTTACAAACGGTAGCCTTATCGTATCAATGAATGATGTAACAGGAGCAACTATTGTCATATAACCTACCAGAGAAAAATAGATAAAGAAAAAAATACCGCGTTTAGGCGGTATTCCAAATTTTTACGATAAAAATACTGCGCCATAAAGAAGCGCGAGCAGGATCACCATCGAAGGATGGAGCCTGCTTTTTTCGAACATTAAAAAGCTTCCGACTCCTAAAACGGCCGTGTGCATTATTCCGGCACCTTCATGGGCATTCTGGAAAAACTGTATAGCAAGCACTCCTAACAGCACGGCAACCGCTGGCCGGATAAATGCGGTCATTTGCTTGACTCGAGGGGAATCTTTAAATTTTAAAAGCAGGCTTAGAAGCAGCAGCATTGCAATTAAAGATGGGGCAATTGTAGCAAATAAAGCAATAAACGCTCCGGGGATGCCTGCCATTTCATAGCCGATATAGCCTGCCATTTTCGTTGCGATCGGTCCAGGGAGAGTATTGCCAAGGGCTAATATTTCGCCGAACTGGTTCACACTTATCCATTCATATTTTTGAACGACCTCATATTCGATTAACGGAATGGAGGCCGGCCCGCCGCCGTAACCGACTATTCCTGGAATAAAAAAGGCTAAAAACAGCTCCCAATATATCATTTTACCACGCCTTTCGGAAGATTCCAGAGTGTGAAGCCGGCAGTGAGCAGCACGACAATCAGAATTGCTGGATGAATATTTAACAGCTCAAGAATAATAATACTGAAAATGCAAAGAAATACAGCCATCGGCCAGCCGACTTTTGCTTTAGCGCTTTTCACTGTTTGATAAGTGAGGGACATCAGCATGACTCCGACAACAGCGGCAATTGCCTGGGTCATTCCGGCAATTATCGGCGACTCCCGAAATGCCATTAAAAATCCTATTAAACTGATCATCAGCACTACAGTTGGGAGTACGCTTGCGGCAAGGGCAGTTAACAAGCCGGCAGGTCCGGCAATGCGGTAACCGATGTAGCCTGCCATTTTCGTAAAAATCGGGCCCGGCAGCGTGTTTCCGATTGCTAAAATCTCTTGAAATTCCTCATCCGTAATCCAATCATAGTTTTCTACTACTTCTTTATGGACGAGCGGAATAGAAGCAGGGCCGCCGCCGTATCCAAGCATACCCGCACGGAAAAACCCTGTGAATAATTTCTTCTGCGTGGACCAATCCATAAGACATCAACTCCGTCTCTCCGTTACCAGACAGCGATCGCGCCGTCTGTTCTTGATTCAGTTCCGCCGTACAATACATGTGACTCCGGATCTCTCCAAATAACCTGTCCTCTGCCCAATTCATTCGAATCAGGAGAAATGACTACCTCATGTCCCCTTGCGGCAAGACCTTCAATAACATGAGGCGGGGCAGAGGTTTCCAGCATAATTTGTTTATCCTTCAGCCACTGCCAGCGCGGTGCATCGAGGGCCGCCTGTGGATTCAGCTTAAAATCAATCATATTCATTACCGTCTGAACATGGCCCTGGGGCTGCATAAAGGCGCCCATTACTCCGAACGGCCCGATTGGCTGTTTATCCTTTGTAATAAAGCCGGGTATAATTGTGTGGTATGTTTTCTTGCCTGGTTGTAAAAAGTTTGAATGATCGGGGTTCAGTGAAAAATTATGTCCGCGGTTTTGAAGTAAAATACCGGTTCCGGGGACGAGTAGAGCGGATCCAAAATCCTGGTAGTTACTTTGAATAAAGGAGACCATGCAGCCTTCTTCGTCCGCCGCCGCCAAATAGACCGTTCCGCTGTGCTGCGGCTGACCAGACTCTGGCAGCCGGGCTTTCCCGTTTATAAGAGCTCTGCGTTCAGCTGCATATGCTTCGGTTAATAACATCTCTGCTTTCACCGTCATTTCCCGTGAATCTGTGATAAATTTTTCTCCATCTGCAAAAGCGAGCTTCATAGCTTCGATCTGGTGATGATAAGTGTCTACATTTTCTTTGTGGGGGAAAGATTCAGATTTTAACAGATTGAGTGCCATCAATGCAATCAGTCCCTGACCATTTGGCGGGATTTCCCAAATATCATATCCTTTATAGGAGGTGCCGATGGGGGTGACCCATTCAGGTGCATATGCTTCTAAGTCCTGTTTGCGGATGTAACCGCCGTGCTGTTTTGAAAAAGTATCTATCTGGCCGGCGAGAATCCCCTCATAAAAATCCCTGCTTTTCGATTCGGCAATTTTTTCGAGTGTATCGGCGAAAGCCTCCGACTTCCATACATCACCCGCGTTTGGAACAGACCCTTTGGGTGCGAATGTTTGAAAGAAATGATCAAACCTCTCCCCTTCTATAGAAGATGTTAATTCCAGGATGGCTTTCCGCCAATTTCTCGCCAGGGTAGGTGTTAAGGCATAACCTTCCCTGGCATAAGTGATTGCCGGTTGAAGTAATTCCTGAAAAGGAAGTCTGCCGAAGCGATCAGACAGTGCGGCCCATGCCGCCGGAGCGCCTGGGACGGTGACTGGCGTAAAGCCGCGGGCAGGCATTTCCTGGTGCCCGTCCTGTTTAAGCTGTTCTGCTGAAATACTTTGCGGTGCCGGCCCGCTCGCGTTTAATCCATAAAGGTCTTCATTTATCCAAACGAGGGCAAACGCATCACCTCCGATACCGTTTGAGGACGGTTCAACTACAGTTAGACAAGCAGCCATTGCAATAGCAGCATCCACTGCATTTCCACCTATTTTCAACATGTCAAGTCCGGCCTGAGAAGCAAGCGGATGAGAAGTGGCTGTCATCCCTTTTCTTCCGATGGTGCTGACTCGCTTTGAACGGTAGGGGTATGAGGCAAGCTGGTCCTTCATCAATTTTCCTCCTTTACAGTCCAATAGAGTTGTCATGCCCAGTTTCATAGTAATAAGACAATACGGACTGCAGAGCTTTTCCTGGTTTGATGGGGGCATCGAAATAGGAGAGCACTGCTTCAAGGGAGCTGAGAACAAAATAAACATTTTCTTTTCGGCAGCTGTAGCCCATTGTTCCGATACGCCAAATCTTTCCATGGAGCGGACCGAAGGAGCTGGCAATTTCAACTCCAAATTCCTGTAAAAGCATCCGGCGCACAGCATCTGCGTCGATCCCGTCAGGAACTTTCACACAGGTTACTACCGGAAGCTTTGCCTCGTGCTTTACATATAAATCAAGACCCATTGCCTCTATGCCGGTCATCAGGGCTCTCTCATGAAATATGTGACGGGAAAAGCGTTTTTCAAGCCCTTCTAGTAAAATCACCCGAAGTCCTTCATGCAGGGCATAGAGCATTGAAGTAGCTTCCGTATGATGGTTCAGTCTTCTCGGACTCCAGTAATCCTGCAGCTGACTTAAATCAAAATAGTTGCTGATAATAGGTGACTCGGTATGATTTTTGTCCGCAGCTGTGGCGATGCCGCGTTCAACTTTTTTTCGCGAATTGATGATTTTCTCCACTCGGCTGTTGTAGGTGATTGGCGCCATCCCGGATGGTACTGATATGCATTTTTGTGTGCCGCCGGCTGCAGCGTCAATAAACCACTCGTCAACATAAACCGGTGTGCCTCCAATGGTTGCAACCGCATCTACTACAAACAATGCATCCATGTCCCGGCAGGCTTTCCCGATTTCTGCCAATGGCTGCATACAGCCCGTTGATGTTTCGCCATGCACTGCAGCAACAATGTCGGGCTGGACTTTTTTCATTTCTAAAATGACATTCTGCGAATCAAATACTGTACCCCACTCACACTCCATCGTGTATACATCTGCTCCGTACCTTTCGCTGATCTCCATTAATAAATGTCCGAACCTGCCGAATATTGGAATAAATACTTTGCTTCCCGGCTGAATAATACTGCACAGCACGGCTTCAATACCTGATCTGGAAGTGCCGTCGATTGGATATGCCCAATGATTATCCGTACGAAAAACTTTTCTCAGCATTTCCATTACGTCATTCATGATGGAGGTAAAGGCGGGGTCAAATTGCCCTAATACCGGGGCGCTCATGGCACGAAGCACACGCGGATCCGCTTCCACCGGGCCTGGAGTCATTATCGTACGTCTAGGGGCTGGGTAGGTGCTGCTTTCCATTCAAAATCCCTCCTACATGCATGCTAATACGCAAGGTCATATAACATATCTGACAGAACAGCGATGCCGTTCTGTAAATCTATTAATTCAGTGAATTCATCCGGTGCGTGACTGATTCCGTCTCTGCTTGGCACAAAGATTAATGAAGCAGGGATAGCTGAACCAAACATTTGTGCATCGTGCCCGGCCCCACTGAACATATATTGTGCTGGAAGCCGTTTTTGTTCGGTTATTTGATAAGCCAAGCTGGATATCGTTGAATCCATCTCTACTGGAGTGACATTAGTCCACGGTTCTGCTGTAATTTTTACATTCGACTGTGCTTCTGCCTGTTCGAAAAGCTTCTTCATATCTGCACAGTACGAATCTAACATGTTCAGATCTGGATGGCGCAGATCCAGGGAAAATATTACTTCCCCGGCAATGACATTCGGGGTGTTCGGCTTCGCCTCTATCTTACCGACGGTTGCTACGAAATGAGGATCTATAGACTTTGCCTTATTCGTCAATTTTGTAATTAATTCTGCTGATGCAGCCATCGCGTCCTGGCGGTTTTGCATAGGCGTGGTGCCTGCGTGATTGCTTTTCCCCTGCACTTGAATGTGGTAACGACGCTGCCCGACGATGCTTTGGACAATGCCGATTGATTTATCGGAAAGTTCAAGATCGTTCCCCTGTTCAATATGAAGTTCGATGAAACAGTCTATGTCGTTCCGGCGCGGAGCGGGGTGGTCGCCCACGCCGAATCCTGCATCTTCCATTGCCTGCTTGAGGGAAATTCCTTCTTTGTCATATAGAGAGGAAGGATCCTGATCGCTATAAGCACCGGTAATACTCCCTGAGCCCCAAAAGGTTATTGGAAACCGACTTCCTTCTTCTTCACAGAGCGAAACAACCTCAATAGTTTTCCTCGGTCTGCCATATTTGGAAAGCAGCATGGAAGCTGCCAATAAGGAAGCAATGATGCCATAGCTCCCATCGTATTTACCTCCATTTACGACGGAGTCGATATGGGATCCGGTGAGGATGACCGGAGCATCGGTGTCCGTGCCGGATAACCTTCCAAATAAATTCCCTGCATCATCAAAGAAGGTATCGAATCCTGTTGTCATCATTTTATTTTTTATGGCCAGCTGGGCCTCCAGCCATGGAGCGGAATATAAAAGCCTTGTAACGCCGTTTTTGTCTGTCTCTCCAAAAGACGCCAGCCATTCTATTAGTTCATGAATGGTCCTTGTAGATGGAGGAGATAGGTCGGAACGAATTGTCATGAAGACCCTCCCATTGATTTTAGTGTAAGCAAATATAACAACTAAAAGGTATGTATTAAATTTTACTGATAGGATGTCGTTAAATCATTAGCATATATGTCAATTTCTTATTGGGTTTTTGTGAAATTTAACTAGTTATATTTACTCTTTTGTATGAAGTATACAGAAAATCGATGTTGATTTAGTCATAGAGCATAATGACATTTTTCGACCATATCCGATAATATGTGAACAAAGTTAACGTAAATGAGTGAATTATTTTTCGAAATGAAAAGGAGGCGGGACCGGGAGACTCAGAACCACTCATCAAAATGCAGCATGGCACAAGAAATAAAAATTTGAAGGTGGAAAAAGATGGCTATTAATCTGAAAAACCAAAAGACTCCTGAGAAAAAATCAAAGGAAAAAAGATTCGCCATGCCGCACATTTATGTCATATTGTTTTTGTTCAGCGCCGTGGCTGCCATTTTAACCTATTTTATACCGGCAGGGACTTTTGAAGAGGTGACCGGGCCCGAGGGAAGAACGACAATTGATCCGGAATCTTTTCAAGCGGTAGAACAGAACCCAACTGGCCTGGTTGATTTCATGATGGCTATTCCGCTCGGACTGGTTGATGCAGGAGAGGTCGTATTTTTCACCTTTATCATCGGAGGCATGTTCATGGTCATCCGAGAAACGGGAATTATTGAAATCGGAGTGGATCGTCTTACTAGAAGATTTGAAAATAAAAGTATTGCTGTTATTCCCGTGTTGATGGTATTGTTTGCTGTACTTTGCAGTCTTATTGGCACGCAGGAATTAAGCCTAGTATATGTGCCGGTAATCCTGCCGCTGCTCATTGCTTTAAAATACGATTCCGTCACTGCCGCTGGGATTGCTTTAATTTCCACAACAGCTGGTTTTACTGCAGGTGTTCTTAATCCGATCAACACGGGACTTGGACAAAAAATCGCTGATTTACCAGTATATTCAGGTCTCGGCCTTAGAGCCGCATTATTCGTTATCATTCTCAGCACCGGAGTGGCATGGGTGGTCCGTTATGCTAAAAAAGTAAGAAAGAATCCAGAAGAAAGTCTGACGTATAAAGAGGATAAAGAAAAAAGAGAAATGTATGCCTCTGCTGATAATATGCAAAGACGATCCATGAACATGAAGCAAAAATACGCTGTTGCCGCAACCTTTACCTTTTTTGGTATCCTTGTATACGGCGTCCTGGCTCAGGGCTGGTTTATGCTGGAAATGTCAGGGTTATTCATCATAATGGGTATAGTAGTCGGCTTAATAGCCGGCCTTACCACCACAGAAATTTGCGAAGGCTTCAATAAAGGGTTCCGCGATGTACTGGTTGGAGCAATTATTGTAGGGGTGGCGCGGGCCGTTGCTGTCATCATGGAAGAAGCCCAAATTATGGACACAGTCGTCTATGGACTGGGGACGGCTGTAGAAGGATTGCCTGTCATGTTCAGCGCTACTGGGATGTTTTTTATTCAGTTTCTATTCAATTTCCTCGTACCGTCCGGAAGCGGACAAGCTCTTGTTACTATGCCTATCATGGCCCCTTTATCTGATATAATCGGAGTAACAAGACAGACAGCTGTTCTTGCCTTTCAGCTCGGTGACGGACTCGGGAATATTTTCTATCCGACCTCAGGCTATTTCATGGCAACGCTGGCGCTTGCCGGAGTTGCGTGGCAGAAGTGGGTGAAGTTTTATTTTCCACTGCTTTTGATCTGGCTCGCTGTTGCATTCGCTTTTCTCGTAATTGCTCAGATGCTGCAATGGAATGGATAAAGTTTAATAATTGAAGGATCCCTGCCCCCGAAAGTTAGACCGACAACTCTAACTCTTGGGGGTATTTTTATGGCTGAATAGGAAAAGATGACTTATCCTAAATGTACAATGTTATTTCCTAATGTAGGAAGATATATTTCACGTAAACTGGTAAACTAGTCGAAAATGTATCTTGCTGCGAGGTGAAAAAGTGATCAAAACAGGTCTATGTTCAATAACTTTTCGCAATATGAAAGTAGAAGAAATCATAGAATTGGCCGGCGAAACTAAGCTCGATGGCATCGAATGGGGCGGGGATGTGCATGTGCGGCCCGGAAACATTGAAGGAGCAGTAAAAACGGCACAGTTGACGAGAGAAGCGGGGTTAGTAACCTCATCTTATGGATCCTACTACCGAGTCGGCGCAAAAAATGTTTTCTCATTTGAAGAGGTACTCGAAACGGCACTTCACCTCCACGCTCCTTCTATCCGTGTGTGGGCTGGCGAAAAAGGTTCCGCAAACGCAGATTCTGAATATCGAAGACTCGTAAATAAAGATGCAGAGCGTATAGCTTTTCTTGCCGCAGAAAAGGAAGTTGAAGTGCATTTTGAATATCATGGAAACACATTAACAGACACATCTCATAGTGCGAAATTGCTGATGGAGGAAGTGAACCACCCTAATGTGAAGCTCTATTGGCAGCCTGCGGTCGGCCAGAATATACATACACGACTGGAGACCATACATACAATAAAACCGTGGCTACAGCACGTTCATGTGTTTTTCTGGAAAAATAAAGAGCGGTATCCACTGCAAGATGGAACAGCAGATTGGAGAAAATATATAGAGGACTTAACTTCAGATAATAAAGAACGTTATTTCATACTCGAATTTGTTAAAAATGACGACCCGGCACAATTTATTCAGGATGCAAATGTACTTCATCATCTACTAATGGAGTGCGGCTATGAAAGAAATTAACTCCTATTTTGAAAAGCTTTATCGTGACTCTGCCTCAGAACCAATAAAAGACAGAGCTGAACTGAAAAAATATCTTGCATCTGCCCTTGGGACTTTTGAAAGAGGTGATGCGGAGAATTCTCCTGAATTAATAGAGACAGCAGAGTTTCCAGATTTCCGCAGAGAGCGTTTCGTGTTTTCATTCAGTGAGGACCTGGCCGCCCCGGTATATGTTCTTACTCCTAAAAATGGCAGCAGCTTTCACCCTTCAGTTCTGGCTTTGCACGGTCATGGATACGGAAGCCGGGAGATTGTCGGCCTGACTAAAGCCGGATGTGAGGATGAAGAAAAAAACGGAATTCACCAGCATTTCGCCGTGAAACTGGTAAAGCGAGGTTTTAAAGTATTTGCACCAGAAATAATAGGGTTCGGCGACAGGAGATTGGAAGTGGATGTTCAGCAGGGAAAATCTTCTTCATGCTATAGGATGGCTGTGAGTTTATTGATGGCTGGAAAAACATTAGCGGGACTGAGAGTTTTTGAGGCACAAAGAACGGTCGACCATATGACATTTTTTAAAGATACAAGCAGTGATCCGGGAATCATGGGTTTTTCCGGAGGAGGGTTGATTGCGGCGTTAACAGCCGCACTGGATGAGCGTATTAAAGCCGCCGTTTTGAGCGGATTCTCTAATACTTTTCACGACAGCATCCTGGCCATGGAGCACTGCATTGATAATTACGTGCCCGGGCTTATTAACGGGGCTGAATTACCAGACTATATCGGGTTACTGGCTCCTCGTCCTCTTTTTATTGAAGCGGGAATAAATGATCCAATATTTCCATTGCGCGGTACAAAAACAGCGATCAGCAGATTGGAAGAAATATATGAAGAGTATGACTCGAAAAATAACCTGGCAAGTGATGTCTTTGAAGGGCAGCATCAGGTAAGCGGCAGACGTTCTTATAGTTGGCTGCAAAATCAGCTCGGTCACTAGAAAACAAGTGATTATTCATATTCGTTTCAATGGACGTATATTTCACTGATTGTACTGCATGGTATAGTTGTAAAGAAAGGGGGGAGATCATTGAATCAAGGTGGACTTATGGGTGGGCTCTACAGCGTATTTGAATGGATTACCCGCCTGGCTTATGTAAATCTTTTGTGGTTTATCTTTACGATGGCAGGACTGATTGTATTTACATTTTTCCCTGCGACCTCCGCCATGTTTGCGGTCATAAGAAAATGGACGATGGGGAAAACAGAGATACCGGTCTTCAAGACGTTTTGGAAAGAGTTCCGGTCAGAGTTTTGGAAATCAAGCTTGATTGGTGCTGTACTTGTAGCCTTCGCCATCATTTTATACATAGATTTTCAAGTTTTTACAAGCTTTGACGGACTGCTCGGTACAGCTCTAATTGCCCTTTCAATAAGTATTGCTTTTCTGTATTTAATCGTTGCGTGCTTTATCTTTCCAGTACTGGCCCATTTTAAACTGCGCTTCTGGCAGTATTTTAAACAGGCTCTGCTTCTTGGATTATCATCACCGGCGGCAATACTTTCTATTGTGATAACTACATTTATCTTATATATGCTTCTTATTCGAATACCTGCACTTCTCATATTCTTTGGCGGAAGTACTTTTGCGTTTATTATTATGTGGTTTGCAATGAGAACCTTCCGCAGATTAGAAGCTAAACAAAAGCAGCAGCAGGAAAGCACGTAATATAATAGATAGGAGCAAACACTGTGTGAAGTATGCTTAACGCATTCAACACACAGTTTTCTTTATGTGATAAAATGTTAACGGTAACATAAATTTATAATACAGGAGTGATGGCTGAAATGAGTTTACGGTTATGGTACACGAAGCCTTCGAATGATTGGAATGAAGCACTTCCTGTCGGAAACGGCCGCTTGGGCGGAATGATTTTTGGGAAAATTGAAAATGAAAAAATCCAGCTAAACGAAGACTCAATTTGGTATGGCGGTCCAAGAGACCGGAATAATCCCGATGCCCTTGCACATTTGCAGGAGGTACGCAGGCTTTTAACAGCTGGGCAATTGAAAGAGGCCGAAGACTTAGCCGCTCTCGCATTTCCTGGTTTGCCTGAAAGTCAGAGTCAGTATGAACCGCTCGGGGATTTATTATTTACCAATTATCACAAAAGCAGCACGTTTATGGAGTACGAAAGAGAATTAAACCTGTCGGAAGGAACGGCTTCAGTTACCTATAAAAATGAAGGCACTATCTATAGACGGGAGATTTTCACAAGTTGGCCCGACCAGGTTATGGTTATTCGTCTGACGGCTGATCAGCCGCAGAGTATCTCGTTCAGAGCCACATTTGACCGCGGGAATACAAGAAATTTAGATGAATTGAAAGCGTTATCTTCAGATGCATTGTTTATGGGAGGGAGAACAGGCGGGAAAAATGGGATTACTTTTCAAAGTATGGTACAGGCTGTTCCTGAAAATGGATCTGTAAAAACGATCGGGAACCGTTTGCTGATTGAAAAGGCAGATGCCGTAACCTTGATTCTTGCTGCGGCCACCTCCTACCGCTTCGAGGATCCCGTTGCGCGATGTCTTGAAACGGTAAAGAATGCAGCAGCAATAGGTTTTTCCGCTCTTAAAGATAGACATAAAGCAGACTACCAAGCTTTATTTAATCGCGTTACCATCGATCTGCAGGAAGAATCTGACTATATAAATATTCCTACAGATGAAAGACTGCAGCGACTGCAGGAGGAAAAGGAGAAAGTGGCAGATAACGATTTAGTCGGACTGTATTTTCAATTTGGGAGATATCTGCTGATTTCCAGCAGCCGGCCTGGTTCTCTGCCTGCAACGCTTCAGGGAATCTGGAACGACCAAATGATAGCTCCATGGGATAGTAAATTTACGATTAACATTAACGCTCAGATGAATTACTGGCCGGCAGAATCGACAAATCTGTCAGAGTGCCACCACCCTTTATTTGATCACATCGAAAAAATGAGAAAGCCGGGAAGGCACACCGCAAAAATCATGTATGGCTGCCGCGGATTCACCGCTCACCATAATACTGATATTTACGGAGATACAGCTCCTCAGGACATATATATGCCGGCATCCATCTGGCCGATGAGTGCTGCCTGGCTGTGTCTTCATTTGTGGGAACACTATGAATATTCACAGGACCTGGACTTTTTATCAAATGCATACGAAACAATGAAGGAAGCAGCAGAATTCTTTATAGATTTTCTAATCGAAAATAAAAGCGGTCATTTAGTAACCTCTCCCTCTGTTTCTCCAGAGAATACATATGTGCTCCCGAATGGAGAACAGGGGACACTGTGTGAAGGACCGTCGATGGACAGTCAGATTATATATGCCTTGTTTTCCTCGTGCATAGAGGCTTCAGAAACATTAGGTAATGATAAGTCGTTTCGACTGGAGCTGGCGGAGCTGCGGGAAAAGCTTCCGGATCCGCAAATTGGACGGTACGGCCAGCTTCAGGAATGGGCGGAGGATTATGAAGAAGCAGAACCAGGGCACCGCCATATTTCACATTTATTTGCCCTTCACCCCGGAAGGCAAATTTCTCCGCAATATACGCCAGAATTTGCGGAGGCCGCAAGGATGTCCCTTAAAAGAAGGCTTGCTCATGGGGGCGGCCACACAGGGTGGAGCAGAGCATGGATCATAAACATGTGGGCAAGACTTGGCGAAGGAAATAAAGCATATGAGAATGTGCTGGGGCTATTGAAGAAATCTACCCTGCCGAATCTATTTGATAATCATCCCCCATTTCAAATAGATGGAAACTTTGGTGGAACAGCCGGCATCACAGAAATGCTGCTGCAAAGTCATTTGAACGAAATTCATCTGCTGCCGGCACTTCCTGAAGAATGGAGTTCAGGTTCTGTCACCGGTCTCCGTGCGAAAGGAGGGTTTGAGGTCGCGGTTACCTGGAAGAATAATCAGCTGCTGACTGCCAATGTTCTTTCTTTAAAAGGTGGAAGCTGCAGAGTGAGGCTGACTGATGATCAACCCTTGACCATAACTAGTGAGAAAGGAAAAATCCCTTATTCAAAACTGGACACGAATCTGTATCAATTTCAAACCTTGAAAGATACGGAATACATCCTGATGCCGGAGAAGAGGGAGGAAATATGAGAAAGATAGATGCGCACCATCACTTGTGGAATTATAAAGAAAAAGAGTTCCCATGGATTTCGTCTGATATGGAGATTCTGCAAAAGAATTATCTGCCAGAAGACCTGCTTCCCATTCTGGAAGAAACTGAGTGGGAAGGTACAGTAGTTGTGCAGGCAAGGCAGACGTTAGAAGAAACAGAGTGGCTGCTTAGCCTGGCAGAAAAGTACGACTTTATGAAAGGCGTCGTAGGGTGGGTCGACCTCTGCTCCAACGAGGTAGAAAGTCAGCTCCGATACTTTTCAGGGAATCCTTATTTAAAAGGAGTCCGCCATATTGTTCATGATGAACCTGATCCATCATTCATGAACCGGTCAGACTTTAAGCACGGATTGTCATTACTCAATAAATATAATTTAACGTATGATCTGCTATTGTTCCCAGAGCACTTAAAGCTTGCCGAACGTATAGCCGCTCACTTCCCTGAACAGCGTTTTGTCCTCGATCATATCGGCAAACCAAATATCTCTCAGCAGATCCTTTCTCCCTGGAAAGAAGATTTATTTGCATTGTCACGTCATCCTAACGTTTATTGTAAGCTCTCGGGACTTGTAACCGAAGCGAATGTTTCAACATGGAAGGCGCACGATTTTTATCCTTATCTGGATGTCGTTTTTGAGGCTTTTGATACAGACAGACTTATGATAGGCTCGGACTGGCCGGTATGCCGTCTTGCAGGCGAGCACAAGGAAGTGATTGATGTAGTCGTCGATTACGCTCTGAGAACCTGTCCTCGTGAGCTGGATAAAATAATGTATGAAAACAGCAGAAAGTTTTATCAGGTTATGTAAAAAAAGATCCCGGAGTATTCACCCCCGGGATCTTTTTTTAGTGGATTTTCTCACTACGAGCTCCGACTTTAAAACTACTTCCCTTGGAGATGGAGGAGCAGACTGTTCAATTCTTTCGATCAGAAATTGAGCGCTGATGTAACCAAAATCATATGCAGGCTGCTTAACAGCGGTTAAAAATGGATCAATTTCAGAAGCCTGCTCCAGGTCATCAAAACAGACCAGAGACATATCCTTTGGCACATTTACGTTCTTGGAGCGCAATTCTTTAATAAGATTGACGGCGATAAAGTTGTTGCCGGCAATAATAGCTGTCGGGCGGTTGACATCATCCAATGTCTGTAATTGATTAACCACCTTTTTTGCATCACTGCCGGAAGTGAATGTCATTTCGTACATATGATGATCATTTAATTGATGGAGCTTCATCACTTCTGTAAAGGCTTTCTTTCGTTCTCTGGCAGTATAGACATCAGCCGGTCCGTTTACTAAAGCAATATTCTTGTGCTGATGATCTGTTAAATGCTGCAGGAGCTGTTTCATACCAAAGAAATTATCACCAAGTACAGCATCGGCCTGGATGTTTTCTACCAGCCGGTCCGTTAATACATAGGGGATTCGGTGTCTTGTTAATAATTTTAAATTCTTAGAGGAGGTATCGTTCGCCGGTGTAAAAATGACCCCGTCCACCCCTGTAGAGATTAATGATTTAATATATTCTGCTTCTTTATCCGCGTTTTCATCGGTATTGCTGAGAAGTATTTTATATCCTGCCTGTCTTGCTTTATCTTCCGCACCGCGTGCAAGTTTAGTGAAAAATGGGTTGGTGATGTCCGGAATCAGCAGCATCAGTATTTTTGATTTTTTCAAGGTGAGAGACCGGGCGGCAGAGTTTGGAATGTAATTTAATTCCTTGATGGCTGCTTCTACCTTGTTACGTGTCTCCTGCTTTGTGTTACCGGTATTATTAATAACGCGTGAAACAGTCATTGGGGAAACATTTGCTCTCTTAGCAATATCATAGATCGTGGCCATGGAGTATATTCTTCCTCTCGTTCAGTTCTTCCATTATTCATTATAAACGAAAGATACAAAATATCATAACCATAGAGTTGACTTCCTATTTCACTGGTGATATTTTTATGTTACCGGTAACTCTAGGAGGGTCTACAATTGAAGAAATTAAATGGGAAAGCAGCGCTTGTGACTGGAGCTTCCCGCGGAATGGGAGCGGCAATTGCTAAACGTCTGGCAGAGGAAGGGGCAGATGTAGTCCTCAACTATTTTTCCGTACAGGAAGAGAACGACGCAGAAGCCATAAAACGGCAGGTCGAAGACATAGGAGCAAGAGCATCCATTATTGCAGGAGATGTTGGTGTGAAAGATGATGTTACCAATATGGTGGAGTTTACAGCTAGCACCTATGGCTCAATTGATATTCTAGTGAATAATGCTGGAATTGCTCCATTTTTTTCCTTCTTAAATATCGACGAAGAGACGTGGGACCGAACCTATGACACGAATGTGAAAGGAGTGTTTCTCACGTGTCAGGCAGCAGCGCCATATATGATAAAACAAAAAGCTGGAAAGATTATTAATATTGCTTCTACAGCGAGCTTGTTGGTCACAAGTCCAGTCATGCCTCATTATATTTCGTCCAAAGCTGCGGTAAATCAATTAACCAGGGCGCTTGCGATAGAGCTTGGGAGCTTCAATATTAATGTCAATGCGGTCGGGCCGAGTACGACTGCGACCGACATGGTGACAGAATACCTGGAAGATAAAGAAATATATAACAAGGAAGTAGAAGCTAATCCGATGAAACGACTTGGCACGACAAAGCATATTGCCGATGCTGTGGCATTTCTTGCTTCCGATGATGCAGAGCAGGTGAATGGGCATCTATTAATGGTAGATGGCGGACTGACCGTTAAAGCGGCTCAGCCGGAAGATAATCTTTAGGGAGGTGAATGTGAATGATAAAAACAGCGTGTACCCATCCGGAAATTATGAAAGCGCTGTCAAAAACAGGTCACGGTGATAAAATTCTTATTGTCGATGGTCATTACCCGGCTGACTCGAAATCCTCCTCTGAAGCGAAGCTGGTTTATCTGAATGTAAGAAGAGGATTAATTGATGCCGTATCTATATTAAGTGTGCTAATGGAAATGATCCCGGCAGAAAAAATGGAAGTTATGGTACCTGATAATCATGAGCAGCAGCCGATTCATGAGGATTTTCAAAAAGTAACCGGCCTGGAGGCAGAGGGAATAACAAGGTTTGATTTTTATGAGACAGGTCAGGCAGAAAACGTGAAGCTAATTATTGTTACAGGTGAAGACAGAATATACGGAAATCTGCTTCTTACAGTAGGGGTGTGAGGGGACAACTTCACTATCCGGGGAACAGGAGGAATAAAATATATGGATAAGCAGCGCTACTTAGAAGAAATCGATGATGTGATACAGCGCGGACCTTTTGAAGCAGACTGGTCCTCTCTTTTTCAATACAAACTGGCTGACTGGTATCAGAAGGCGAAATTTGGGATATTCATTCATTGGGGTGTTTATTCTGTTCCCGCTTATGGAAACGAATGGTATTCGAGAAATATGTACATTCAAGGTTCCAAAGAATACGAGCATCATCTACAAACTTACGGACCTCATAAGAAGTTTGGCTATAAGGATTTCATACCGATGTTTCAGGCCGAACATTTTCGGCCGGGTGAATGGGCTGAGCTGTTTGATAAAGCCGGAGCCCGTTATGTCATGCCTGTTGCTGAACACCACGATGGGTTTCAGATGTACAATAGCGATATCTCCTCATTTAATGCTTATGAGATGGGACCGAAGCGGGATGTATTAAAAGAATTAGGTGACTCTTTAGAGAAACGAGGCATTCCACTGTGTGCGTCCTCCCATCGGATTGAGCACTGGTTTTTCATGGGGCACGGCAGGCAGTTTGAAAGTGACATTCATGAGCCTCTCGAAGAAGAAGATTTTTACTGGGCAGCTATGCCTGAGCCTGAAAATCACCATGATTTATTCAGCACCCCGGCGCCGTCATCCGAATTTCTCGTGGACTGGTTTCTGCGCAGCTGTGAAATTGTTGATAGATATCGCCCGAAAGTATTTTATTTTGACTGGTGGGTTCAGCATGAAGCGGTCAAGCCTTACTTAAAGAAATTCGCTGCTTATTATTACAACCGGGCAGATCAGTGGGGTGAAGAGGTAGCCATCAATTATAAGCATGATGCTTTCATGTTTGGCAGCGCGGTCGTTGATATCGAGCGGGGTCAATTTGCAGAGCAGAAGCCGTATTTTTGGCAGACCTGCAATTCAGTTGCAAGAAATTCCTGGTGCTATACAGAAAATAATCAGTATAAATCCTCTAACGAACTAATCTGTGATCTTGTAGATATTGTAAGTAAAAATGGAGCTCTGCTATTGAATATAGGTCCAAAAGCTGATGGTACTATCCCTGATGATGATAAACAAATTTTATTAGATATCGGCGAATGGCTGCAGATCAATGGCGAAGCCATTTACGAAAGCAAAGTATGGAGAAAGTCAGGGGAAGGACCGACCGAAATTCAAGAAGGACAATTTACCGATGCGACAGCCAAATCCTTCACTGCGGAAGATATAAGATTTACAGTCAACGGCTCTCACCTTTATGCCATAGTCCTTCAATGGCCGGAGGATGGAATAGTTCATATCAAATCATTAGCAGAAAAAGATGCTTCCAAGCTTCCACATTTTCACGGCATTATTAAAGATATTCAAATTTTAGGGTTTGAAAACAAACCAACATGGGTCCGATCCGAAGAATCTCTTGAAATATCTGCAAGTGGTGTCAGGTCAAAAAATCCCGTCGTCTGTAAAATCAGTCTGGATTGACAATAAGATAAATCCTGCTGTGGTGCTTTTGCTTTCTTTCTAATCAAAAATGAAAAAGAAGAATGACGCTCTCTGTAATTTGGAGAGCTTTTTTTAGTACTATTATAGATGACATTACGCAATAAGCAGTTGAGTCCATTTATTTGGCCGTGGCTGGATACGGTTTTATCAGTAAACGCTTTATTCTGGCATTTGGCCGACATGAGATACGCAATTTTTACCAAACAAACTTAGAAGGAGGCACATTATAATATTTTCTAAACGCTTTAGAAAAACTGTAAGGATCAGGGTATCCAAGCATACTGGCAATTTGCTGGATCGAATAGCGTTTAATGTATAATAATTCCCTGGCGCGGTTCATTTTCAATTGATAAATATAGCGTCCTGGAGTCAGGCCAAGAGCTTGTTTAAAGTATGAGATAAAATACTTCTCAGACATCCCCGCTATTTCTGCTACATCTTTGACTCGAATAGTTTGATAGAGGTGTTCATGAATGAAATCAAATACAGGCTGCAGCTTAACCAAATCCTTGTTCAATTTCTGATTTGCTGGGTAATAGGCAAAATCCCCTCGATATTGTTTAAGAGAGTACCTTTCTAAGATCTTAGCGATTAAAATCGTCAAACATCCTTTCAAACGAATTCCTGACATAGGGGTGCTCCGTTTATAGTGGTTATACGTGTCCATGAAAAGGCGGGCCTCCTCTTCAACAAGGGTATTATTAATAATACCCGCCAACTGAAAATTGTCCAGGATCCGATGATGCTCCCCGAGACCAAGATCAAAATGAGTAAATATAAATTTGCAGCGTGGGCTCAGGGCAGTAGCAGTATAGGCAACCTTTGGAGTGAAAAGTATTACGTCTCCCTCCGAAGCGAAGTACACCTCTTCTTGAATACGAATTTCAATCTGCCCTTCTTGAACGCACCATAAGTCATAATCTTTAAGTTGTCTTCGCTCCATCCAACTATTGGGATGCGCAACGTCGCTGCAAGAATTTATTCGGACCATAACAAGCTCTGAAAGTTCGTTGAAAATATTCAGGCTATCCATTGATAACGCCATCCCATACTTTTAGACATTTTTTAATTATCTATTTTACCACATGATTTTGTAAGGGTTATCAAATATTACTATTTGACATGAAGTGCTTACTCTCTTACATTTCAATTTTTATATCCGCTTTTTATAATCGTAATAACTAATGAGTTGGAAGCAGAATCAGTGTCCGGAGAACGGGAAGCGGCTGCTCGATAAGCCAAGCTTTACTTAATTTAGCAATCTTAGTACAATCTTAAGTCAAATAAAACAATAGTGATAAAGATAACCAAATACATCCCTATTATAATTAACGAAAGAACATTTGGGAGGAAATGTAATGTAACGAACCTTTCATTTTGGTATTTTCATGTAAGAATTGAGATGGTTGTTCTGAGGTTCAGCTTGTAATTTAACATAATAGGCTGGTTGATTGGAAACATTGGCAGGGAGTCGCACTCCCTGAGAAACATTCTAATCCATCATCTTTTTGAAAGCGCTTTATATTTTGTGGAGGTGTGTGACGGTGAAAGAAAAAATTACTTCTATGTACTGGCGCAAGGATCACCATTGTGATGATACAGACTTTCCCTATCATTCCCACGATAGATTTGAAATTTATTGTTTTCACAATGGAAACTGTAAGTATGTAATTGGTGATTGTATTTACAGGTTAAGGCCTGGAGATATTATCATTATGAACGGCCTTACTCTGCACCGTCCACACCCAAATCCTGCAGTGCCTTATGAGAGAAGTGTGATCGAATTCTCGCGCGAATGGATCCGTCCCATATTAAAAAGTATGAATATCCCCGAATTATTGGTTCCATTTTATAAGCTGAATAATTTCCTTTTTAGAGATATTGATCAGGATAAACTGCTTGAGATTACCAATTTAATAAAAAAAATAGATGCAATTGTAAAAGGGGAAAGGTACTCCAGCGACGACGATGATCCATATTTAAGTGAAAGGCTGATTGAAGCAAGAGTCTCCACGTTACTTACCCAGCTGCTTTTTAGAATCTATGAATTAAGCCGTTCTCAGCTTTCTCATCTGCCGCCAAAGGAATCCGAGAAAGATCGCCATGTAGAAAGAGTGGTCACATGGATCGATCAATATTTTAGAAATGACATTTCATTAAGTACTATTGCAGACAGTCTTAATATTAGTAAATACCATATGTGCAGGATTTTTAAAGAGGTAACCGGGCTCACTATTATGCAGTATCTAAATAACTGTCGCATAAACAGAGCGAAATTTTTGCTTGAGATGGCTCCGGAAAAATCAATTTTAGACGTGGCCTTTGAATCAGGATTTGAAAATTCATCATACTTCAGCCGCTTATTCCGCCAAGAAATGAAAATGACTCCATCTGAATATAGAAAACGAAAAAGTGGCCGGCTAGTAATGGAATTGATGGAAAACTAAAAAAGGGAGAGAAACTTAAATGAAAGAAAAATTTGCAGCACAGCTGTTTACAGTTCGTCATGAAATGAAAAAAGATTATGCCTTTGTGTTTCGAGCTTTGAAAGAAATGGGCTGGCCTGCGGTGCAGCTTTCAGCTCTGCCTGAGGGGTATGATCCTTTAGAGATATCTTCTTTATTAAAAGAAAACGAACTAAAAACAGCAGGAATTCACGTGAGTCTGGATCGGCTGGAAAATGATCTCACAAATGTGATAGAGGAGGTTCGTTTATACAATACAAAGGATATTATCTGCCCCTTTATTCCTGAAAAATACCGCACAGCGGAAGGATATAAATATGTCCGTCAGACACTAAATAAGATAGCTGATCAGGAAAAGGATTTTCGTATCAGTTATCACAACCACGCATTTGAATTCGATACGGAAGTGGAAGGACAAAATGCACTGCGATATTTGCTTGAACCAACACAGGAAAATAGTGTCCTGGCTGAAATTGATATTTTTTGGGTGAAGAAAGGCGGAGAAGACCCGTTAGAATTTATAAAACCTTACGTAGGCCGCATGCCAATTATACATTTAAAGGATATGTCAGCTGATGAGGAAAAGACATTCGCAGAGGTCGGGACGGGACTGATAGATTTTGAGCCGATTTTGCACTGGGGTGAAAATTCTGGGGTGGAGTGGTACGCAGTTGAGCAGGACGAATGCCGCGGCAACCCAATGGACAGCCTTCAGACCAGCCTGAACAATCTTAATAAGATGGGCGGTTATTTTGTGAAATAAAAAGTTTACTGGAAAGGGTGACAGGATGGAGTTTGGATGTTGTGCTGGTATTGAGAAGGCAGGGGATTTAAAACAAGCCGGCTTTGATTTTATGGAATGCACTGTTCTCTCTTTACTTCCTGAAGAAAGTGACGAAGAGTTTTCTGAAATATTAATAAGGTATCAAAAAAGTAATTTACCGGTGAAAGCCTGTAATGTCCTACTGCCGGGAGATCTCAAAGTAACGGGAGAAAATGTGGATTGGGATCGCTTAACTAATTATATAGAAAATGCCTTTCGTAGGGTACACCAGATCAAGGCAGCAATTGTGGTCTTTGGAAGCGGTGTAGCAAGGTCTTATCCGGAAGGATTTTCTAAGAAAACAGCAGAGCAGCAGATAATAAATTTTTTAAAAATGTGTGCAGAATATGCAGAACCTCTGGGCATCACGGTAGTTATTGAACCGCTGAATAAAAAGGAAAGTAATATAATTAATAGTTTACACGAAGCAGCCGATATCGCAAAAAAAGTAAATAACGAGTCGGTAAAAATTTTAGCAGATTTTTATCATATGGAAGAAGAAAAGGAGTCTTTAGAAAATATTATTCAATTCAGCGATTATATAAAACATATACACGTTGCTGATACTGGTCGCTTAGCCCCAGGCACAGGAAAATATCCATACTCCCTCTTTATGGATTGTATAAGACAAGCGGAATACACTGGCTATATTTCTATAGAATGCAAATGGCTGGACATGGCACAAGAAGCACGTTCAGCAAAAAAGTTTCTGGATGAAAGTTATTCAAGTGTAGGGCAGAGATAATGGTTTTATCTGCGGGCAACGGTGAACGGGATAGAGAGTACTGGATAAATGTCCTCTCCCGGATCGCCAGGCCAGTGTTAACGAACCTTGCCGAGGATAAGTTAAGAAAAGAAATTCCAATACATTCAGAGAATAATGACAGAAAAAGCTATGCTCCTCTAGAGGCTCTGGGCAGGCTTGCTTGTGGCATGGCACCTTGGATAGAGTCCGGAATGGATACAGGGAAGGAGGGAGAATTAAGAAAACACTATGCTGAGTTGATAAGAAATGGAATTACTGTGGCAACAGACACGGCCTCTGCTGATTATATGAATTTTGAAGCTGGCAGGCAGTCATTAGTTGACGCTGCATTTCTTGCTCAGGCTCTTACTCGTTCACCGAATGAGCTCTACAAAAAATTACCTGAATCAACAAAACGAAATTTGATAAGAGAACTTAAAAAAACGCGGGCAATTAAACCAGTTTTCAATAATTGGCTGTTGTTTTCTGCGATGATAGAAGCTGCTCTATATATGGCAGAAGAGGACTGGGATTCTGTTAGAGTTGATTATGCTCTCAAAAAGCATGAGGACTGGTATGCGGGTGATGGTTTATACAATGATGGAAATGAATTTCATATGGATTATTATAACAGCTTTGTAATTCATCCGATGATGGTTGATATTCTAGCTCTTTTAGGACCTCTTTTTACTGACTGGACGAATCAGCAGAAACGAGTAGAAGTAAGAGCCCGGAGGTATGCTGTGATTCAGGAACGGACGATTTCTCCGGAGGGGACATTTCCTTTAACAGGCAGATCAATAACGTATAGGTTCGCTGTTTTTCATCTATTAGCTCAAATGGCTCTTTATCAGAAGCTTGAGAAAAGTATTCATCCTGCCCAGGTAAGATCAGCATTGACAGCAGTCATTCGTAGAATTATTGAAGCCCGGGAGACTTTTGATGAAAACGGCTGGCTTCAGATCGGTCTTTGCGGCAGTCAACCAAGGTTAGGTGAACACTATATCACAACGGGAAGTTTATATATTTGCAGCACGGTATTTCTCCCACTCGGGTTACCAGTTAATGATATTTTTTGGCAGGGAGAAGCAGAATGGACAACAAAAAAAGCATGGGCGGGTAAACATATTCCGATTGATCATGCTTTAGTAGAGTACTAGAGTCCTTACTAAAACTTAGAGAAGGCACTCATAAGTACTATTCTGAAAATACGTTGATGAACCTTGCGCAAACTCGCTTTCACTTTAGAACGATTAACCTTATTAAGGAAGAAAGTATAAGAAAAACTAAGGCTTTCGCCATTGAAATTTAGCGACAAGCCAAGTTTTTCTTTACCGCGGACGAACGCCCGAGCCTACTGGCAAAACCCGCTGCGGAGTCTCGGATCGCCCGTTTATCCGCAGAAGTCTCGCTTGCTCCTGTCCCATCAACTTACTTCTAGATAAAAGGCATTAAAATTCATTCAAAAGAAAGGAGAATAGAATGGATGACAATAGAGCGAGAGTCTATGAAGAATCAAATGTCAGGCAGATTCCTGACAAGGACAAGCCTGTAAAAACAGCTTCAGGAAAAAGAAAAAAAGCTTTCGGGTCTTCAAGTGTATGGTATATCTTTTTGATTCCCAGTTTTTTGGGCATTCTGCTTTTTATGGTATATCCAATTGTCGAGTCCTTTCGTCTAAGCTTCTATAAATCAAATGGAACGATAGAAAATTTTATCGGTCTCCGGAACTTTCAATATATCTTAACATCAGGTGTGTTTTGGAATTCAGTATGGAATACTTTTTTTATTGGATTTTTTCAGGTGCTGATAACGATTCCATTAGGATTTATCTTTGCATCGTTGATCAATTCAACGAAAAAAGGTCAGAATTTTTTTAAAGTTGTGTATTTTCTGCCTAATATTACCTCTATTGTTGCAGCCGCTATGATATTCGCTTTTGTGCTGCATCCAGATATGGGGATTGTAAATTATATTCTGGGATCGATAGGTCTGCCTACTCCGGGATGGCTCTCGGATCCATCCACTTCTAAATGGGGTGTAATCTTATTAGCTGTGTGGCACTGGATCGGTTTCGTAATCATCATTTGTCTCGCAAATCTTCAGGCTATCTCCTCAGAAATGTATGAAGCTGCAAGGATTGACGGAGCAGGAAGTCTACAACAATGGTTCTTTATAACAATACCAAATATGGCGCCAACATTTGCCTTTTTACTTATAACCGGTTGGATTGGGGCGCTGCAGAGGTTTAACGAAGTATATGTTTTGGGAGGGCCAAACGGGAGCCCGTCCCGGTCTATCCAGACGATGGGTGCCTTTATATATGAAAGAGGCTTTACTGGATTTGAATTTGGCATCGCTTCAGCAGCCACCTACATTATGTTTATTATTATTTTGGTTTTTACCTTTATCAATTTGAAAGTATCCAAAATGAAAATCTAATAGGGAGAGGAGGCTGAAAATGAAAAAAACAATGACTACAAAAGAGATAGAAAACGTATCCGTCTGGTTCAAGTTTATCGTGTTAGTTATTTTTGGGTTTGTACTCATGGCTCCATTTTTATGGATGGTAAGTGTAGGCTTTGATAGAACGGCTAATGTTTCTATGCCTTTTCCTCCAAAATTAATTCCGGAAGAGATTTCAGGGTTTAACTATGGAATTGTACTGGAGAATGGGAGGTTAATTCAATCCTACATCAATTCTACCATTGTAACGGTTAGTTCTGTATTTTTAGGAGTCGCCTCCTCGCTATTAGCGGGATATGCTTTTTCAAAAGGTAAATTTAAAGGAAAAAAAATATTGTTTTTTGTGGTGCTTGGTACATTGATGATACCGATGGAGCCTCGTTTAATTCCTTTGTATACATTATTTAATAGTATCGGTTTGTTAAACAGCTTTTGGCCATTAATCCTGCCGCCGCTCATTAATGGAATGCTTATTTTTCTTTGTAAGCAATTCTTTGATCAATTGCCGGATACGTTAAGAGAAGCTGCACAAATTGATGGAGCCGGCGAATTCAAGGTATTTTTCAGAGTATATTTTCCTCTGGCAGGGCCGATTGCAGCAACGATGGTTATATTAGCGTTCATATGGAGCTGGAATGATTTCATGTGGCCGCTGGTTGTATTAAATAGTCAGGAGCTGCACACCGTGCCTTTATATTTAGCAAGTTTTTCATTAGAAAATGGGACGAGCCTGGGAGGGCTGACGATGGCCTTAGCAACGGTAAGTATCCTCCCGATTGTTGTTTTATACCTGTTCCTGCAGCGTTATATTATCCAAAGTATTGCATTAAGCGGAGTGAAGGGTGAGTAACAACCTTACTTAAAATAACTAAAAGGGAGGAAAAAAATGAAACGATATGTGGTTTCTGCGCAGCGAGTTCTCTTATTTATAATGATGGTGTTTTTAGCAGCAATGGTTATTGGCTGTACTCCTCAATCCGATGATTCTTCAGCTGATTCCGGACAGAGTGATGAGGAAGTGTCCGACAAAAATTGGGAGGGACAAAAAGTAAGAGTCCAGATGATTGGTGATTTCAAGGAAGAATCTTCTACGGATCCTATTACCGGGGAGAATGCGGAAGGAGTGGAAAAACTTGCAGAAGAATTTGAAAGACTTCATCCTGGAGCTGAAGTAGAGTTTATTTTAATGCCATGGGAAGGCTACACCGAAAAAACACAGGCCATGCTGACATCTGGTGAGGCAGATGTGTATCAAATGCCGGGAATAGCAGATTTTGCTCCCCAGGGGGTTTTAGAACCATTGCAGCCATTCATTGATGAAGACGATGAAATGGACTTAGATAAATTTATTGATAACCAGGTGGAAGGGTGGAAGGCATTAGGTCCGGACAGTGATGAATTACAGATTTATGGTCTCCCATTTTTAGGGGATGCGCGTTTTATCACTTATGACAAACAGCTGTTTGATGAATGGGGAGTGGAATATTTATCTGAATATCCGACCATGGATGAAATTGCAGAAAAAGCAGAACAGATGACAGGGACAAATCCTGAAACAGGTGAACAAAATTATGGAATCTGGTACAGGGGAGACTGGTCATCAGCATTTACTTTAGTCAATCTTGCAGAAGGACAGAACGGTGCCTGGGGAGAAGGGTTCGCCTGGGAAGAGGTCGAATTTGATTTTGATTCAACTGAGATGAATAATGGGCTGGAATGGTTAATGGACATGCAGGAGTTTGCTCCTAAAGGACTGGTCAGTAATCAGGGAAATGAAAAATGGCTGACAGAAGATAATAATATAGCAATCATGCTGAATCAGGGACCCGGCGATACCGTGAAGCCTTCCCACGCCAATGGAGTGGGAGACCGCATCGGAATTGCCCAGGAATTTAAAAACGATGAAGGGGTAGGTGGATTGTTTGCCGGCAGTCCGCTGGCCATAGCAGAAGCAAGTGAAAATAAAGAATTAGCATGGGAATGGATTAAATTTGCCACGAATGATTATGCGCAGGAGTTTGTTTTCTCTGAAAATGGAGCTATCCCGTCAATTAAATCCGCTGAAGAGTTTGAGAGTATAGAGGAATATGAGGAATTAATGGAGCCTGTCTTTGAAGCAATGAGCACTCCGTCGACACCACGATATCCGTGGGGATCTTCACAGCCAAGATATATTTTAACCTCAGAAATAGAGTCCACCTTAACAGGGGACAGAAGTCCGGAAGATGCGCTGGAGAAAGCTCAAAAAGAAAGTACTGATTGGGTGGAAGGCAGATAAGCCAAAATAAGATCCCTGCGCAGCTCAATCTTCATGCCCAGGGATCTTATTTTAGCGCATTATAACTATTCACCATTTATTGCTCAATAAGATTAACATAATTCTCTTCAATGTTATTTCGGATATTATTGTTTTGGATGAAAATGTTACGTCCATCTTCAATTTTCATGCCATTCGTATTTCCAATAATTTTGTTTTCTTTTAGCTTGATATCTTCAGGTGTCCCGGCTCCTTTATTATCATTGTTTGTGTCGCCGGCATCTTCTGTTATCAATATGCCCCAGAAACCTGCTCCTTTATTATTAATAATTTTGTTATTTTCCACAATCGTACCAGGGGCATTTTTTAGATAAATACCTCGTGCATTTTCCGGGTGTTTTGTGTTCATTATTTTATTATTCTCAATGACTGTATCGGGGGAACCCATAATAACTGTGATGCCGTCTCTGGTGTCCTTAAGATGATTGCCGTGAATTACATTACCAGCTCCTGATGCGGAGTGGGAATTAGGTGGAGTCCCGCCGGTGTTTCCGACCCCAATGCCTCCTCGAGGAACGCCGTCGAGCTTGTTATGACTAATTTTATTTAAATATTCACCCTGCCCATGTAAATCAATAGCGTCATGAATATTATCTGTATAGGTATTATCCTCTACCAGATTATTATGAGCAAAATTTTGAATCAACGTACCATGGCGCATATACGGTCCTTCAAAATGACTTCCTGCCACAAGATTAAAATACGTATCATCTGAATGGCCAAGCCGGTTAACTCCTTGGATCCCCTGTATTCCGACTCCATAGCCCGCTCCGCCACCGCCGACATCGGTAGCATTTTTAAAGGTGGAATTAGAAACTATGTTCCTATTACTTTTTTCAAAACGTATGCCCATCCTTTGAAATTTTTCAACTGTCACTTTATCGATAGTTAAATGATAGGAAGGCTGGCCCGCAGATCCTGCCACAAAAATTCCATAAGCAGGGCCCCCGCGCTCCGGGTTATTCTGCCCGGGATCGTCTGAGTAGCTTCCGTCAAACGTGGATGTAATTGTTAAATCTGATATCATGATGTCATGATTGGCATAGGCTGTCATCACTTTGCTGCTTGGTACTTCGTCCACGTCAAAATGTGAAACAAGCTCGACATTTTCTTCTGTTTCACCACGAAGATTGACTTCGTTCTTTAAGTATAGATTTGAAGTGAAATCATTTTCCGTTGTGCTCCTCAAATGATACGTTCCATTTGGGAAGTAAACTTCATCCCCCGGGTTTGCTGCTTCTATTGCTGCATTTATGGCGGGAGTATCATCATGATCATTATTCTCTGGATCTGCACCGTAATCGATTACGTTTATTGTTTCACCTGTAACGGGATTAGGCTCGTGAGGACTGTATTCGGTTGAATCTGGGAAATACAACCCTGCTTTTGTAAAAGGCTCGGCATCCGGGTCAGGCCCAGGGTCCACGGCTTCCAGCTCCTCCACTACGGCACCGTCTTCGTTTGGAGCGTAAATATGAACAGCAGTTAAACTGTTCCAATCATTCGTAGAATTACCGTAGCCCACAATTCGAACATAGCGGGCTTCTTGATCTTCAAAATCAAAAGGCTCCAGGTTTATTTCTTCACCGCTGTTCGCTTGCTGTTCGACTGACTTCGACCAGGTTTCACCGTCTGTGGAAAGTTCAATATCAATGGTAGATGAACGGAGATCACCGCTGTGAAATGCAATCCCCATATATCCTACATTTACTACACTCCCTAGATCATATTGAATGTATTCACCCTCTCCCTGGGCCGACCATCTTGTTGATAAATTGTCATCAAGTGTATTTTCAGGTACATTTCCGTCATGAACACTAGCTTCTACTTCTATTACATCATAATGATGGGGGTTATTTTCTGCTTCTGCTGATTCTGGGTTTAATCCTATAGTCAGAAGTAAAAGGATAGGCAGAACACTAATTCTTTTCAAATTTCGTCACACTCCCTGCTTAGTAGGCTTTAGGCAACTCAACTCTGAAGGTTTTTCCGTCCTTAGTGAAGTAAAGCTGAAGTCCGTGATCCTGATCATCAAGAAAATGAGATACATACTCTGGCACTTGTTTCTTCATTGGGTGGAGAAGTGTTACTATCCGGTGCTGCTTTGCTGGTTTCGTTTTTGCCTGAATTCTCCAATGGATAGGCTGATCTTCTAGTTCTGAAACATCGACCTCTGGAAAATTATTAAATTGAGAAAGCTTTAATTCCCCACTGGAGCAATAAACGAACTGACCTTCTAATGCCGCATTATTTCTCTGTACCAAGAAGGATTGGTGCTGAAGTGTATTTTCTTGAAGTGTATGGAGAAGCCAATCGATTTCTGCTTCCTTTTCTAAACTTATGGAGTCAACTACTACAAAATAAGAGTCTTCGATAAAGTAGGTTTCTCGTTTATAGGATATAAGGTATGGAACATAATGCTTGTAAGCGGCTGTAGCATCTCCGCAAATATAAGAATAGTTATCATATTGCTCTACAGTTTCTATGCTGCCGCTTGCAGCCATTGCTGTAAATTTATCCTTTTCTGCATATTGTCCTTTTCCATCTATCAAAATTGCATTCTTTGAAATGGTCTGTCTGCGCCATTTCATATGCATGGTACTGTTAAATGCAATGTAATATCCGCTGTGAATAGCTAAAGGTTCGCCAAACGCATGTAAAATGAACGCATTTTGATCGCCGTGGCTGTGACTGATTGAACCGTAAGGACTGCTTTTTGTTAAATACATAATATGTTCAGTCGGATCATCCATTCGTGCATGCATGGCTGCCCAGCCAACATCTTTAAACCACTTTACTCCAGGCAGGTCAGTAGGTTTTTGAGCTTCAATAGCGGGAAAGTCATGGAGGTACATCATTTCATCAAAGTGAAAATCCCACCAGCCTTTGTTGTAAAATTTGTCGTAAGGATCGGTATCGTATTGTTTTGTCTTCTCAAAATACCATTGATAATAAGGATTTCCAGTAATACCGGCAAACTGGCGGATATTAAATCCAACCTTAAGTCCCGGCGTATCTCCGAGATTAGCGTGATCCCCAAAGCTGGCTCTGCTTGTATCAGGCGGGTAAACATACAAAGGGAAGTCACCTGTCTTTTGAAAAAATGGCCGATTATACAAATCATAGCCGTTGAATTTTCTTATCAGATTCATCGCATCTATCACATAGGCCATTCCAGTCATCCAATAGTGGGGACCTTCTGCCCAGCCTCCGTCTGCTCCACCCCACGGTGTGTATAAACCGCTGTAGTATTCAAGTGTATAATTAAGCCAATCTTTTGCTTCTGGAACCTCTTTAAAAAGACTTAATCCAGCAGGGATCAATACGGATGAGAGAGAGCGGACCGCATGGCTGTCATAAGGGACTTGGTGAATTTTTGAACGCTGGATAACGTGATAGGCTACTTGTTCGGTTCGGGAAACTAGTCTATCCTTAACGAATTCCCGTTCCTCATCTGTTAAAGTTGAATGCAGCCAATCATAACCCCAGGCGAGTGCACCCGCGACACGAAAAGCAGCCTCGTCATTATAATCCCGTGAAGTAGTCCCATCCGGATTCCAGCTGCTTATGTGGAGCAGCCATTCCTTTGCTTTTTTAATGATAGCTTCGTCTTTTAAAATGACACCGGCGACACTTAAATGCCGGACAGCGTGCAGGGCCTCCTGGCAATCCATATACATTTTCCGCCACAGCTTTGCTATCCGCTTATTGTTTGGATAAGGTTCCGGCTCTTTAATAAGCGGCATGTTTAAGTAAGGTTTTACAGAATTTTGGTAAAATGTATCCCAGTGACAATACTCGTTATCAAGCTGAATTCTCTCTCTAAATTTCTTGACTTCAGAATTCGTTAACCAAAGCCTTGGTCTTGTTGTGGCAGCGTATTTATATCTTTCCTGCCTTGAAGGTAAGGGAGTTTGGGGTAGCTCTTCGGAGACGGTGAATTTTCTTACTTTGCTCCAACTGCTGACTTGAGTAGATTCATTGTTATTATCTAATAATGCATATCTCCAATAATAAGTTCCGGGCGCCATGGCTTTATCAGGCGTGAATAAATTGTAATAAATTGGCTTGTAAACGAATGTATTTTCAGTGAAAGACCGGTTGGAGGAGATTTCAAGCACATATATATCGTTTTCCAATTTTGCCGGCATCCACGTGAAACGAGGGGGATTTTCAATAACGACAGTGGTTTCATCAGGCTGGTATGGAACGTTTAAGACATCACATTCTGGTTCGTATAGTTTAAATAGTATTTCTTCCACGTAAGTTTCCTCCTTAAAATTATAGAATGTAGGGAAAACCAGGGACAGGAGGTCCCTGGTTTTCCCTGGAGATATATAATCATTTTAATGACTTTGTATTTTTAATCTGATACTCTTTGTGATTCAATAATTCCTTCGCCTTCATTGTATCGTTCTGTCGCCTCATCTATTGCCTGCTGGCCCCCTTGATGCAGCCACTCCTCAACGATGGTATCGTGATAATCGACAGGCTCCTGCCCTAGAATAATCTTTGCGGCACCTGTCATCCACACATCTGAAGGAATGTCGCTGCCTGGACGGATATCTGGGCTGTTTTCAGTTGCATCCAGTGGAGGATCAAATTGGATGCTATCCCGTCCTTCATTATCTAGAATATTGTCGAAGACACTCATCAATTCCTGACCTTCCTCTGTTAATTCAAGAATCCCTTCTGTATATGTTGAATCTCTGATCATCCAAAGCCATCTGTTCCGATAATGCTGTTCATTTAAACTGTTTGAATCTTCTTTTATTTCGTAATCAACGGACCCGTCCTCATTCATCGTATAGGTGTCGTCTTCAATCCCATAAGTAAAGAAACGTTCTCCTTCTTCGCTTACCTGCCAATTAAAGAACTGTATAATCTTTTCAACATCCGCTTCTGTTTCGTTACTGATTAAAAAGGATCTTGTAACATTTCCGTATAAATAGTGGCCCCCTTCACCATCAGGTCCTTTAGGGGATGGGATAATTTCCACTTCAGCTTCAGGTACATTATTTTGAATTTCCTGTTCCCATGCATTTACTTCTTCGGCGTTCATCGACCACATACCGACTTTTCCTGCAATAATGTTGCTTCGGTATTCCGGCTGCTGGGTTGTTAAGAATTCAGGATGTATTAATTGCTCTTCATACATTGTGTTATAAAAAGATAATGCATCTTTAATTTTGTCTCCTGCCATGAATTTCGGTACAACTTCGTCTTCGTATAATTCCCATTGGTATGGGAAAGCATCAAATGCTCCGAAAAAAGTGTCTGAATACTTAAAATCTTCTCTTCCTTGAAAGGGATCAGAAACGCCAATTTCTTTAAAAGCACGAAGTACCTCCAAAAATTCGTCAGCTGTTTCGGGAATTTCCAACCCTGTTTCCTCAAGCAGATCCATTCGCATTGCTGTACCGCGTCGAGAAGGATTTGATAGATACTCTGGAATCGCGTAAATCTGCCCATCATAGGTTACTTTATCCCATGCTTCCTGGGGTATGGTTTCAAGCAGATCCTGACCGTGTTCTTCTAATAGATCATCCAGCGGCATGAAAGCACCGTTTTCGACTCCACCTGCAAGCTCTGGTCCCAGTACTCCGCCCCCAGCCTGCATTACATCCGGAACGTCATTAGAAGCAAGCATTAAGTTCATTCTTTCCACGTATTCATTATGAGGAACGAGACGGATGTTTATGTCAGTATCTGTTAGATTTTCAAGCTCCTCTACATATTTATCTTCATTGATTTCGGGATGACTTTCTACATACGGTGTACCAAGCGTTCTCATCGCTATGGAAAAATCGGAATTTCCATCTTCTTTTGCTTCATTCTCATTTGAGTCATCATTTGTTGCCTCGGAAGTTTCTGAGTCTGTGCCGTTGCAGCCAATAACAATAAGAGCAAGAAATAAAAGCATCATAACAAATACAAATTTCCCTTTCATTTGAACCCTCCTTTTTAATTTGAACACTAAAAATGTAAGTGCTTACAAGTTAATCTATCAGAAATTATGAAAATATTGATTAGCTTCTTTTTAGGTAAAATTGTGAATTTTTTAGTTTAGTCCTTTAAGCTCCCAAGCATAAATCCTTTTACAAAGTATCGCTGAAGAAAAGGATATATAAGAAGGATAGGCACTGTTGCAACGATTATGGTTGCCATTTTGATACCTTCCGGTGAACTTGAAAGCATAGACGAGTAAAAATCCGAAGTAGGGTCTGAGGTGAAATTTTCATCGATAATCATTTCACGCAATTTAATCTGTAAAGGGTACAGGCTCCTGTCTTCGATGAACATTAATGCCTGGAAATAGGTGTTCCAGTGAAATACCGCATAAAAAATACCGAGGGTTGCCATCGCAGGTTTTGAAAGCGGAAGAACGATTTGAAATAAAATACGGAGTTCACCCATTCCATCTATCCGGCTTGCTTCAATCAGTTCCTTAGGAATCTTCATAAAAAAGGAACGCATCACAAACATATTGAAAGCACTAATGGCCGTAGGGAAAATCAGGGCCCAAATAGTATTCGTCAATCCTAAGTTCTGTACAACCAGATAGGTTGGAATTAACGGAGCAGAAAAAATCATGGTGAAAAGAACCATCAGCAATAAAAATTTTCTGCCTAGTAATTCACTTCTGGATAAAGGATAAGCAAGGGATGCGGTTGCCAATAAATTAAATAACGTTCCAAACACTGTAATAAAAATAGTTATCCCAAAAGATCGCCAGATGCTCGCATCTTGAAAAACAAAGCTGTAATTATCGAGGGTGAATTCTACTGGGAGAAAACTGACCCTTCCTTGATCAATAGCGCTTGAACTACTGAAGGATTGTGCAATAACGTGGATGAATGGAAAGATCATAATACAAGATACAACAATAAGCAGTGTAAGATTGGAAAATAAAAATATTTTTCTGCCCCGGCTGATTTTAATAGCCATGCACTCCACCCTTTCTAATATAGACTATTTCCCGTTGCTTTGCGGCTGATAAAATTAGCTCCCATCAATAAAGTCAGCCCGACTACTGATTTGAAGATGCCAATTGCCGTGGTATAGCTGTATTGATTTTGAAGTAATCCTGCCTGATAAATATACGTATCAAATATTTCACCGTTTGCCCGGTTAAAAGGATTAAGGAAAACGTCGACACGCTCAAATCCAAAATCTAAAAAGTTTCCTATTTGAAGTAAAAATAACATCATTATTGTTGGCAGTAAGGTAGGTAGAGTAATACTCCAAGTCTGCTGCCAGCGGTTAGCTCCGTCGATATCAGCTGCCTCATACAGCTGTGGATTTATTCCAGAAAGAGCTGCAAGGTAAATAATTGTTCCCCAGCCCGTCTCTCTCCACATTCCTGATCCAACTATAATCGAACGTATATAGGTTTCTTCCCCTAGGAAATAAGTAGACTCAAAACCAAACCAGTTTAAAAAGTTATTTACCAACCCGGTGGAAGGGGATAATACACCGATAAATATACCGCTGATGATTACCCAGGATAAGAAATGGGGCATGTAAACCACTGTTTGTATAAGTCTTTTTGCCAAAACCTTGCGAACTTCATTTAACATAAGCGCTAATATAATTGGAGCTGAAAAACCAAAAATAATATCGTAAAAATTGATTAGGAGAGTATTTTTCAAAATTCGAAGAAAATCTGGATATTGAATCATCCTCTCAAAGTGATCCAATCCTACCCAAGGACTTCCTAATGTTCCTAGAAAAATACTGTAATCCTTAAAAGCAATAATAGAACCGAAAATAGGAATGTATTTGAAAATGACGAAATAAGCTATCCCCGGCAATGCAATTAAATAAAGAGCTTTTAGCTTCCATATGGATTTTAGCGTCTGTTTCGCATTCATTGCTGCCCCTCCTTTTAATTTTGCGATGATTTCATCCTATATTGTGAAAGGGCTTTCATCTATAGAAAGGATTTGGGGATATTTGTGTTTTTTTTGGATTTTGAAAAAGACAGAGCTGGAAAAAATGTTTTATTGCTAAATAAAAATAATAGTTTATAATAACAAATCATGAAAGCGCTTTAATAATAATAGGAGGTGAAGCTATGAAAATTTTAGTGGTGGAGGATGAGCCGCTGGTTCGAAAAGGCCTGGTAAAGTCGATGAAAAATATTCAGGTGGACGGATTTGAAACCAAATGTATAACTGAAGTGGAATATGCAGAAGATGCAGTACCTTTTTTAGAAGAAATGGAATTCGACATAATTTTTACAGACATTGAAGGAGGAGAAATGAATGGACTTGAGTTGATAGATCAGTGGAGAGAAAAGATTACATCTACTCAATGGGTAATTGTCTCTGGATATGACAGCTTCGAATATGCCCAGCAGGCCATTTCCTATGGGGTGAAGGAATATTTACTAAAACCAGTAACCAAGAAAAAACTAGCAGAAACAGTACAAAGGTGTGTACAGGGACTTCATGGAGAACGTAATGATTTTATAGGAGCAGGGGAAATAGAGGATATTCTCCAGATTCTCGAATCTTCTATATGGGAGTTGGATCGTTCAGCCGTGAAAATAGAGTTTCTAAGATGGCAGGAAAACATGATAAATCGGTCCCTGTCAAATAATTATTATTGCGATATACTCACTCATATCCTTGAGATTTTGTTTCATCGAATTAAAAATAAAGGAAGTCAATTATTACAGGCGTTTCAATGGAATCTGCCAAGCTCTTCCTGGGAAAACGCAAATACTAATTTTCTACAAAAGTGTATCGAACTTATTGAAATGATAGAACACAAACGAAAAGGAAACGAAGTGGATCCTATAGAAATGGCAAAAGAGTTTGTCTATCAACATATCGAAGAAGAAGTAGGATTGGATGAAGTAGCTGACAAACTGGGTTTAAATGCTTCTTATTTCAGTCAGTTATTTAAAAAAGAGACAGGGGAAACCTTTGTGAAATATAGAATTAGACTGCGCATGGAGAAGGCAAAGGAACTGCTGCTGAGAAAGGATATAAAAGTGATTGATATACCATACATGATAGGCTTAAATGATCATCCGCATTTCACCAAAACCTTTAAGAGATATACAGGCCATACACCTTCCAGCTTTCGGAGGAAGATGGGGGTGGATTGATGAGAAATTGGATGTATAGATTAAACATACAACAGCGTTTGTTATTATATTTTACGATAGTCATATTAGTATCCATCACCTTAGTAACCTGGTTAATATATCAGCAAACTACGAAAGAAATAAAAGATCAATCAGAAGCTAATCTGGAATACATTGTAGAAAATGCGAATTATCAAACAGACTTATTTGTTAAGGATTTAGAATACGCTACACTTCCCATACTGACAGAAAATAGAGTAAAAAGTTTTTTAGAACTTGAAGAAGAAGAGAGGCTGTCTCAGTACTACCATACTAAAGACATCAAAAAGATGATGAAGAGCTTTGAATTGAGAAATCAAAATATCAACTTAATATATTTACTTGGAGAAAATGGGCAGGCTGTATTCTCAGAGAATAATTTTTTTCAGGATGAAGATTCCTACTATGCTAAGGACATTTATGAAAGATTGTTAGAAACAACTCCTGAAAGTGGTAAAGTCAGCCTGCTCGGAAGTGAAAGCATCTATAACAATGAGTATGTCGTAAGTATTACAAGAAGAATGCGCGGATTTTCTTTCGTCCCGAAAGGAATTCTCGGTGTTGAAATCAATGCATCTGCCTTAGAACAGCTTTGGAACATAGCGCAGTTCGAGAACGGCACCTCTCTCTGGATTTTTGATGAATATAACAGAATTGTTTATCACCCAGAGCAAAAATGGGTAGGGAAGCCATTAGATAATCAGTTGAAGAAAAATATTTCCAGCAATACAAACGGTACCTTTACAGCGGATTGGGAAGAGGAGGAGATGTTATTTTATTATGACCGATCCCCTAACACCAATTGGACATTGGTAGCGATGAAGCCAAAAGAAGCGGTATACGAGCCAGTTTCAGGAATGAATAAAACTGCAATCATTGCGATAGGATCTTCCATACTTATTGCCCTTCTCATTTCTATAGTTTTTGCAAAAAGCATTGTTAAGCCACTGCGAAAAGTTCAAACGGGGATGAAAAAAATGGAAGTAGGCGAATGGGAAATAATAAAGCCGCTCAAAGGAACTGATGAAATAAGCAGCGTTGTTTCAAGCTATAATAAAATGATTAAAAGGTTGTCTGCTCTGGTAGACGATTTGTACGCTGCAGAAGTGAAAAACCACACTGTTATGTATGAAAAACAAAATATTGAACTGCAGGCACTGCAATCTCAGATTAATCCTCATTTTCTTCATAATACCCTTGAAACGATGAACGGTTACGCAATTTTAAATGATGCGGATGAAATTTCTGAAATGGCTTCAGCATTATCTCAAATGTTTCGATATTCTGTTCGAAATCTAGAAATCGTAACTCTTGAAGAAGAATTAAGCCATGTAAAGAATTTCTTGATTGTAGAAGAACATCGTTTTCAAAAATCATTTCAAATTGATCTTGACATCCCTTCCCTATTACAAAAAGAAGAAATCGTTAAGCTTTCCCTCCAGCCGCTTGTAGAGAATGCTATTCACCACGGACTTAGAAAAAAACGCTATGAAGGAGAAATCACTATCAGGGCGAGGAAGGAAGATAGCTGCTTAATGGTAGAGGTAATTGATAATGGAACTGGAATTTCACAGGAAAAACTTGCCGAAATTCAAAGTATTCTTAACGAAAAAGACGGGGAGAGAAGAAGTGAAAAAATGGGCATCGGTTTATGGAATGTAAACCGGCGCATTCAATTGATATTTGATGAAAACAGCGGATTAGAGGTTTTATCAAACGATGGAGAAGGAACAACAATACGCATGAAAATACCAAGAAAAGATCTCAGTAACCAAAGCGTTTCTTGAAAAAATAAAACGCTGCCAGCTTCATCAATATAACTAAAAAAAAACAAGATCAACATAAAAAGACTCCAAAAGAAATTTAACTCTTTCTGATAAAATTAGTGCAGAACGTAGAAGGCTTGAAAAGAAAGGAGAATGTCTGTGATTGGAGAATGGGAGAAAGCCGAACCAGGTGTACAAAGAAAAATATTTCCTCCCGGCAAACAAGTGATGATGATGGAAGTACATTTTAAAAAAGGAGCCCAGGGAAAACTGCACAAACATCCTCACGAACAATTGACTTACTGTAAAAAAGGTAGTTTTGAATTTACCATCTCTGGTGAAAGACATATCATCCATGAAGGTGAAACACTGGTGATTCCAGGAGATGAAGAACACGGTGCTGTTGCGTTGGAGCCCGGAATCCTATTAGACACCTTTACTCCTTTACGGCAGGATTTATTAAAATAATAATTACAATGGAAGTATCTAATTTAATTGGAAAGAGAGGTTCCGGCTTTGGAGGGGAGGCTTGCAGTTTTAACTGATTGGATTTATTTTTTATTTTTAATACAGATGATGTGGTTTGCAGGAGTTTTGACCGGAGGGTTAGTTTTAGGATTGATCCCCTCCACTTATGCTGTTTTTGCTGTAATAAGAAAGCGGTTACAAAATAAAGATGTAAAGTTTTCTCGTTGTTTTTGGCAATGTTATAAACTATTTTTTTGGCAGTTACAGGCTCCAGGCTTGGTGTGGATACTGATTGGAGTCTTTATCTATTATGATATTAGACTGCTTTTAAGTTATCAGCACATTGCTGGATTTATTACTGGAAGTGTATTTGTAAGTCTTTTGCTTATTTACATTTTAGCTACTATTCTCCTTTTTCCGATATCCGCTCATTATGAACTGTCCACCTTTAACAAGGTCCGTCTTGCTGTACTTATCGCGATCACTATGCCAAATATTTCTATCGTTTTAACTGCAGGAACTCTCGCTTTTTATTTTGCGGTCTCTTCTTTTCCTATTTTGTTGTTGTTTTTTGGGTTAAGTGTACCTGCACTTTTATATACTAAATTCGCCATGAGAGCTTTTGAAAAAATGGATGATCGAGATTTTATCAGAAATGTAAAGGAAAGTATTTAGCAGTTGATAAATAGTAAAAAACAGAGAGGAACGTTAATTATGCTGGACTTGAAAGGAAAAAAAGCACTCGTAACAGGAGGCGGGACAGGTATTGGAAGAGGAATAGCACTTGCGCTCGCTGAAGCCGGCTCCGATGTAGTAGTTCATTATGGTAAAAACGCTGCAGGAGCAGAGGAAGTAGTAAATGAGATTAAAAATATGGGCAGGCAGTCGCTGGCAGTACAAGGAGATGTTTTAAAGAGAGAGGAAATCGAAACGTTCGTAAAACAAACAGCTGATTTTTTTAATCAGCGAATAGATATTCTCGTAAATAATGCAGGGCATATGGTAGAGAGGTCCTCTGTCGAAGAAATGAGCGAAGAACTGTGGCACAAAGTAATCGACGTTAACGTAACAAGCACCTTTTTAGTTTCTAAATTTATGATTCCTTTCATGAAGAGTTCCGGCGGACGTATCGTCAATATGTCTTCACTGGCTGCTCATAACGGAGGGGGACCGGGAGCATCAGCGTATTCCGCCTCTAAAGCTGCCGTAATTGCCTTTTCAAAAGGACTGGCAAAAGAACTTGCACCACATTCTATTTCTGTAAATAATGTTGCACCAGGTTTTATTGGAAATACTCCTTTCCATGACACATTTAACACAAAAGAAGGCAGAGAAAATGCCGTCAAAGGTATTCCACTCCAAAGAGCAGGTGTGCCGGAGGACGTGGCAGGTGCTGTACTATATTTTGTCTCCGATTTGGGAAGCTTCATCACTGGTGAGACGATTGAGATAAACGGCGGGGCATTTATGAGATAAATATCTTAAGGGGGCTTTCCCATGATTAATTTATTCTCACTCAAAGGAAAAACTGCCCTTGTAACAGGCGCCAGCCGCGGATTAGGACAAGGAATGGCCGCAGCATTATCTAACGCTGGAGCTGTCATAATCGGCACAGGTACAAGGGATTTGACAAATACCAAACGAAAAATAGAAGCAGAAGGCGGCGTATTTCATTCGTTGATCACTGATTTATCAAAGGCTGGTTCAGCAGCACAACTGGCAGTTGATGCTGAAGCAGTGACTGGCCGAATAGATATTCTTGTAAACAATGCAGGTATTATAAGGCGTAAAGAATCAGAAAACTTCTCAGACAATGACTGGCTGGATGTAATTCAAGTAAATCAGCACACTGTGTTTCAACTGAGCAGAGAAGTAGGAAGCCATATGATTAAAAATGGCAATGGCAAAATCATAAACATTGCCTCTATGCTGTCATTTCAAGGTGGATTAAAGGTACCTGCGTATACAGCAAGTAAGCATGCTGTTGCAGGATTAACAAAGTCGCTTGCGAATGAATGGGCAAATAAAGGAATAAATGTAAATGCGATCGCTCCAGGCTACATGGCAACAGATAATACAGAACCGCTTCGTAAGGATGAGAAACGAAACGAATTTATTACTTCTCGCATTCCTCAGAATAGATGGGGTACACCAAAGGATATGCATGGTGCTGTTATTTTTCTCGCGTCAGAAGCTTCTGCTTACGTGAATGGGCATATTTTGTGTGTGGATGGAGGATGGATGAGTTCATAATTGGCAAAGGGGAAATTAATCATGGAAATCAAGTACTCCGTAAACCCAAAAGATATGAAACAATATGATACTAAACGATTGAGAGAAGAATTTCTAGCTGAAAACATATTTAATGAAGGAAAAATTACGATGGTGTATTCTCATTATGATCGCATGATCACTGGCGGAATTATTCCATTGGAAAGATCTTTACGGCTGGAAGATCAGAAGACTTTAAAAACTGCGTATTTTTTAGAAAGAAGAGAAGCTGGAGTCGTAAATATTTCAGAAGGGAAAGGGATAGTCACGGTGGATGGAGAAGAATACCCTTTAGGTAAACGTGATTGTCTGTATATTGGAATGGGTAAGAAAAACGTAACATTTAAAAGTGAAGACCAGGATCACCCGGCCAAATTCTATATTGTCTCAGCGGGAGCACACAAAGAATATCCAACAAAAAAGCTTCCTTTAGAAGAGGCGACTCCAAATCATATGGGAGCAGATAGTGAATCCAACAAACGAACAATTTATCAGTATATCCACGAAAATGGAATTAAAAGCTGTCAATTAATGATGGGAATGACGCTGCTTGCTCCTAATAATATGTGGAATACGATGCCTCCTCATTTGCATGAACGCCGAATGGAAGCATATTTATATTTTGATATGACTGAGGAGGCAAAAGTTTTTCATTTTATGGGCAAACCTGAAGAAACACGGCATCTTGTTGTGAATAATGAACAAGTCGTATTTTCTCCATCGTGGTCTATCCATTCTGGCGTTGGAACGGAGAATTATACTTTTATATGGGCAATGGTGGGTGAAAATTATACTTTCACTGACATGGATATGGTGAACATTAACGAATTAAAATAAAAAAAATTAAAGGCGTCTGGATGCCAGGCGTCTTTTTCTAAATTAAAGGAAAAAATTAATCTTAAAAGGAGCTGCCAAATGAAGCTGGCATTTACTACCCTCGGGTGTCCAGGATGGAATTTAGATCAGATTATTTCTAACGCGGTGAAGAGTGGATTCGATGGCGTAGACTTCAGAGGATATATGGGAGAGCTTAACATTTATAATCTTCCGGAATTCACCAGTGATCTGGAGTATACAAAGAAAAAATTTAAGGAGGCTTCATTGGAAATTCCATGTTTTTCAAGCTCAATACGATTGTTTACAACTTCTCCAGAGGAGCATGAAAAGCATGTAAAAGAGTTTCACAGTTATGCAAAGCTATGTCAAGAATTCCATACCCCATATATTAGAGTGTTCGGAGGTAAAATTGGAAAAACACTCAGAGCTGATGCTACTTGTAAAATCCTTGATAACTTAAAGGATTACGTGCAATTAGCGGAAAAATATCAAGTTACCTTATTACTGGAAACACATGATGATTGGACAAATTGTGAATTTGTCAACGAAATTTTAGAGCGTTTAGATTCAGACTTTCTGTATGTTCTTTGGGATATTCACCACCCTTACCGTACAGTGCAAGAAGCTCCGGAAAGAACCTGGGAGTTATTAGGTGAGAAGATAAAGTACACTCATTGGAAAGATTCATATATTGCTCCAGAAAATAAAAGAGGGTATCAGCTATGTTTATTGGGAGAGGGAGACGTTCCATTGGAAAAAATTTATACCCTTCTCAGAACAAATAATTATGATGGCTATTTTACACTCGAATGGGAAAAATTATGGTGGCCGGACCTAGCAGAGCCGGAAATAGCGTTTTCACAATACTCCGATTTCATGAGAACTCTGTTCTCCCGCAAACTGTAAAGAACTTAAGAAAGGATTTATATAAGAAGCCTGCACGCTGAAAAACAAGCTGTTAAAATAAATAGAGAACGTTTAAGCCAAACATAGAAGGTGATAGTAGGTGAAATTTACATTAAGGTGGTTTGGAGAGGAGGATCCCGTAAGCCTGGCCTATATTAAACAAATTCCAGGAGTAACCGGGATTGTTTCTGCTGTCTATGATATTCCTGTCGGCGAGGTCTGGCCGCAGGAAAAAATCAGGCAGCTGCGGAAGGAAATTGAGTCGCACAATCTGTCATTGGAGGTTATTGAAAGTGTACCGGTGCACGAAGATATTAAGCTCGGTAAAAGAGAAGCTTCGAGTTATGTAGAAAATTACAAACAGACGCTGAGAAATCTTGCAGCTGAAGGCATTGAAACGGTGTGCTATAATTTCATGCCTGTGTTTGACTGGACCCGTTCCCAGCTCGATTTTGTTCTGCCGGATGACTCCACTGCTCTTATTTATGATCATGAGCATATTACCTCAGTTGATCCTTTAAGCGGAGAATTGACTCTTCCCGGCTGGGATGCAAGCTATGAAAACAACGAGTTGAAAGAGGTAATTGATGAGTTTAAGCTTCTGACAGAAGAGGATATGTGGAAGAATATTAATTCATTTCTGCAGGAGGTAATTCCTGTCGCAGAGGAAGTCGGAATTAACATGGCAATTCATCCGGATGATCCGCCATGGTCAATTTTTGGTCTGCCGCGAATTATTACGAATCAGGAAAATGTTCAGCGGTTCCTGAATTTATATGATAGTCCTAATAATGGCCTGACGTTGTGCTCTGGATCTTATGGAGCTCTGCCTGCAAATGATATTCCACAAATGATCCGCACTTTCGGCTCTCAGGGGAAGATCCATTTTGCGCACTGCCGCAATATAAAAAGAACAAAGAATAAATCGTTTGAAGAATCTTCCCATCTTTCATCTGACGGGTCATTGGATATGGTTGAAATAATGAAAGCATATGATGAAACTGGGTTTACCGGGCCGATACGTCCTGACCACGGCAGAATGATCTGGGGGGAGACAGGACGTCCCGGGTACGGTCTATATGACCGCGCCCTCGGAGCTTCTTACCTGCGTGGGATTTGGGAAACATTACAGAAAACGAAATAGACAAGGATGGTTGTTTATGAATGTGCCATTTCATGTTGATTTGGATGGAAAAACAGCAGTAGTTACCGGTGGAAGCGGTGTATTGGGAAAAGAGATGGCATTTGCTCTGGCTGCCTGTGGAGCAAAAGTGGCTGTCATAGGCAGATCGAAAGACAAGCTTGATATTGTCGTAAAGGAAATCAAAGAGAATCATGGAAAAGCCCTCGCTGTTCCGGCAAATGTACTCTCTAAAGTGGAACTGCAGCAGGCTTACCAGACGATCCAATCAGAGCTGGGAGCGTGTGATATCCTTATTAATGGCGCCGGTGGAAATCATCCCAGCGGCACTACTACAAAGGATACTCTTGAGCCCCAGGACCTCCATAACGTAGAGGAGGACACCAGGACTTTCTTTGATTTGGACGAAGATGGGGTAGATTTTGTTATGCGTTTGAATTTCCTAGGCACTCTGCTCCCTTCTCAAGTATTTACGAAACAAATGGCTGAAAAGGGAGAAGGAGTCATTATCAATGTTTCCTCGATGAACGCATTTTCGCCGTTGACCCGTATACCGGCATACAGTGGAGCAAAAGCAGCTGTCAGTAATTTTACCCAATGGCTGGCTGTTCACCTCGCCCCCACTGGTGTTAGAGTTAACGCAATTGCCCCGGGATTCTTTCTCACAGAACAGAACAGATCTCTTCTATTAAAAGAAGATGGTTCATTGACGGAACGAGCGGATAAAATACTCAGCCAGACCCCGGCAGAAAGATTTGGAAGAGCAGAAGAGCTTACGGGCACACTGCTCTGGCTTGCTGATAACCGTTCCTCCAGTTTTGTGAACGGAATAGTCGTTCCGATCGACGGTGGATTTTCCGCCTATTCAGGAGTTTAGTGCAAAGAATACCACATTATTTAGGGCGCAGCTGTCCAAAGACCTGCAGGCATAGTATAATCAAAGCAAATCAAACTACATGTATTGCTTTGGAGGTATAACACCATGGCAGGGGCATCCCAAAAACCGCCGATTCGAGAGATTGAATTATATGAAAGCAAGCATAATGAAAAAGATGTCGTAACGAATCATTACCATAAAACTCATCAAATCCTATACGTACTCGAAGGAAATGGCACATGCACACTCGACAAAAAAGAGCATAAGCTTGAGCTGGATAATATGGCGCTTATTCCGCCTTATACGCATCATTCGATCCTATCCACTTCAAAAATGACAATTCTCGTACTGGAATGGAACGAAAATGCGTTAAGCAGTGCCGTTCGAAATGAACTGCTTTATCCAGTTTTTGATTCCGCGAGAGTAGTGAAGCAGAGCCTGTTTGACAGCAGTGAACTTCGTCAGCTTTTACGAAAAATGCTGTATGAACAGTCTCACGGGGACTCCCTTCGCTTCCTCGCTTTGAAAATTTTTCTCGCCGAAATATTAGTCGTTCTTTATCGTTCAGCTCAGACATCACAGGTAGCAGACACAAACATGCTGAGGGCGGAATGGCTCCGGAACTATATCGATACTCATTATTTTGAAATTACGAGCTCAGAGGATATGGCCAATAAAATGAGTATGAGTACACGTTACGTTCACAGTATCTTTAAAGATTTTTATGAAAAAACCCCGATGCAGTATTTAACCGAGGTCCGGCTTGAGCTGGTGAAAAAGATGCTGATTGAAACAAATAAAGACATTGCATCAATCTGTTTTGAGGTAGGATTTGAATCTGTGTCAACGTTTTACAGAGTATTTAAAAAATATATGGGGATTCCGCCATATAAATACAGAACCTCTCACCAGGACCCCGAGTTATTCGAAAATGAATAACCGGGGTTTTTTACAGGCGTAAATTGAGAATTTCGTTGATACAATTCCCCTCCTGCATGGATAAGCCCCGTTAAGCACTTAACGTATCGTTCAGCTTACAGATAATTCTCTACAATCAAACTCATTTCCGATATTGAGACCAACCTTCTATATCTAGTAAGACAGAATGTATGCGTTTTATTAAGATTAAGATACATTCAAGCAATCAGAGAGGGGAATTAAGATGTCCACACATAAAATAGGCATAATCATGAATGGGGTTACAGGCCGGATGGGTACGAACCAGCACTTGATCCGATCCATTAAAGCAATTCGTGAACAAGGCGGCGTGGCACTCGGAGATGGTGAATTTCTGATGCCGGACCCGATTCTTGTGGGCAGAAACGAAGGTAAACTGCAAAGGCTGGCAGAAGCACATGGTATTTCCAGATACAGTACAAATCTAGAAGCGTGTCTCGATGATTCCTATAATGTAATTTATTTTGATTCACAGACGACGGTGCGCCGTGCGGAAAGCATTAAGCAGGCCATCCAGGCAGGCAAGCACATTTATTGTGAAAAACCTACTGCAACGTCACTTGAAGGCTCCGTTGAACTGGCCCGCCTTGCTCGAGAAGCCGGCGTGAAAAACGGCGTGGTACAGGATAAATTGTTCCTGCCAAGTCTTTTGAAAATGAAGCGGCTGGTTGATTCCGGATTCTTTGGGGAAATTCTCTCCGTCAAATTAGATTTCGGTTACTGGGTTTTTGAAGGAGACTGGCAGGATGGCCAGCGCCCATCCTGGAATTACCGGGAAGAAGACGGCGGCGGCATTATTGTAGACATGTTTGCGCACTGGCGTTATGTGATTGACAATCTCTTCGGTAATGTAAAATCTGTTTCCTGCCTGGGAGCAACGCATATTCCAGAGCGAGTGGATGAAGAAGGAAATAAATACAAAGCTACTGCTGATGATGCAGCATACGCCATTTTTGAACTGGAAAACGGAGTGATTGTGCAGGCAAATTCCTCCTGGGCAACGCGGGTCAACCGTGACGACCTTTTGACTATTCAAGTTGACGGCAAGCTCGGAAGTGCGGTAGCCGGTCTCCGCGATTGCAAGGTGCAGCATCGTGTAAACACTCCAAAACCGACGTGGAATCCGGACATTCCGAATCCGTTCGACTTTGAAGAGCAATGGGAGGAAGTGCCGGATAACGCAGTTTTTGATAATGCGTTTAAAGTACAGTGGGAAATGTTCTTAAAGCATGTACATCAAGACGAGGCTTTCCCATGGGATCTGCTGGAAGGTGCGAAAGGTACACAGCTTTCCGACCTTGGCCTGCAGTCATGGAAGGAACGCCGTTTTGTCGATGTACCGGATATTAAGCTGTAGGAGGATGTAAATGATGAGTCTATCTTTAACACTCCCGAAGGCGGGAGGAGAATTATACACGTATACTCCCAGTCAAGCGGCTCCCTTTAAGGTTCAGAAAGGAAAGAAGTTTCAAAAGCGGACGGCGTTTTCAGCTGCGCATGTCGTAAGTGATCCACTTTCTGATACAGATCCGCTTCAAAATGCCCAAATAGACTGGAAAGCGACAATGGAATACCGTCATTATTTATGGGAGCTTGGCTTTGGTGTCGCGGAAGCGATGGATACTGCCCAGCGGGGCATGGGTCTCAGCTATGAGAACGCCAAAGAATTGATCAGCCGTTCCATCAAGGAAGCAGACAAGGTAGATGGCCTGATTGCATGCGGAACCGGGACAGATCAATTAGCTCCCGGCCAGGACGTAACGCTTCAGCAGGTGGAGGATGCGTACCGGGAACAATGTGAATTTGTTGAAGGAGAAGGCGGCCGGATCATTTTAATGGCAAGTCGTGCACTGGCTGCTTCAGCCCAAAGCCCGGAGGATTATGAAAAAATTTATGGCAATATCCTTCGAAGTGTTAAGCAGCCCGTGATCCTTCACTGGCTCGGGGATATGTTCGACCCGGCGCTGAAGGGATATTGGGGTCATGAGGATATTGATCAGGCGATGAATGTCTGCTTAAAGATTATTCGGGATAATGAAGATAAAGTTGACGGCATTAAGATTTCACTGCTGGATGCGCAGAAAGAAATTGATATGCGCCGGCTGCTTCCGGACACGGTCCGCATGTATACAGGGGATGATTTTAATTATCCAACCCTGATCAAAGGTGATGAGCAAGGTTACAGCCACGCGCTGTTAGGTATTTTTGACGCCATTGCGCCGGCTGCTTCCGCTGCTCTTCACGCACTGGATGAAGGGAAACTGGAAAAGTATGATGAGATATTAGAAAAAACGGTACCTTTATCACGGCATATTTTCCAAAAACCTACTTTCGCTTATAAGACTGGAGTTGTGTTTATGGCATATTTGAACGGGCATCAGTCTCATTTCCGCATGATTGGCGGTGCGGAGGGCTCGCGTTCCATCGTCCACCTTGCTGACTTATTTGTCATGGCGGACGATGCCGGCCTTCTCCTTGAACCGGAAATGGCCGTGAAAAGAATGCAGCTTGTACTTGAACAGGCAGGTGTCAGACAGGAGGTAAAGACGCTATGAGTGAAGCTCCATCCATTGAACGACTCAGTTTAAATCAAATTACAACGGAGAGCTGGAATCTTGAAGAAGCTGTCCAGGGCTGCGTACGGCAGGAAGTACCGTGGATCTCCGTATGGCGCCATAAAATTCACGAAATCGGATTAAAGCAGAGCCGAAAGCTAATTCAAGATGCTGGATTGCAGGTATCAAGCGTCTGCCGGGGTGGAATGTTTCCAGCAGAGTCGGCGTCAGAGAGAAAAGAAAAAATAGAAGACAACCGCCGTGCAATTGAAGAAGCGGCAGAGCTTGGCACGGATGTGCTGGTGCTTGTCTGCGGCCCTCCGTCAAGTCGCGACATTGACAGTGCGAGAAAATGGGTCGAAGAAGGTATTGAAGAGCTGGTGCCGTTTGCTGAAAAGCATGGAGTTAAGCTTGGTATTGAACCGCTGCATCCAATGTATGCGGCTGACCGATCTGTCATTTCCACACTTGGCCAGGCAAATACAATCAGCGAAAACGTGAACACTTCCCAGGTCGGGGTTGTAGTCGATGTATTTCATGTTTGGTGGGACCCTGAGCTGTATAAAGAAATTCAACGTGCAGGCAGGAATATTCTCGGTTTTCATGTGTCGGACTGGGTGGTGCCTATGCCGGATATGTTCAAGGGCAGAGGGATGATGGGAGACGGCATTATTGAACTGCGCAGGATGAGAAAAGCGGTGGAAGAGGCAGGTTACCACGGTCCGATTGAAGTGGAAATTATTAATCAGGCTATCTGGGATCAGCCCGGAGATGAAACGTTAAAGCAAATGAAAGCAAGTTATCTGGAGCACGTATAACAAAGCCTCAGCATTCGTTGAAGCAAAAAGATAGTGCACAGGAGTGGAGAGATAAATAGATGAAAGAATAAAATACAGCCACTGCAGGTTCGTGGCTGTATCTCTTTATACTTTCAGGTAGGAATAGTGGATGAAAAGTTTAAGAAAACTATCGAATTATAGTTTTAATATATTGAATTTTTTGATTAATGAAAAAAGGAGGGCATATTCCATGTCTATGAGAGAGAAAGCATTAAAAATGCATAGAGAGCAGAACGGCAAAATTGGAACGCATTCGAAGATCACACTCGAAAGCAATCAAGACTTAGGATTGGCCTATTCTCCAGGAGTGGCAGAGCCATGCAAGGAAATAAGCAATAATATTGATGACGTATATGAGTATACAAGCAAAGGCAATCTGGTAGCCGTCGTCAGCAATGGTTCCGCTGTGCTCGGTCTCGGTAACATTGGGCCGGAGGCATCCATGCCGGTGATGGAAGGAAAGTCAATTTTGTTTAAAGAATTTGCGAATGTCGATGCTTTCCCTTTATGCATCAACAACAAAGACCCGGAAAGCTTTATTACTACTGTAAAAGCACTAGAACCTACCTTCGGCGGAATTAATCTGGAGGATATCGCTTCTCCTGATTGTTTTATCATCGAAGAAACATTAAAAAAAGAACTGAATATACCGGTTTTTCATGATGATCAGCATGGAACGGCCATTGTTACGCTGGCAGGGCTGATCAATGCTCTGAAGCTTGTTGGAAAAACGGTCCAGAATTCTAAAATAATCATTAACGGAGCCGGTGCGGCAGGGATCGCAGTCACAAAGCTGTTATTGTCTCTTGGCAGCAAGGATATTATTATGTGTGATTCCAGAGGGGCCATATATGAAGGACGAACCGAACGAATGAACGTGCTTAAGGATGAAATGGCTGCTGTCACTAACCACAATCAAATTGCCGGTACTCTTGATGAGGTGATAAAAAAAGCCGATGTCGTGATCGGTGTTTCCACAGCCGGATGTATTTCGCAGGAAATGGTGCAATCAATGGCAGAGGATCCAATCATTTTTGCGATGGCGAATCCTGAGCCGGAAATCCTCCCTGATGCCGCAAAAGAAGCCGGGGTGAGAGTTATTGGAACAGGGCGCTCTGATTTTCCAAATCAGGTCAATAATGTCCTTGCATTTCCCGGAGTTTTCCGCGGAGCACTGGACGTGCGTGCCTCAGAGATTAATGAAGAAATGAAAATTGCTGCCGCTCATGCCATCGCCGGCTTGATCGAAGACCATGAATTGAACGAGGATTATGTCATTCCCAATCCGCTCGATAAACGAGTCGTCAAAGAAGTCGCCGATGCAGTAGCTCTTGCAGCCATAAAATCGGGGGCGGCGAAGCATAAAATCGTAAACAAGGTAAACGCATAGTTCTGTTTATAATAAACTTTCAGTCACACGGGTTTCTCAATTTAGAGCCCCGTGTGTTTTTTTCTTACAATTATCAATCGAGTCAATTCTTGGTTCCGCTATTTCCTCCAAACAGCACCGTTTTAAGACGCTGCCGGACATTGGTTCCGTTATCAGCTGAAAAGGGAGCCAAATTCTCTGTCATTCAGACAAATAGCGTACCTCATGTCCGCCTGCACCACTCGATAGAATTTTCGAGAAGACGGGGACTCCAGGTCAAACAACTAAAAAACGCAATTTAACGCAAAGGGGCTGTAGCAAAGGCCCCTTTTTATAGAAAAAGTAGTAACCTAAATAGAAGATAGCAGGGGACAAGTCCGAAGACTCCAGTGGGAAGAGCAGCGAGGCTGCTGAAAAAGTACCCGATAAAATACGATTTTTGGCTAGAAAACAAAATTGTTTTCTAGTCTTTTTCATGTGTGAGATATAATATAAATATCAAACAAAAAAGAGGTGATTTTCTGGTGTTAAATAATCAAACTTCCC
>NZ_JBHIKY010000012.1:0-121560 GCF_042139015.1 Alteribacillus sp. HJP-4 | reverse complement strand
GGATTCCGACGATATGATCGACTAAGGAGCAAAATTCTACTACATCATCAGACGAAAAATCAGAACATTCAAGTAGGATAAAGGGGCGGGGCCTGACGGCCTCCACCCCAACAATTGACTTAGAACCAAAAATTAGTGGAGAGCGTGATAAATGAATGGGGCGGGGGAAACCCCAGCGGAGAGTGCGGAAAAAGCGTCTGAGCGGTGGAAATCTTTAAGGGAAACGCGGAAAAAATTGTTGCAAGTGTGGAAAAATAAATGGAGCGCGGGAAAACGAGTTGATTGCGTGGAAATATCTGTGGTGAGCGTGATAAACGAGAGCAGCGGAAGAAAACAGACAAAGGAAAAGGAAAAACTAGCTGACCGGAGGAAAACCAGCGGAGAGTACGGAAAAAATCGTCCGAACGGTGGAAATCTACAAGGGGAAACGCGGATAAACTAGGAGACGCGTGGAAAAAAAGAATCTGAGCTTGAAAAACCAATTGTACACGGGAAAAAATTTTCGGAGTGAAAATCTATACTCAGGAGCCGGCAGATTATCGATGCTGATCAGCGAAAAAACAAGATCGATGAGCGGAAAATTAAAATTGATCAGCGAAAAACAAAAAATCATCAGCGAAAACTATTCCAGACATAAAAATCCTTCAGCTTTTTGCAAGATCAGGGTTGATTTTTTCAAGAAATTCCCGTAAATTATGAAGTGAGGAAAGCGTTTTCATTATGAGGCGCAGTACATGTACGCATGCCTGATGCGGCGGGGCCCGGACAGCTATTGCCGCATCAGAGTCTGTACAAAATCAGATAAAATCGCAGGAAATTCTATTTTTTTACTACAAAAGTGAGCGAGCGTTCGGTCAACCAGCACCCAACAAATTCAACCAGCATCCCATATTCATCCCACACCAAGTCCCAATAACCACAAACCAGCCCCACTCACACATTACCCACCTGCACGTTACTTACAATCCAGTGTTAGTTAAAGGAGGAAGAAGACAATGACCAAAACTGTCATTACAGGAGGAGCTAGAACTCCTTTTGGAAAATTTGGAGGAGCGCTCAGTCCGTTAACAGCAGCTGAGCTTGGCGGGACTGCGATTCTAGGAGCACTGCATAAAAGCGGTGCAGACCGCGATAATATACGCGAGGTGATTATGGGAAATGTTCTCCAGGGAGGGCAGGGACAGATCCCTTCACGGCAGGCAGCACACCATGCCGGCCTTTCCTGGGAAGTAGAAACCGAAACGATTAATAAAGTGTGTGCTTCCGGGATGAGAAGTGTGACATTTGCAGATCAGATTATCCGCTCCGGTGAAGAAGGAATCATTGTAGCCGGAGGCATGGAATCAATGAGCAATGCTCCATACTTCATGCCGAAAGCGCGCTGGGGAATAAGGATGGGGGACTCGCCGATAAAGGACATGATGGTGCATGACGGACTGACCTGTTCGTTTCATGATGTTCATATGGGCATTTACGGGGGAGAAGTTGCAGAAAAGCTCGATATTTCCCGGGAAATGCAAGACGAATGGGCGAATAGCAGCCACCAGCGTGCCACGGCGGCTGTCGAATCTGGTCTATTTGATGAGGAAATAATCGAAGTAGAGGTGCCGCAGAGAAAAGGGGACCCCCTCACAGTCGCTCGTGACGAAGCACCACGGAAAAACACAACAATAAACATGTTGGGTCAATTAAAACCAGTGTTTTCAAAAGACGGAACAGTGACCGTCGGCAATGCTCCCGGCGTAAACGACGGAGCCTGCGCCATGGTAGTCATGTCGGAGGAAACTGCCAGAGCAAGCGGTGCTGAAGTTCTGGCGACGATACATGGCCATACGGCTCTTGCGATGGAACCGGAAAAGTTTCCAATGACACCGGGGCTGGTCATTAATAAATTGTTAGAAAAAACCGGAAGACAGCTTGCGGATATTAAGCTGTTTGAAGTAAATGAAGCATTTGCAGCTGTGGCGCTGGCAAGTGAAAAACTGGCCGCACTTGATCCCGAAAAGATCAATGTGAACGGCGGAGCGGTGGCGCTTGGCCACCCTATTGGTGCAAGCGGTGCCAGGATTATTTTGACCCTGGCTCATGAACTTAAGCGGCGCGGCGGAGGACTTGGAATAGCAGCGATCTGCAGCGGCGGCGGACAGGGAGATGCCATTCTGATTGAAGTTTAGGCTGGTAGAAAAAGGAGGAGGAATGAAAGTGACGGTACAGACAGTAATGGTCGTAGGAGCCGGCCAGATGGGGGCAGGGATCGCCCAGGTTCACGCTAAGGCAGGCTTCCTCGTATATTTGCATGACATAGATGAAGAACGGGTGGAGAACGGCCTCAATACTATTGAGAAACACTTGACACGCCAGGTGGAAAAGGGGCGGATGGAAGAAATAGAAAAAACAAAGACTCTCGAGCAGATCGTCCGCTCGACCAACTTAGAAAACGCATCGAAAGCAGATCTTGTTATTGAAGCAGTCGTAGAAAACATGGAGGTTAAAAAGAAGCTTTTTACCGAGCTTGATCAAATTGCGCCGCCGGAAACCATCCTCGCAACGAATACATCCTCGCTTCCGATCACAGAAATTGCCGCCGTCACGAGCCGGCCGAAGCAGGTGATCGGGATGCATTTTATGAACCCAGTGCCTGTGATGAAGCTCGTCGAAATTATCCGCGGACTCGCAACAACTGATGAAGTTTTTCAAACTGTAAAGCTTACGGCGGAATCACTTGGAAAAACAGCGGTGGAGGTCAATGATTTTCCGGGGTTTGTCTCGAACCGGATACTGCTGCCGATGATCAACGAAGCCATTTACGCTGTCCACGAAGGAGTAGCCGAGCCGGAAGCGATTGATGAAGTGATGAAGCTTGGCATGAACCATCCAATGGGGCCGCTCACACTGGCGGATTTCATTGGTCTCGACACGTGCCTTTATATTATGGAAACCCTTCATGACGGACTTGGCGATGATAAATACCGGCCTTGCCCGCTTTTGCGGAAGTATGTCAAAGCAGGCTGGCATGGGAAAAAGACAGGCCGCGGCATTTATTCCTACGATAGATAAACAGCAGGAGGACGATAACGTGAATCTAAACTTCACAGATGAACAGGAAATGATGAGAAAAATGGTCCGCGACTTTGTGAAAAACAAAGTCGCTCCTGCTGTAAAGCGTATGGAAGAGGAAGACCGCTTCCCGGAAGAGCTAATCAAGGAAATGGCCTCACTCGGGCTGATGGGGATACCGGTGCCGGAGAAGTACGGCGGCGCAGGTATGGATTTCACATCGTACATGATTGCTATTCATGAAATTTCAAGAGTCAGCGCAGCGCTCGGGGTGATTTTATCCGTGCATACGTCGGTAGGCACTTATCCTATTTTATATTTCGGAACCGAGGAACAAAAGAAAAAATTCATTCCGAAGCTGTCAGCAGGTGAATATCTCGGAGCTTTTGCCCTGACCGAACCCGGTGCCGGCAGCAATGCCTCGAGCTTGAAAACGACTGCTGTGCGCTCCGGCGATCACTATGTATTGAACGGCACTAAGGTATTTATAACGAACGGTGGAGCAGCTGATACGTATATAGTGTTTGCTGCCACGGATAAAGACAAAGGCTCCTATGGCATCAGTGCCTTTATTGTAGAAAAAGACAGTCCCGGACTGCTGATTGGAAAGAAAGAAAAAAAGATGGGACTGCACGGATCGAATACGACGGAGCTGATTTTTGAGAACTGTCGTGTACCTGCAGCAAACCGGCTAGGAAAAGAAGGAGAAGGCTACACTATCGCGATGGCTAATCTTTCCTCAGGGCGCATCGGAATCGCCGCACAATCCCTTGGCATTGCCGAAGGAGCACTTGAAGCTGCTGTTACCTACGCTAAAGAACGACACCAGTTCGGCAGAAGTATCGGCAGCCAGCAGGGAATTTCATTTAAGCTGGCGGACATAGCAACGAACGTGGAGGCTGCCAAACTTCTCACGTACCGGGCAGCGCATCTGCGTTCCAATAACATCGACTGTACGAAAGAGGCCTCGATGGCTAAACTGTTTGCCTCCAAAACAGCGATGGATGCAGCCATTGAAGCGGTCCAGGTATTTGGGGGTTACGGTTACACGAAAGAGTATCCGGCGGAGCGGTTTTTCCGGGATGCCAAGGTGTGTGAAATTTACGAAGGCACAAGTGAAATACAGCGGATTGTCATCGGTAAGCATACAATCGGATTTTAATAAACAAAACGGGGTGTCATGGATGAATTTTTTACTAACGGATGAACAGGAAATGATTCAAAAAATGGTGCGAGATTTTGCGAATAAGGAAGTGGCTCCGACCGCTGCTGAGAGGGATGAGGAGGAGCGTTTCGATCGGGCGCTGTTTGATCAAATGGCTGAACTGGGACTGACCGGTATTCCATGGCCGGAGGAATACGGCGGAATCGGCAGCGACTTTGTCAGCTACGTGATTGCGGTTGAAGAGCTCTCAAGAGTATGCGCTTCCACCGGCGTAACCCTGTCTGCCCATTTATCGCTGGCCGGCTGGCCGGTGTACAAATTCGGCAGTGAAGCACAAAAGAAGAAATATTTGACAGCGATGGCAGAAGGGAAGATGATGGGCGCTTATGGACTGACAGAGCCTGGCTCCGGATCCGACGCCGCGGCGATGAAAACCACAGCGAAAAAAGACGGGGATCATTATATATTAAATGGTTCGAAAATTTTCATTACAAATGGCGGCATGGCTGATGTTTACATCGTGTTTGCTGTCACCGATCCGGACAGCAGGCACAAAGGAGTCAGTGCCTTTATAGTTGAAAAGAATTTTCCCGGCTTTTCGGTGGGCAAAAAAGAACAGAAGCTGGGGATCCGTTCCTCGCCGACAACAGCTATCGTGCTCGAGGACTGCCGCGTTCCCGCAGAAAACCTTCTTGGAAAGGAAGGAGAAGGCTTTAAAATTGCGATGATGACACTCGACGGCGGCCGCAACGGCATCGCTGCGCAGGCGGTTGGAATAGCGCAGGGGGCGTTGGATGCCGCTGTGGAATATGCAAAGGAGCGAAAGCAGTTCGGCAAACCGATAGGCAGTCTGCAGGGAATCTCCTTTAAGCTTGCTGACATGGCGACAAAAGTGGAAGCGGCACGGCTGTTGACGAGGCAGGCAGCCTGGAATGAAAGTGAAGGAGTCTCTTATGGGAAGGAATCCGCGATGTCGAAGCTGTTCGCCGGAGATGCGGCAATGGAGGTTACGACGGAAGCTGTTCAGGTGTTCGGCGGCTACGGCTACACAAAGGATTATCCGGTTGAGCGTTACATGCGTGATGCGAAAATTACCCAGATATACGAAGGCACCAATGAAATACAGCGGCTTGTCATAGGAAAAATGCTGCTGGCTGATTAGGGGGGGTGGATAGTAATGCAGAAAAAAAATGTTCCATCAATGGTAAAGGACCAGCAGCTTATTCAGCGGCGGCGGGAACAAATGATAAAAGGAGCGGTTCACCTTTTTAAACAAAAGGGATTCCACCGCACGACTACACGTGAAATCGCGAAGCAGTCCGGTTTCAGTATCGGAACGCTTTACGAATATATCGGCTCGAAGGAAGATGTTCTCTACCTCGTCTGCGATTCCGTATATGACGAAGTGCGGCGCAGGCTCGAAGCAGATATGGATATGCAGCAATCCGGAATTTCCCGGCTGCGAGCGATGATTTCTTCCTTTTTTCATATTATGAATGAAATGCAGGATGAAGTGCTCGTAATGTATCAAGAAGCCAAGTCACTTCCAAAAGAAGCACTGCCCTACGTTCTCGAAAAAGAAGAAGAAATGACGGCGATTTTTGAAGGAGCGATCCATGAATGCCGGAAAAAGGGTGAGTTGAAGCTGTCCGGTAATGAAATGAGACTGCTTGCCCACAACATTATGGTGTGCGGCCAGATGTGGACATTCCGGCGCTGGTCGCTTCACAACGAATTCTCACTTGAAGATTATACAGCCATGCAGCTCCGCCAGCTTCTTGCTGGAGTGCAGACAGCTGATGTAGAGAAAGTTGAATAAGGGAGGAACAAGGATGGCTACGCAGCAATTATACAAGCCGGTACACGCCGTTCGGTTTATTACAGCATCAAGTTTGTTTGACGGCCACGATGCCTCGATTAATATTATGCGGCGTCTGCTGCAGGCGGGCGGTGCAGAAGTTATTCACCTCGGCCATAACCGCTCAGTGGAAGAAGTGGTAAACGCGGCAATTCAGGAGGACGCCCAGGGTATCGCTATTTCTTCTTACCAGGGCGGGCATATGGAATATTTTAAATACTGCTACGACCTTCTCCAGGAAAAAAATGCGGGACATATCCGCATATACGGAGGCGGGGGAGGCGTGATAACTCCTCCGGAAATAAAAGAACTTCATGAATATGGGATCTGTCATATATTTTCCCCGGATGACGGGCGCACATTCGGACTTCGCGGGATGATCAGCCAGATGCTCGAAGAGTGTGACTTTCCGACAGCGAAGGACCAAAAAGCGACGCTTTCAGAGGTAAAGGAGAAAAAAGACCAGGCCATCGCACGGTTTATTAGTGTCGTGGAGGATGAATCACCCGAGAGCCGCTCCACATGGGAGGCGGCTCTAAAAGAGCTGAAGGCGATCCGTTCTGAAGCGCCGGTACTGGGCATTACCGGGACGGGCGGCGCCGGGAAGAGTTCGTTGACAGATGAGCTTGTCCGCCGTTTTTTAAATGAATTCAAAGACAAATCGATAGCCATTCTTTCCATTGACCCGACGAAGCAAAAGACAGGCGGAGCGCTGCTTGGCGACCGTATCCGCATGAATTCCATCCATCATCCACGCGTGTTTATGAGAAGTCTCGCAACGAGAGGCTCGAAAACGGAAACGACGAAAAGCCTCGTCGATGCGATTCAGGTTACAAAAGCAGCCGGTTTTGATTTGATTATCGTAGAAACGAGCGGGATAGGCCAGGGGGATGCAGAAATTACCGAAGTGGCCGACGTCTCCATGTATGTAATGACAAGTGAGTTCGGCGCACCTTCGCAGCTCGAGAAAATTGATATGATCGATTTTGCCGATCTGATTGCCATTAATAAATTTGACCGCAAAGGCTCGGAGGATGCTCTCCGTGATGTGCGCAAGCAGTATCAGCGCAGTCATCTGCTTTTTGACGAGGACCTGGCCCTGATGCCTGTCTACGGTACGATTGCAAGTCAGTTTAACGACCCCGGCACGAACGTGCTTTTTAAAGCACTCGTAGAAACTATTAATCACAAATGTGAAAAAGGCTGGGATACGAGTATCGATATTTCAAAGGAGCCAGGCAAAAAGGACCTGATTATTCCGGCGGAACGAACTCAATATTTACGAGAAATTGTGCAGACCGTGCGGGAGTATAAAAAGTTTACAGAAAACCAGATGGAAACAGCAAGAAAGTTATTTCAGCTGGACGGAACGATCACACTTTTAAAAGAAAAAGAAATAGATACAACAGAGCTTCAGAAAATTTATGAGACCGTGGAAAATGAGCTGGCTCCGGAAGTGAAAAGCCTGCTGGAGGGATGGGCCGAATTTAAATTATCCTATCAGCAGGACAGCTTTACTACGGTCATCCGCGACAAAGAAATTGTAACAGAGCTCCAGACAGAAACTCTTTCCGGCATGAAGATTCCTAAGGTGATGCTGCCATCATTTCAGGACTGGGGCGAAATTACCCGCTGGAGCTTAAAAGAAAATGTTCCTGGACGCTTCCCGTACACCGCAGGCGTCTTCCCGTTTAAACGTAAGGGAGAAGATCCTAAACGGCAGTTTGCCGGAGAAGGAACACCGGAACGGACGAATCGCCGCTTTCATTATTTATCAAAGGATGATGATGCAAAGCGCCTGAGCACAGCTTTTGATTCCGTTACTCTTTATGGAGAAGACCCGGATCACCGCCCGGATATTTATGGAAAAGTCGGTGAAAGCGGGGTCAGCATCTGTACACTTGATGACATGAAAAAACTGTACGACGGCTTTGATTTGATTTCACCGTTAACATCGGTCTCGATGACGATCAACGGGCCGGCGCCGATTATTCTGGCTATGTTTATGAACACGGCGATTGATCAGCAGGTATCGAAATTTGAAGCGGAAAACAACCGGCCTCCGTCGTCAGAGGAATATGAAAAAATTAAAGCAGACACCGTCTCAGTTGTGCGCGGCACCGTGCAGGCTGATATTTTAAAAGAGGATCAGGGCCAGAACACCTGTATCTTTTCGACCGAATTTGCGCTGCGGATGATGGGGGATATCCAGCAGTACTTTATTGACAACCGTGTCCGCAACTATTATTCCGTATCTATTTCGGGCTATCATATTGCCGAAGCAGGAGCGAACCCGATCAGTCAGCTCTCCTTTACGCTTGCGAATGCCTTCACATATGTAGAGTATTACCTGAGCCGAGGTATGGACATTGATGATTTCGCGGCCAATCTGTCATTTTTCTTCAGTAATGGTCTTGATGCAGAGTATGCGGTGATCGGACGGGTGGCGCGCCGAATCTGGGCAGCAGTGATGAAAAATAAATACGGAGCGAATGAACGCAGTCAAAAGCTGAAGTATCATATTCAGACTTCAGGCCGGTCTCTGCATGCGCAGGAGGTCGATTTCAATGACATCCGCACGACGCTGCAGGCGCTTCTGGCGATATATGATAACTGCAACTCGCTGCACACGAATGCCTATGATGAAGCAGTCACGACACCGAGCGAGCATTCTGTGAGGCGTGCGATGGCGATTCAGATGATAATTTCGAAAGAACTCGGCATGGCCAAAAATGAAAATTCCATGCAGGGGTCATTTATTATAGAAGAGCTCACCGACCTCGTCGAAGAACAGGTGCTGCAGGAGCTTGAACGTATCAACGACCGGGGCGGGGTCCTCGGCTCGATGGAAACAATGTATCAGCGCGGAAAAATCCAGGAAGAATCAATGTATTACGAAATGAAGAAGCATTCCGGAGAACTGCCGATCATTGGTGTCAACACGTACCTGAACCCAAAGGACGAGGAAGAGGAGTTTAATATGGAGCTGGCACGGGCAGACAAAGAGGAAAAAGAAAGCCAGATTAAAAACCTCCGTGCCTTTCATAAGCGACATGAAAAAGAAGCAGCGAAGGCACTTTCCCGCCTGCAGAAAACAGCGGTGGACGGCGGAAACGTCTTCAGCGAACTGATGGAAACAGTGAAAACAGCAAGCCTCGGCCAGATCACGCACGCCCTCTATGAAGTCGGTGGTCAGTACCGCAGAAATATGTAATAACAGCGGCTGCTTTCTTTCTCAATAAAAAACGGCTGGCATAAATAGCCTAAATGTGTTTATAATGATAAGTATGATTTTTACGGTTCAGCTCTTACTGCAGGGCTTTGCGATAAGCACAGACACCGCCGGAATGAGAGCAGAAGCCGATGATCTGGAATACTTGGCGAAAGGAAGTGACATCCGTGAGCATCTCCGATTTCAAACAGGAACAAATCGAAGAAATGTCCGCGGTAGAACTGGCTCTTATTTTACTGGGGGATGAAAAGAAACCTTACGATTATCAGCAGTTGATTGAACGCATCACAAAGATGAAAAAATTCACAAAAGCAGAAAGAGACAGCCGAACAACGAAGCTGTTTACAGCGATGAATCTTGACGGGCGCTTTGTTCACCTGGGCCAGAATCACTGGGGTCTTCGCGAATGGTACCCGCTGGATCAGTCTGACGACGACTTGAGCACGACGGTGAAGAAACCGAAAAAACGCAAGAAAGCCTACGACGACTACGACGAAGATTTCGCAGAAGAGGATTTCGACGACGATCTCGAGGACGTGGAAGATGAGCTGGATGAGCTTTCACAGGAAGAGGACGCTGATGACGATTATGAAGAAAAAGATGAATCGGCAGTCGGGTATGATTCTAATGAAGATTCTTCCTATGATGATAAAGACGAGGATGAAGATTATTAACCACTGGGAGAAAGAAGCATTTTTTCCCTATTGACTTTTAAAAAGGGTCTAGGTAAAATCATTTTTGGGCTTTATCAATGACATCACAAAATGATTAATCTATATACAAATGTCGGACAAAAGTGCGCCCCTCCTATGGGTGAGGTGTCACTTTTGTTTTTTTTATGATTATAAAAAGGAGTAGATGAATACATGGCAAGCAAATATATTTTCGTAACGGGAGGCGTGGTGTCGTCTCTTGGAAAAGGGATCACAGCCGCATCCCTCGGCCGTCTTCTGAAAAACCGCGGCCTCAGTGTCACGATTCAAAAATTTGACCCGTACATCAATGTTGACCCTGGTACGATGAGTCCTTACCAGCACGGGGAAGTATTTGTAACGGACGATGGCGCAGAAACAGACCTCGACCTCGGCCACTACGAGCGTTTTATTGATATTAATCTGAACAAAAACAGCAACGTAACGACAGGAAAAGTGTATTCATCCGTTATTCGCAAGGAACGCCGCGGCGACTATCTCGGAGGTACGGTTCAGGTTATCCCGCACGTTACGAACGAAATCAAAGAACGTGTTTACCGGGCCGGCCGTGAAACTGGAGCCGACGTTGTCATTACAGAAATCGGCGGTACTGTCGGGGATATCGAAAGTCTCCCATTCCTCGAAGCAATCCGCCAGATTAAAAGTGACGTCGGTGTTGAAAATGTCATGTATGTTCACTGTACATTAATTCCTTATCTGAAAGCCGCCGGGGAAATGAAATCAAAGCCGACCCAGCACAGCGTAAAAGAACTCCGCAGCCTTGGCATTCAGCCGAACGTTATCGTCGTCCGGACAGAAAGCCCTGTGCCGGAAGACATGAAAGAAAAAATTGCCTTATTCTGTGACATCAACAAAGATGCAGTCATCGAAGCCCGCGATGCAGATACTCTTTATCAAGTGCCGCTTGACCTGCAGGCCCAAAAACTCGACCAGTTTGTCTGCGATTACTTGAAGCTGAACGGTGGAGACGCTGATATGGAAGAGTGGAAAGCCCTGGTGGCCAAGGTCCAGAATCTCTCTGATAAAATATCAATTGCACTGGTCGGTAAATATGTTGCTCTTCCGGATGCATATCTTTCTGTCGCTGAATCTTTAAAGCACGCAGGCTACGCGTTTGATTGCGACGTCGACATCAAATGGGTAAATTCCGAGCACCTCAGCCCGGAAAATGCAGCGGATCACCTCGAGAATGTCGATGGCATCCTTGTTCCCGGAGGATTCGGCGACCGTGGCATTGATGGAAAAGTAACGGCCATTAAGTATGCCCGCGAAAACAGTGTCCCGTTTCTAGGAATCTGTCTTGGCATGCAGCTGGCTTCTGTAGAATATGCAAGCAACGTGGCAGGACTCGAAGATGCTGGCTCCTCCGAGCTGCACCCGCATGCCAAGCATCCAGTCATCGATCTCCTTCCGGAGCAGAAGGACATTGAGGACCTCGGAGGCACTCTCCGCCTCGGCCTTTATCCATGTAAGCTGCTCGAAGGATCCAAAGCGAAGGCAGCGTATGGGGAAGAAGTCGTATATGAGCGGCACCGCCACCGTTATGAATTCAATAATGAATACCGGGATACACTCGAACGCGCTGGATTCTTGTTCAGCGGAACGAGCCCAGACGGCCGTCTCGTGGAAATCATCGAGCTTGCTGATCATCCATATTTCGTCGCCTCCCAGTTCCATCCTGAATTTGTGTCCCGGCCAACGCGTCCTCAGCCGCTTTTCCGTGAGTTCATCAGTGCTTCTATAGGAAATAAGTAAGAGTTACGCAGCCACCCGGCTTTTCCGTTCTAGGAAAAGCTGGGTATTTTTGTGGGGGTGGGGGGGCGATCCGGATGAAGGGACAGCTGGCCCGTATGGTGGAAAACGCTCCCGCCGAGGGGAAATAAGGCTCTTGTATTGGAAACCGCACGAAACGCGGGGAAACCAGACACTTGTGGGGGAAATCGAAGCGCTTCGGTGGAAACGCGGCTCGGAGGCGTGAAAAGCATCGGGAGCAGAGGAAACGCCGCTCGCAGCGGAGGAAACGGGATCGAGAAGCGTGGAAATATTGCAGGCAGCGTGGGAAATCAGAGCCAAAAGGTGGAAACCGGCCCGAATGAAGGGAAAACAGGCACTTGTGGGGGAAATCGAAGCGCTTCGGTGGAAAAGCGGCTCGGAGGCGTGAAAAGCATCGGGAGCAGTGGAAACGCCTGGCGCAGCGGAGGAAACGGGATCGGAAGGCGTGGAAATATTGCGGGCAGCGCGGGAAATCAGAGCCATAAGGTGGAAACCGGCCCGAATGAAGGGAAACCAGACACTTGTGGGGGAAGTCGAAGCGCTCGGTGGAAAAGCGGCTCGGAGGCGTGAAAAGCAGCGGGAGCAGAGGAATCGCCGCTCGCAGCGGAGGAAAAAGGATCGGGAAGCGTGGAAATATTGCGGGCAGCGCGGGAAATCAGAGCCAAAAGGTGGAAACCGGCCCGAATGAGTGGAAACCAGACACTTGTGGGGGAAATCGAAGCGCTTCGGTGGAAAAGCGGCTCGGAGGCGTGAAAAGCATCGGGAGCAGAGGGAACGCCGCTCGCAGCGGAGGAAACGGCTGCTACTCCTCCAGCTCCTCAAGCATGTCCTTCACTCCCAAAAACAGCAGCTGCCCTATAAACATCGCACATAACGCAGCCGGAGATCCGTAACGACTCCCGTCCTCAGCAGGAATCAGGCCGTCGCGGACATGCAGGTAAATAACTACATCGATAACGTCCTCCACGATAAATGGGGCAGCAATCACCATAGGGACAGCAGCTTCTTCAAAAAACGCCAGCAGTTCATAGAATGCATCATCTGCTTTGTCCGCAATAATGAGCACACGGTCGGCAGCGCCGGCCTCGTTCCGTTTTTGTTCATTAAGGTGAGCAGTATTATCTGGGGCGTCCGGGTGAGAAGCGAGAGCGTCTGCCACTCCTTTCATCGCACCGAGCCCGATCACGTATAGTGAACCGGTGCCGGCAGGCCCTTGTGCAAGCAGGCGGGCTCCATCTTCGAGGGCATCTTCTTCTTTTTCAATTATTTTTTGAAATAATCCGTGCAGCTGTGTTGTGAAAATTTTCATATTCGTATAGTCACCTCATTTTTCCCTTATTAAAACAAAAATCGATACGACTCAGCAAATCTGTGTTTTAAATGCACAAAAAAGAAGGAAATTGGACGTAATTTATGGAATATTTAAGCAGACAGATATAGGTATGTGCTTGGTTTGATAAAGAATATTGTCTAAATTTCATGTCAGTAGAGGTACTCTTTTCTAATGAATCAAGTTAAAACGCAGTAAGAAAAAGGAGCGAACGATCATGAACAAAATTCTGATCGTAGATGATCAGTATGGTATCCGTGTTTTGCTGAATGAAATGCTGAAAAAGGACGGCTATGAAGTATATCTGGCAGCCAATGGCATTCAGGCACTGGAAATGCTCGAACAGAAAGAACCGGAATTATTACTGCTGGATATGAAAATTCCAGGAATGGACGGGCTCGAAATTTTACGTGAACGGGAAAAGCGCAGCATCGCAGAGTCAACCAAAGTGATTATGATGACGGCTTACGGAGAGCTTAACATGATTGAAGATGCAAAGGCTCTCGGGGCAGTTTCCTATTTCTCAAAACCCTTCGACATTGATGATGTCCGCCAGGAAATTAAACGTCAATTGGAAACCACCTCATGAAGTGAATTCCACCCGGAAAGGACAGATGAAATTTTCCGTGACTATGCTATAATGGTGGCATCAACTAATGGAGTTCTTCAAACATGTGCCTCATACATAGTGGCGCTTTCCTCACCGCCGCGGTCTGTCCAGAATCCAATGGGTTTCATGAGAGGCTTTTCCTTGTTATGCTGGCTCCATTAGATGCAATAGTTTCATAATTATGAAGGAGGATCTATTAATGCCTTTAGTATCCATGAAAGAAATGCTTGAAACAGCAAAAGCGGAAAGCTATGCTGTCGGCCAGTTTAACCTGAACAACCTGGAGTTTACCCAGGCGATTTTGCAGGCGGCGGAAGAAGAAAAATCACCAGTCATCTGCGGTGTTTCTGAAGGAGCAGCCCGTTACATGGGAGGCTTTAAGCCAGTAGTCGCTATGGTCGAAGCGCTGATGGAAGCATATAACGTTACTGTACCGGTGGCGATTCACCTTGACCACGGCTCGAGCTTTGAGAAATGTGTGGAAGCTATTCACGCAGGCTTTACGTCTGTTATGATTGACGGCTCCCATCACCCTCTTGCTGAAAATATCGCTGTTACGCAGCGTGTCGTAGACGTTGCCCATGCGGTAGGTGTTTCTGTGGAAGCAGAACTCGGCCGTGTAGGCGGACAGGAAGACGATTTAATTGTAGACGACGCCGAAGCAGCCTACGCGATCCCGGCAGAGTGTAAAGAGCTGGTGGACCAGACGAATATAGATTGTCTGGCAGCAGCGCTTGGCTCCGTGCACGGTCCGTATAAAGGCGAGCCGAACCTTGGCTTTGACCGCATGAAAGAAATCCAGGGGCTTGTTGACCTTCCGCTTGTGCTTCACGGCGGGACAGGCATTCCAACTGGTGATGTTCAAAAAGCGATCGGCTTTGGCCACGCAAAAATCAATGTAAACACGGAAAGCCAGATTTCATCTGCTTCAGCTGTGCGAAAGGTTCTGGCTGATCAGCCGGAGCAATATGATCCTCGTAAATATCTCGGTCCTGCACGCGAAGCTATTAAAGAGACCGTAAAAGGGAAAATGCGTGAATTTGGTTCTTCCAACCGCGCGTAATTCAAGGTGACGAAAGATGATGAAGAGTTAATGATGCGGTTCACAACACATCATTACTCTTCCTTTTCTCGTGAATAAGCAGGAGAGAGCCGGCGCGATGGTGCGCCAGTTTCACTATGAAAACAGTTTTTACTAGAGAAAATTAATTCAAAGTTAGGTGGGAGAAACGTGAAGTTTTTTATTGATACAGCGAATCTTGATCAAATTAAAGAAGCCAATGATCTTGGCATTCTTGCGGGGGTAACGACCAACCCGAGTCTAGTAGCTAAAGAAGGTATTGATTTTCACGAAAGACTTCGGGAAATTACGAATATCGTAGACGGATCCGTCAGTGCAGAAGTTATTTCTACCGAAGCAACAGGCATGATCACGGAAGGGCGCGACCTTGCAAAGATAGCTCCTAATATTACAGTAAAGGTTCCTATGACATTGGAAGGTTTGAAAGCGGTTAAGACATTCGCAGAAGAAGATATTAAAACGAATGTCACGCTCGTTTTCTCCAGTGTGCAGGCTCTTCTCGCTGCGCGGTCCGGTGCCACCTATGTATCTCCGTTTCTCGGGCGTCTTGATGATATCGGCCACAATGGCCTCGAATTGATCAGTGAAATTTCTGATATTTTTATCACCCATGATATTGATACGCAGATTATCGCAGCATCTGTCCGTCATCCTGTTCACGTATCGGAAGCGGCAATTCGCGGAGCTCATATTGCCACAATCCCTCATAAAATCATTTCTCAGCTAGTCACGCATCCTCTTACTGATCAAGGGATTGAGAAATTCTTGTCCGATTGGAACAACCGATAAGCGGGCAATCCTGGAAATTTTTTCAGGATGGATGGTCTCTTTTCCCCTGCGCTGCAGGCTGTGCAGCATCAGTCAGAGCCGGTATAAGGGCTGTTACCAGTCGTATATGGTTTCAGCTCCTGCTGCCAGCCGGGTTTTGGCAGCTGTGTGATTTTTTTCGAAGGAAGTTTCATTTTGTCGATTATTGGAAGAAGAGATTGTCCATAATGAAAAAAGATGGGGAGAGAGAAAGAAACAGATCAACTAGACTACCGATGAGGAAGTGAATCATTCATGCAAAAGTTGATGGTAAAAGGCGGATATCCTTTGACAGGTAGAGTACATATAAGCGGGGCTAAAAACAGTGCCGTCGCACTCATCCCTGCGGCCATTATGGCGGATTCTGCCGTATCAATCGACAATCTCCCGCAAATTTCTGACGTGGAGACGCTTGCATCGCTGCTCGAAGATATCGGGGCAAAAGTATCTCACGACGGTACAAGCATGACCGTTCATCCCCAGCATGTTATTCCTATGCCGCTGCCAAACGGAAGAGTAAAGAAACTGCGCGCTTCCTACTACATGATGGGAGCGATGCTCGGAAAATTCAAACGTGCCGCTATTGGACTTCCCGGCGGATGCAACCTTGGTCCACGGCCGATTGATCAGCATATTAAAGGCTTTGAAGCCCTCGGTGCGAAGGTGACGAATGAACACGGTGCTATTTATCTCCGTGCAGATCGCCTGAGAGGCGCCCGTATTTATCTTGACGTGGTCAGTGTCGGCGCGACGATTAATATTATGCTTGCGGCTGTGAAAGCTGAAGGCCGTACGATCATTGAAAACGCGGCGAAAGAGCCGGAGATCATTGATGTGGCAACCCTGTTAAGCAGCATGGGAGCTAACATAAAAGGGGCCGGAACCAATGTTATCCGGATCGAGGGCGTCGACAAGCTCCACGGCTGTGCGCACTCGATTATCCCGGACCGTATAGAAGCAGGGACCTACATGATTGCAGCAGCAGCAATGGGGCAGGAGGTTCTTATTAATAACGTAATTCCGGATCATCTGGAATCAATTACGGCGAAGCTCCGCGAAATGGGGGTCGAGATTGAAACCGGTGATGACCAGCTCCGCATCCGAACGTCGCCTGTCTTAAATAGTGTCGATATCAAAACACTTGTGCATCCAGGGTTTGCGACAGACCTGCAGCAGCCGATTACTGTTCTGCTTACGTCTGCCCAGGGCACCAGCATCGTGACTGACACAATTTACAACGCCCGTTTTAAGCATGTGGATGAACTGCGGCGCATGGGAGCGGACATTAAAGTGGAGGGACGATCGGCCCTCATCAATGGCAAAACGAGGCTTCAGGGAGCCAAGGTCAAAGCTAGTGACCTGCGTGCCGGTGCTGCGCTAGTAATTGCCGGATTGATGGCGGAAGGAATTACAGAGATTACCGGACTCGAGCATATTGACCGCGGCTATGAACATTTGGAAGAGAAATTGATTGCACTTGGCGCCAATGTCTGGAGAGAAACGCTGACGCCTGAAGAAACCGCCCAAGTTAAGAGCGGCTAGAAAAAAGCTTGATGGAGAGGGGAATGGAGATGGAAAGAAGTTTATCTATGGAATTGGTGCGTGTAACAGAGGCAGCAGCTTTATCCTCCGCGCGCTGGATGGGAAGAGGAAAAAAAGAAGAGGCAGATGACGCCGCCACCAGTGCAATGAGAGACGTGTTTGACACCATCCCGATGAAAGGCACCGTAGTGATCGGGGAAGGCGAAATGGACGAAGCCCCGATGCTTTATATTGGGGAAAAGCTCGGAAACGGCTATGGTCCGCGCGTGGATGTTGCTGTAGATCCGCTGGAGGGAACTAACATCGTAGCTGCCGGAATGTGGAACGCACTCGCTGTAATAGCGGTCGCTGACCACGGCAATTTACTGCACGCCCCTGACATGTATATGGACAAGATTGCTGTCGGACCGGAAGCGGTAGGGAAAGTGGATATTGATGCTCCTGTCATCGACAACCTGAAAGCAGTCGCACAGGCCAAGGGAAAAGATGTCGAGGATGTCGTTGTAACAATATTAAACCGCGAACGTCACAAAACGCTCATACAGGAAATCCGTGACGCCGGGGCCCGTATTAAGCTGATCGAAGACGGGGATGTTGCAGCGGCTATGAACACAGCTTTTGATGAAACCGGCATCGATATTCTTTTCGGGTCCGGAGGTGCTCCTGAAGGCGTGCTTGCCGCTGTTGGATTGAAATGCCTGGGCGGGGAGCTGCATGGGAAATTACTCCCGCAGAACGATGAAGAAATGAAGCGCTGCAAGAAGATGGGAATCGAGGATGTCAGCCGCGTGCTGTTTATGAACGATCTCGTCGGAGGCGAGGATGCCATTTTTGCGGCAACAGGTGTCACGGACGGCGAGCTTTTAAAAGGCGTCCACTATAAAGGTGTAAAAGCAACCACACAATCGATAGTTATGCGCGCTAAATCAGGAACGGTCCGGTTTGTGGACGGCTCTCACAATGTGAAAAAGAAACCAGACTTCGTTATACGACCTTAATATTTTTTCGCGATAACGTTTCTTAACGTTGCTGCCGAGGAAATTGAAGGGTTGCCCGCGGTAAAGAAAAACTTGGCTTGTCGCAAGGAAATGGCGAAAGCCCTAGCTTTTCTTATACTTTGCTCATTAAAAAAGATTTATCTCCAAAGTGCAAGCGAGTTTGCGCAGGGATGATCAACCGATGATCAACCTCTCTTATAAATACGACAGTTATGTTAATGTTCGTATCTTCTGTTGCGCAATTGACTTATGAAATATATTCAAGAGTAAAAAAAGCATAGAACCTGTCCTGTAGAGGGCAGCTTCTATGCTCTTCTACTTACCGGCATTTTCATGCCCAGAATGGCTATAATGTTCTTTTTACTCCCCCTGAATAAGACAGTATTCACCAATAATAATGCTTGCCACCGCAGGGACCTGACGTTTAAAATGGTAAGAAGACGGCTATAACGTGGAGAGAGTTTACTAAGGAAAGTTCAACTATTTAAGGATTGACCCGCTTCCCGCCCCCTTTGCTATATTCTGTTCTGAAGAATTTCTACCTTTCCACTCCAGCATCGTAATCCATCGCTCCCAAACATAAACATCCATGACGCGAGACGTCTGATGAATTAGTGGAAAATAAAGAAAAGTGGTGACGTTTTTTGAATGCAAATTTAAAAGAAATGGAAAATATGACGTTAAAGTCGCTTTATGCTCTGGCTAAAGAGTTTAAAGTCTCGTATTACAGCAAGCTGACAAAGCGTGAGCTGATGTTTGCTATTTTAAAAGCCCGCGCGGAAAAAGATGGATATACCTTTATGGAAGGTGTGCTGGAAATCATCCAATCGGAAGGCTACGGCTTTTTACGTCCGATTAATTATCTGCCAAGCTCCGAGGATATTTATATATCTGCCTCTCAGATCCGCCGCTTCGAGCTCCGAAACGGAGACAAAGTCTCAGGTAAGGTGCGTCCTCCGAAGGATTCTGAGCGTTATCACGGCCTGCTGATGGTGGAAGCGGTGAACGGCGAGGATCCGGAGACCTCAAAGGACCGCCCGCACTTTCCGGCGCTTACACCTTTATATCCTGAGCGTCGCATGACACTTGAAAATAAACCGGGGCGGACGAGCTCACGCATCATGGACCTTATCACTCCGGTCGGATTCGGGCAGCGAGGATTGATAGTGGCTCCGCCAAAAGCCGGGAAAACTTCGCTTTTAAAAGAAGTCGCAAACAGCATTACCGTCAACCATCCGGAGACAGAGCTGATCGTTCTGCTCGTCGACGAGCGTCCGGAGGAAGTCACAGATATCGAGCGTTCTGTTGACGGAGATGTGGCAAGCTCTACCTTTGATGAAGTGCCGGAAAATCATATTAAAGTAGCCGAACTCGTGCTTGAACGGGCCATGAGACTCGTAGAACATAAGAAGGACGTCGTAATTTTGATGGACAGCATCACCCGCCTCGCTCGTGCTTACAACCTTGTGATCCCGCCGAGCGGCAGAACACTTTCCGGTGGTATTGACCCGGCAGCTTTTCACCGTCCGAAACGGTTTTTCGGGGCAGCCCGAAACATTGAAGAAGGCGGCAGTCTCACGATTCTTGCCACCGCTCTCGTTGAAACCGGTTCACGGATGGACGATGTCATCTTTGAAGAATTCAAAGGAACGGGGAACATGGAGCTTCATCTCGACCGCCGTCTTTCAGAGCGCAGGATTTTCCCGCCGATCGATATCAGACGCTCCAGTACAAGAAAAGAAGAGCTTCTCGTTTCCAAGGAGCATCTGGAGAGTCTCTGGGCTATCCGTAAAACGATGAACGATTCGCCGGATTTCGTCGATCACTTTATCCGCCGTATCAAAAAGACGAAAACGAACGACGAATTTTTCGAAGAGCTTGAAAAGGATAAGCAGAATACGAGAGTTGCAGGGCGCCGCTGACGGTAAGGCTTTTTCAAGAAGTTGTTGAAAAAAAACGGCCGGCTTGATATAATCTCGTTATGTGTGAAAACAAACTCTGACTCAACAATATAGATTCAGGGCGGAAGGAGTGAAAATAATGAAACAAGAAATTCATCCAAATTATCAAAAGGTTGTATTCCAGGATACAAGCACTGGTTTTAAATTTCTAAGCGGTTCTACACGCGGTTCTTCTGAAAAAATCGAGTGGGAAGATGGAAAAGAATACCCGCTTCTCAAAGTGGAAATCAGCTCTGATTCTCATCCGTTCTATACTGGACGGCAGAAGCTTGCTGACGCTGGCGGACGTATCGATAAGTTTAAGAAGAAATACAACCTCAAATAAGGGGTATAATGAAAACAGGCAAGGGAACGCCGCTTGCCTGTTTTTTCTATCTACATAATCATAGGAAATGCAAAAAAGGTGGGGAAAAAGGATGTACACCGTGAGAAAAGAAGGCTGGATCGAGGTAATATGCGGCAGTATGTTCTCAGGAAAATCTGAGGAGCTGATCCGGCGCATCCGCCGCGCGGCTTACGGCAAGCTGAACGTCGTCGTATTTAAGCCGGCCCTTGATAATAGGTACAGTGAAGAAGAAATCGTCTCCCATAACGGCACAAAAGTATGGGCAAAATCGGTGTCCCGCTCCCTTGACATACTGGATGAACTTGAAGAAGGCGTGCAGATGGTTGCTGTGGATGAAGCCCAGTTTTTCGACAAGGACCTGACGACCGTCGCGCAAAGGCTGGCTGACAGCGGCATCCGCACTGTTCTCGCCGGGCTCGACCTTGATTTTCGCGGAGAACCTTTTACCCAGGTCCGCGATCTGCTCGATATTGCTGAGGATGTAACAAAGCTGCAGGCGGTCTGCCCGTGCTGCGGGTCTCCGGCCTCACGCACGCAGCGACTCATTGACGGGAAGCCGGCGCATTATAATGACGAGATTATTCTCGTAGGAGCCGATGAGGCGTATGAGCCCCGGTGCCGCCACTGTCACGAAGTCCCTGGCAGTCCCGAAGAAAATGTGGTGGACGCGTTCCATGAAACAGCAGTGAAACAAGACACGTAAGGAAGCTTCCAATAAGAATCCAGCATTTTTCTTTAAAATCGGGCACGCTCTTGTGATTCTGCTAAGCTTAATGAATATTTTTTTCCAAAGACCGTGGCTGCATGCTGCGGTCTTTCTTTCGTGGAACAGCAAATAGTCTTTCCTAATTTTGTTAATATGAAAGGGATGATGACTGAAATGTCACTTTTCCGGTAAACACAGCGTTACACTGTTTAGCTCAGCAAAAACGGAGGGACCAGCCATGAGTGATAATGAATTGGCTTCCCGTGCAAGGGACGGGGACGATGCAGCGTTTCAGGAGCTGATTGAAAGGCATTACCGCACGGTGCAGCGATTTGCCTTTCAAATCGGAGTGAAGCCGATGGACGTGGAAGATGTAACACAAGAAGTATTTTTAAAAGTGTACCGATCCATACACACCTTCGCCCGCGGCAAATTTACGACGTGGCTTTATTCTGTCACCTTAAATGCCGCCCGTGATATGGCACGCAAAGAAAAACGCCAGCAGCGTAATCTGCTGAAAATTCAAGAAGAGTCAGCCCATACCTCGTTTGCAGCGTTTGAATCAAATGAAGAGGCATGGGAGCTGCACGATATGATCACCGGTCTTAAAGAAAAATACCGTATCCCCATCATCCTCCATTATTTTCATGATTTATCTTACGCGGAAATCGGAGCTGTGCTGGGCTGTACGGAAGCAGCCGTAAAAACGAGAATGCTCCGGTCCAAAAAAAAGCTGAAGGACAGCTTAGAGAAAGTAGGTGTCGTACATGAGTAATTCGCTCGATGATCGTCTCAAACGGTTGAGAAAAGAATACGAAGAGCTGCCGGATGAAACATCGCCGGAGCGAATTTGGGAGCATGTGCAGAGCCCAAAGCGTAAGCGGCGCCGGTATTCTTATATAGGCTGGGTTTCCGGTACAGCAGCCGCTGCAGTCATTGGAGGGATTTTGTTTCTCAGCCAGCCGGCCATGTTCCCGGAGCAGGAGCAATCGGAAAGAGGTCCGAGTGATCAACAGGAAGCCGCCGAGCAGGAGCAGGCACCTGATGAAATTACTCCTTTTGCCGATGAGGGAGAAGATACTGACGAGCAGACGCCTCCGGAACAGGAGGAATCTACGAGAGCGCTGGAAAAAGAAATTACTTTTTCATTAGAAGGCTCAGAACAGACAGAGACATTTGTGCTCTTAGAAGAAGCAGGGTTTCCATTTACAACATATATCCCGCAGTATTTTCAAATCGAAACAGACTCCACCGAAGCCGGGGAAGCAATTCTCGTTTATGCAGCATTTGTAGAGGGCCAGGAGCTGCAGGAGGATCCGGCATGGACGTTCATCCTTAATCCTGCATCCGGGGAAGACGATACGACCCTTGAGGATGTGGCAGCCGATATACAGGATAGACAGGAAGAGGAAGGCTATACGCTCGATACGACCGAGGATCAGGAGAATCTTCAATCATCGGACTACCAGGCCATTTATAGGAACGAAGAAGGAGAAACAGAGGTCGTGGAGATCTTTGAACAGGACGGGACCTTTATTGAGTGGCATAAGCACCCTCAGGGCGAAATGGCAGAAGGCATTGGCGCGCGCGAGTCTGTCATATATGATGAATGGCAGTGGAAGTAAACGTTTGTTTAAAGAAAAAAAGGAAGCCTGGGCAGCACTCATTCTGCTCTACGGCTTCTTTTTTCATGTAAAAACTCTATTTCGCGCGGCGGATAGTCTGTTGAAGCGGATCCCAGACCCCGTTGTAAGGCGGGGCATATGACAGATCGAGGTCCTCAAAATCTGTAATGCTCATTCGGTGGAACAATGCGGTCGCAAGTACGTCTATGCGCTTGTCGGCCCCCGCTTCACCGATAACCTGACCGCCAATAATCATATCCGTATCGGTCCGGTAAATAATTTTCATGTGCAGCTTCTTTTTATTTTCAAAATAGCCGGCGATGTGGCTCGCTTCATGGGTGACGGTGCTGTAAGGAAAATTCATTGCGGCCGCTTCCATTTCTGATAATCCAGTGCGGGCGAGTGTGAGATCAAAAAATCTCAGAATCGCGGTACCGACGATCCCTTGAAATGCTTTGACGCCGCCGGCCATATTCACACCGGCAGCCCTGCCCTGTTTATTGGCATGCGTTCCGAGCGGCACATAATCATCCTTTTCCTTAATGCGATGATACTGAGTGGCGCAGTCGCCTGCAGCATAAATGTTTGTCACGTTTGATTCCAAATAATTGTTTACCCGAACCGCTCCATTATCGAACAGGTGGATCCCGGTGTCTTTTAAAAATTCCGTATTCGGGCGGATGCCGGTCGCGGCAATCACTGCATCGGTGGTATGACGTTTTTTATCGGTAACGACAGCTTCTACCCGCTCTGTGCCTTCGATAAGCTCGACCTGCTCTTCGTAGCAGATCTCGATGCCGTGCTTCTCCGCTTCCGCTTGAATGAGTTCACCCATATCTTTATCGAACATTTTGGCGAGGCGGTTGTTTCGTTCAATCATGCGGACATGAATTCCTTTTTCCACCAGGTTCTCGGCAAGCTCGAGTCCGATGTAGCCGCCTCCAATAATAGTGACGTCTTTTTTGCCGTGCAGATCGTCCATGATATTTTCAAGGTCCGGAATGGTTTTCAGCGTATGTACACCGCTTAGATCTCGACCGGGCCAAGATGGAAGAAACGGAGCACCGCCGGTCGCAATGAGCAGCTTATCGTAGGAAATCTCGAAGGCTTTATTGTCGCGCAGATTCATTCCGCGGACGAGCTGTGCCTCCGGGTCAACGCTCGCAGCCTCATGATAAACACGCGCATCAATGCCGTATTTTTCACGAAAGGTTTTCACGTCCCTGGCAATCAGGTCCTCCGTGCTTTTTACAGCCCCGCTGATAATGTATGGAAGGCCGCATTGAGCATAAGAGTAAATATTTCCCATTTCAAGTGTTGTAACCTGGGCCTTTTTATCATTTCGAACAATCTGCATCGCAGCGCTCATTCCTGCGGCGTCGCCGCCAATAATAAGATAATGCATGTTTTGACCTCCTTAGAAGAATAGAAAAAATACGAAAGTGACGCACTTTGACGGTAGGTATACGTTATACTATAATTAGAATGTTATGCAACTCATAAAGAGGTGAACGCTTGTGTTAGACCGTTTACAATCGGTGGAGGATCGGTATGAACAGCTGAACGGGCTGTTAAGCGATCCGGATGTTATTAATGATTCCAAAAAGCTGCGGGACTACTCAAAGGAACAAGCTAATATTGAAGAAACCGTACAAACATACCGCACGTACAAAGAAGTAACGGAGCAGCTGGCCGATGCGAAATCGATGCTCGATGACAATCTCGATGATGAGATGCACGAGATGGTGAAAGCAGAAATCGAAGAGCTTTCCGAAAAAAAAGAATCGCTCGAGGAACAGCTGAAGATTCTCCTCCTTCCAAAGGATCCGAATGACGATAAGAACGTGATCGTAGAGATTCGCGGAGCAGCAGGTGGAGACGAGGCCGCTCTGTTTGCAGGCGATCTCTTTAAGATGTATTCCCGTTATGCTGAAAAAAATGGCTGGAAACCCGAAATTATTGAATCCAGTCCGACAGAGCTTGGCGGATTTAAGGAAATTATTTTCATGATCAACGGCTCCGGCGCATTTTCTAAAATGAAATACGAAAACGGAGCGCACCGGGTCCAGCGGGTACCGAGTACAGAATCCGGAGGACGCATTCACACCTCAACCGCGACAGTGGCTGTTCTCGCGGAAGCGGAGGAAGTGGAAGTCGATGTACATGAAAAAGATATCCGCGTCGACACGTTTGCCTCCAGCGGCCCCGGCGGCCAGAGCGTCAACACAACAATGTCAGCTGTGCGGCTGACTCATGAGCCGACCGGTATCGTCGTGTCGTGCCAGGATGAAAAATCACAGATCAAAAATAAGGATAAAGCTATGAAGGTGCTGCGCGCCCGCATTTATGATAAGTTCCAGCAGGAAGCGCAGGCTGAATATGCGGAAAACCGAAAATCAGCTGTAGGAACGGGGGACCGCTCGGAGCGGATCCGCACGTACAACTTTCCACAGAGCCGTGTCACCGATCACCGCATTGGACTGACGCTGCAGAAGCTTGATCAAATTCTGCAGGGGGAGCTGGATACGATCATAGAATCCTTGATTGTCGAAGAACAGGCAGAAATGATGGAGAGAGCAGGAGAGGCGTAATGAAGCCAGCTTTCGTTTTCGAAGCCCTGAACTGGGCTTCTTCTTTTTTAATAGATAAAAAACGAGAACCCCGCGCAGCCGATTTAATGATGCGCCATCTTCTCGGATTAAGCTGGACAGATTTTTACCTGGCCCGGCGTGATCCGCTTGCAGAGGAGGTGTGGACGCTTTTTGAAAGGGCGATTATCGAGCATGGAGAGGGCCGCCCGATTCAGCATATAATTGGGGCAGAAGAGTTTTTCGGACGACGCTTTGACGTCCATGAAGGCGTCTTGATTCCTCGTCAGGAAACGGAAGAATTGGTGCACGGTGTTCTGCAGTGGATGAATAAGCGCGTGAGACGCAGAGCACGAATTGCCGATATCGGAACGGGCAGTGGAGCCATCGCAATCACCCTCGCCCTGGAAGCTCCCGGTTCTCATGTAACAGCAGTCGACGTCGAGAAAGAAGCTCTTCGGACTGCCGCTTCCAATGCTGAAAAACTCGGCGCTGCTGTCACGATGCTTCACGGGAATTTAACAAAGCCGCTGCTGCAGACAGAAACCCGCTACGATGTTATCGTTTCGAATCCTCCGTACATTCCGGAAAAAGACTGGCAAACGCTTGATACTCTCGTAAAGGATCATGAGCCAAAACGTGCACTCGTAGGTGGAAACGACGACGGTTTAGCGTGTTACCGGCAAATGGCGGAAGACCTTCCTGAACTTTTAAAGAAAAAAGGGCTCGCAGCATTTGAGGTCGGCGCAGGGCAGGGGAAAGATGTAGCTGCTATCCTCGCGGAGCACCTTTCCGGGGCAGCCATAGAAGTGAAGCTTGATATAAATGGGAAAGACAGAATGGTATTTTGCGAACGCGGATGGTGAAAGTTGTCGAGCGGTTTTTCGTTTAAAGAAGATGGGGTCCGTCCACACTGAGTGGTGAAAGGGCGGTGCCATTATCATGCGAAGCAAAGCACTTATATATGTTATTTTTCTTGTACTTATCTCCTGGCTTCATATGGAACAGCAGCAGAACGCGGCCGCATCCTCGGGAATAGCTGAGGTGATCCCGGAGGAAGCCGTGCGGCTGAGGATTCTTGCACACGATGACTCTCCGGCAGAACAGCTCATCAAACGGGAGGTCCGTGATGAGGTGAACGCCGAAATCCGCACGATTGTCAGTGACTTATCCACAAAAGAAGAAGCGAGGGCGCGCATTGCAGCTCACGTGCCGGAGCTCGAGCGCATTACCGCTTCCGTGCTCCAGAAGAATAATGCTTCACATTCCTTTACCATCCAACTAAAAGAAAACGTAGAATTTCCAACGCGTGTGTATGGACCGCTCGTATACCCGGCAGGCACGTATGAAGCGCTCGTTGTTACGATCGGCGAAGGCGAAGGAGAAAATTGGTGGTGCGTGTTATTTCCGCCGTTATGTTTTATTCCGGCAGACGAAAAAGCAGAAGCAGAGGAAGAATCTGTGGATAATAACAGCGATACTGTGGATAAAGATAGCGCATATACTTTTTTCGTTGTGGAGAAGTGGAAAGAATGGTTCGGAAATTAATAATTTTCATTAATTTATAGGTGCTTTTTTCAGTCGTTACAAATGGTTATCCACAGTTATTTCCATCTTAGTGGATAACTTTTTATTTGCCCGGAAACCTATGAAATTCGTATAATATGTAAGGGTAATCGAGTGGTTTCAGGAGGAGAAAATAATGAGTTATAAACATACAAAACGATGGTCTGTGGATAACAATGACCCATTATTAAAGGTACACCCCGTCATTACAGAGGCAGGGGTGTGGATAAGTGACGGAGAGGTGGTAGCTTTCCCGACAGAAACGGTATACGGGCTTGGCGGAAATGCCTGCAGCGACAAGGCAATCGAACGAATATTTGCTGCAAAAGGACGACCGGTGGATAACCCGTTAATTGTCCACATCAGCACCGTCAGTCAATTAGAAGAGCTTTCAGAAAATGTCCCTGACCTCGCAAAAAAACTCGCCGGGGCTTTTTGGCCTGGGCCGCTGACTTTAATCGTCCCCAAAAAGGACAATCTTTCTGAAAAAGTATCAGCCGGCCTTTCCACGATTGCGGTACGAATGCCGGATCATCCTGTGGCTCTTGCCTTAATAGAAGCGGCGGGCGTGCCGATCGCCGCACCGAGTGCGAATCAATCTGGAAAGCCAAGTCCTACAAGAGCAGAGCATGTCATGCATGACCTCAATGGTAAAATCGCCGGTGTCATAGACAGCGGGACGTCCGGCTACGGCCTGGAATCGACCGTGGTTGACTGCAGCAGCGGAGACAAGGTCTGGATTTTACGACCGGGCGGCGTCACGAAAGAGCAGCTTGAAACGATCGCAGGGAAAGGGAATGTGGAAACGGCTGCAGTGAAAAAAGCAGAAACACCGAAAGCTCCTGGCATGAAATACCGCCATTACGCCCCGGAGGCACCACTTGTGCTTATTGAAAATGGCATTGCAGAATTGAAAAGCCTGGCAAGGCAACACCAGGAAAAAGGGGACCATGTCGCTGTGCTTACTACTGATAAACACCAGTACGCATTGAACGGCAGCGCGGACACCGTTATTTCGCTCGGCTCCTGCACCGATCTGATCACGGTCGCTTCCGGACTTTACGAATCGCTCCGTCTCGCTGATGAAAGCGGAGCCGATGTGATTTTGTGTGAAACCTTTTCCCGACGCGGCATTGGCGAAGCCATTATGAACAGACTGGAAAAAGCAGCATCCGGCCGCTGAATGATATATGAAAGCAGAGCTGTACGGCGGCTCTGCTTTTTCTACTTCCTTCCGCCGGTCAAGACTGCTCCCCGCCTCCGGAGGAATGGAAATAGTCCATAAACAGCCTGGCAATGGCGATAATCAGGAGGGCGGCTACCGCTCCAGCCATCACAAAGCTGGAGATAAACACCCAGCCGATTCCATCCCAGCCGCCCACTATCTGACTGTAGATAAGCAGAGCGGTTCCAATCAAAATAAAGCCGCCGGCAGGAAGATACAAGTAATATTTTTTCTGAAAAGATGTAAATAAATAATAGGCAGACAAACACGACAGCAAGAAAGATGCAAATCCAGCGAACAGCATTGGGCCATATCCTTCCATGACAGCTCCCTCCTTAATTTTTTTCAAAAAATGTAACACGATTTAAATAAAATTTCGTCGATGGCGGTGTAAGGTGACAACTCTGAGTCGATGAAAAACGGCCGCGTTGTTACGGTACAAGGTCGCCGCCGGTTCTCCGGACACTGGTGAGAATGGCAGAAGCCCTGCAGGCAGCTGTTGATAGAAACATATGAAATCCATAAGATAACAAACCGCGAATGTTCCTATACTCCTCCGCATAAAGTTAAAAAGCATGTCCGAAAGGAGGAGACGGATGGGCGGCTGGATTATTTTGAGCACAATGGCACTTGCTCTTAGCATGGATGCATTTTCAATGTCACTGGCTGTTGCGATGAAAGGAGCACGGGTAAGATATGTCCGGACAGCCTGTGTTGTCGGCCTGTTTCACATGCTGATGCCCTGCATCGGCTTATATGGCGGACGTTGGATCGCGTCCTCCTACGAAAAACTCGCGCTGTTTGCCGGGGGCACACTGCTATTGCTCGTAGGACTGCAAATGGTGTGGGCCGGACTCAGCAAAGACGAGAACGCAGAGGTGGCAATCATCCCAAGAGGTGCAGGGCTCTATTTATTCGCACTGCTCGTCAGTATCGACAGCTTTTCCATCGGCATCACCCTTGGAATTCTGCAGGCAGGCCTTTTAAAAGTGCTCCTCGTTTTCGGTCTCGTGAGCGCATTTTTCACATGGTTCGGGTTAAAAGTAGGGAGCCGCTTTCAATCAATATTCGGCCGGTACAGCGAAATGCTTGGCGGCGTTATATTACTTTGTTTCGGAATCCGGCTTATGTTATAACCCCGGATGTGCAGCAGGCAGCACATTCTTTTTGCTGCGGCAGCACTTTTGTAGTATTCCCCATTCTTCATGAGATTCGTCCATTGCTTCGTGTCACGCAGCAAATTATTTCTCTTGAAATTACCAAGTTTTCCCCAGCGCTCGTGATGGTGTTTCCCCGGAACAGCAAGTGATTTCCCTCGAACTCATCTTGTTTCTCCGCAGTCATAGGCTTTTCCACCGCACCAATCCGATTTCCCCCTCCAGCCAGCGTTTTCCCCTTTTCAGCTTGCATTTCCCGGCTACGCGTCCTCTTTTCCCGCTTCGCTTACGTCGTTTCCAGCGCTCGTGATGGTGTTTCCCCGGAACAGCAAGTGATTTCCCTCGAACTCATCTTGTTTCTCCGCAGTCATAGGCTTTTCCACCGCACCAATCCGATTTCCCCCTCCAGCCAGCGTTTTCCCCTTTTCAGCTTGCATTTCCCGTCTACGCGTCCTCTTTTCCCGCTTCGCTTACGTCGTTTCCACCGCTCGTGATGGTCTTTCCCCGGATCAGCAAGTGATTTCCCTCGAACTCATCTTGTTTCCTCGCAGCCATAGCCTTTTCCACCGCACTGATCCGATTTCCCCCTCCAGCCAGCGTTTTCCCCTTTTCAGCTTGCATTTCCCGTCTACGGGCTCCTTTCCCGCTTCGCTCACACCGTTTCCACCGCAGACACTTGTTGTCCACCACGCCAATCCAAGTCCAGAAAATTACGCAGATCACTGACACCCTAAAAACAGCCCTTTTTCCTTTTTTCCTACTCCACCCTCTGTGATAAAATAAACATAATTTCAAATTCCAAAAAAAGGTGAATCCAATGAAAAATATATTGTTTGTGTGTACAGGCAACACGTGCCGAAGTCCGCTTGCAGAGGCTATGCTGAAGGAAAAAGCAGCTGGAGAGCTTGAGGTCCGTTCCGCCGGAATTCATGCAGCTCCCGGTATGCAGGCCTCAGCCCACACTGTGAAAGTACTGGAAGAACGGAGCATTCCGCTTCATCATTTTTCCCGCCCCCTCACACAGGAGCTCATCGACTGGGCAGATCTTGTTCTGACAATGACAAAAAGTCATCACAATGTGGCTGTTCAACAGTACCCCGCCGCTGCCGATAAAATATTTACCATCAATGAATTTGCAGACATTCCAGGAGACATTCAGGACCCGATCGGAGGCTCGATCGATATGTACAGAACGACAGCCGAAGAAATTGAACGGGCAATAGAAGTCCTATTGGAAAATGTGAGAAAAGCATAATGACCAGGGGGCGGTATGTATGAGAGACAGTATTGCTGAGGAAACGTCAGCTGGATCTTGAAGTTACCTCTTCTTTCGAATCTCAGGCGACCAATATTAAAAAAAGTGCGGCGGTTGCGCATGAATTATTGGAGCAGGCGGAACAATTAAAGACGACGATAGATAAATTTACAACTTGACGAGAACATGAGAACATAGAAAGTAGAGAGGAGGCGATGATCATGAAACTGGCGATAGGTTCTGATCATGGCGGCTACAGCCTGAAAAAAGAGATAATCAAAGTACTCGATGAGCTTCAGGTCAGCTACGAAGATGTAGGCTGTGACTGTGAAACGTCCGTCGACTACCCGGATTATGCACTGCCGGTAGCCGAGAAAGTAACATCTGGAGAAGTGGATCGAGGAATTCTCATCTGCGGCACAGGAATCGGCATGTCAATTACGGCCAATAAAATAAAAGGAATCCGCTGTGCGCTCGTGCACGACGTATTCAGCGCCAAAGCGACCCGCGCACACAACGACAGCAATATACTAGCGATGGGTGAACGTGTCGTCGGCCCGGGACTTGCGGGCGAAATCGTCAAAGCCTGGCTCGATACCGATTTTGAAGGCGGCCGTCATGCAGACAGAATTGGCAAAATCGCAGACATTGAAGAAAAAGAATTAACTGCTGAAAGCTGATAAGAGGGGACTGGAGCTGGAAAATTCCCAGCCGCCAGACCCTTTCTTTTTATAAATTAAAGCTCCGGCTCTCGTCTTTTGAACGTGACGGAAGGCAACGGTTTTTCTTTAAAAATAAATCAGGGTGTGAGGTGAGTTTGCATGCAAGAGCAAAAAAACTGGCAGACCTCGCTGCGAACGTGCCTGGAAGCTTTACGAAAAGCGGCTCCCTTGGACCAGCGCCATCTGCTGGTCGTCGGAGCAAGTACGAGTGAAGTCGTCGGAAAAAAAATCGGCACGACTGGCTCCGCAGACGCAGCGGCCGCGTTGTTTGAGGAACTGCAGGTCTTTTCAAAAGAAACCGGCGTCAGCCTTGCCTTTCAAGGCTGTGAGCATATTAACCGCGCTCTCGTTATAGACCGGAAAACCGCCGAGAAAAAAGGGCTGGCAGAGGTGAGTGTCATTCCTCATGGAAAAGCAGGAGGCGCGATGGTGACGCATGCTTATCATCATTTAGAGGACCCGGTCATCGTGGAGCATGTACAGGCGGATGCCGGTATTGATATCGGTGACACGTTTATTGGCATGCATCTAAAGCATGTGGCGGTACCGGTCCGCTGTGAGGTCACCTCCATCGGAGAAGCACATGTGACAATGGCCAGAACACGGCCGAAACTGATCGGCGGAGAACGAGCGACTTACTCCTAAAACTTAATAATTTTTATTTTTTTTCAATTAAAATACGGAATTGAACTGATTAATCATGTTACAATGTTTTTTGTAATGAAAATCAGAGAATAATAACGAACAATTAACAATTAGAGTTATAAGGGAGAAAGGGGTACAACAGATTAATGGAAACAATTAGAAAGCAGGATCCAGAAGTATTTGAAGCCCTCCAAAAGGAACTCGGACGCCAGCGCGACAAAATTGAATTAATCGCATCGGAAAACTTTGTCAGCCAGGCTGTCATGGAAGCCCAGGGCAGTGTGCTGACAAACAAATACGCAGAAGGATATCCAGGACGCCGGTATTACGGCGGCTGTGAATATGTTGATATTGCGGAGGATCTCGCCCGCGACCGTGCGAAGAAAATCTTTGGTGCCGAGCATGTAAACGTTCAGCCGCACTCCGGAGCCCAGGCTAATATGGCCGTCTATTTTACCGCACTTGAGCATGGCGACACGGTACTCGGCATGAACCTTTCACACGGCGGGCATCTGACGCACGGCAGCCCGGTCAACTTCAGCGGGGTGCAGTATAACTTTGTGGAATATGGAGTGACAAAAGACAATCAAACGATTGATTATGAAGAAGTACGCAAGGCTGCCAAAGAACACCAGCCAAAAATGATTGTCGCCGGCGCAAGCGCTTATCCACGAGAAATAGACTTTAAGAAATTCCGTGAAATCGCTGATGAAGTCGGCGCTTACCTGATGGTCGACATGGCTCATATCGCAGGCCTTATTGCCGCAGGTCTTCATCAAAACCCGGTTCCACACGCTCATTTTGTTACAACAACCACGCATAAAACACTGCGCGGACCGCGCGGCGGAATGGTGCTTTGTGAAGAGCAGTTCGGAAAAAAGATCGACAAATCAGTATTTCCCGGCCTGCAGGGCGGACCGCTTATGCACGTGATTGCAGCAAAAGCCGTCTCTTTCGGAGAAGTGCTGCAGGATGACTTCAAAACGTATTCCCAAAACATTATTGATAATGCTAAACGCCTCGGCGAAAAGCTGAACAGCGAAGGCATCGACCTCATTTCCGGCGGCACCGACAACCATCTGCTTCTGCTTGATCTGCAAAGCCTTGGTATTACCGGAAAAATTGCCGAGAAAGCGCTCGATGAAGTCGGCTTGACGACAAATAAAAACGCCATTCCTTTTGACCCGGAAAGTCCATTTGTCACCAGTGGTATCCGTATCGGAACTGCCGCTGTCACCTCGCGCGGCTTCGGTCTCGAAGAAATGGACGAGGTAGGCGCCATCATGGCTCTGACCCTCAAAAACCACGACGACGAAACGAAATGTAAGGAAGCGGCGGAGCGCGTCGATGCTCTCACCAGCAAATTCCCGATGTACACGTACCTTTAATAGAAGTACTGCCTGCCAAGGATTCCTTGGCAGGTTTTTTCATGGTTCTGGTGTGGCGCTGCGGTGGAAAAGGGTATGGCAGCGTGGAAATCGCACAAGAGCGAGGGAAATCACTTGCTGATCCGGGGAAAGACCATCGGGAGCGGTGGAAACGGTGTAAGCGAAGCGTGAAAAGAAGTCCGTATCCGAGAAAAGCAAGCTGAAAAGGGGAAAACGCCGAGCGGTGGAGGAAATCGGATCAGTGCGGTGGAAAAGACTATGGCTGCGGGGAAACTAGGTAAGTTCAAGGGAAATGACTTGCTGATGCGTGGAAAATCCATCGGCAGCTCCTATCTTAAATTGTCGAAATCATTTCTCTTTTTACAGAGACTTGAAGGGAAATTCGTTTTTCTGTAGAATTTCAAAAGAATGAGCCTGTTCGTTCGACAAAACGGTAGAGAAAGCAGCAAAATGCCTCACACACCGCCCGGCAGCTTCAGCGCTGGTGTTTTCACAAACATAACTTCCCGGCAGTCTTGCCGGATAAAAGGAGAAGATTCATTCATGGGGAAAATACACGTTTTAGATCATCCGCTGATTCAGCATAAGCTTACATTTATCCGCGACGTTTCCACTGGGACAAAGGAGTTTCGTGAGCTTGTTGATGAAGTATCTACGCTGATGGCTTTTGAAATCACGCGCAACCTTCAGCTGCAGGAGGTTACCGTTGAAACTCCGGTCGGGCCGGCCAAATCGAATACGCTTGCCGGCAAAAAACTTGGCATTGTTCCGATTCTCCGCGCCGGGCTTGGCATGGCAGACGGCATCCTTAAGCTGATTCCCGCTGCAAAAGTAGGTCACGTCGGTTTATACCGTGATCCGGAAACATTAAAGCCGGTGGAATATTACGTTAAGCTTCCAAGTGATGTGGAAGAGCGCGAGTTTATAGTGGTGGACCCGATGCTTGCGACAGGAGGTTCAGCGGTTGATGCGATCAACAGCTTGAAAATCCGCGGTGCCACGAACATTAAGCTGATGTGTTTAATCGCCGCTCCGGAGGGAGTAGAGGTAGTGCAGGAAGCACATCCTGACGTGGACCTTTATTTAGCGGCCATGGATGAAAAACTCAATGAAAAAGGCTACATTGTCCCGGGCCTCGGCGATGCCGGCGACCGACTTTTCGGCACAAAATAACGAGAGACAAAACCCATTGTGATCATTTAGATTACACTGGGTTTTTTTACCCTTTCTGGTCCCAAATACTTTACATCGCCAAATTTTCATGCTTTATATCGAGCACCACCCGGCGTGCAGCCGTCATGTATCGATCCATTTTCAGTTTGTTGACACAAAGACTGCATATTTTTTCATTCTCCTGCCACCCTAAAGGACAGAAGAATAAGTTCGTGCCGGGACAGGAGGATGTATAAAGTGGCTGACAGATCTGCAATAAAAGCGATAATACTATTTATTTTTTGTTTTATTTTCATGGGTACCACGTTTGTCCCGGATACTGCAGCGGCAGCCGGCCAAAGCGAGCCAGCGGAAACGGTTATTCTGGCGCTCGAAAGCGGGACAACGATTGCTGAAGCCGAGAAACGCATTGCCGACCAGGTTCCGCAGGCGCTGGTTACGGAGAGGTACAGCGAGGCTTTTCACGGCCTTGCGGTGGAAGCCACAAGCAGCCAGATTGAAGAAATTCGCAGGATTGATGGAATCAGCCGCGCCGATGCAGCGGTTTCCTATCCACCCGCCTTAAATGAAAGTGTCCCATTTATCGGTGCCGAATCGATCCGCGGCCAGCTCGATGAGAATGGCGTCCAGCTGACCGGCGAAGGAATAAAGGTGGGGATTATTGATACAGGCATTGATTATAATCACCCGGATCTCGCAGATAATTTTAAGGGCGGCTATGATTTTGTCGACCGTGATGATGATCCAATGGAAGGCAAGGATAAAAATGGAAAAGATACGATGCACGGCACGCATGTCGCTGGCATAATCGCAGCAAACGGAAATGTAAGAGGCGTAGCTCCGGAAGCGGAGATTTATATGTATCGAGCGCTCGGACCAGTCGGGCAGGGCTCGACAGAGCAGATTCTGGCTGCGATTGAAAAGGCAATGGAAGATGAGGTCGATGTCTTGAATTTGTCACTTGGCAGCCCGGTAAACGGACCGGACTGGCCGACGAGTGAAGCGCTCGACCGAGCGGCAGAGAAAGGCATTATTGCAGTTACCTCAAGCGGCAACAGCGGCCCGTCGATGTGGAGTGTCGGGTCGCCGGGAACCTCGAAAAGTGCGATTTCCGTCGGAGCATCCATCCCGCCGTTAAAGATGCCCGTGCTTTCTCTCTTAGGAGAAGAAGAGCTCGCAATCCCGCTCCAGCCGTTTCAGGGAACGATGCCGTGGACGTTTCGACGTGATCTGCCTCTGGTCCATGGAGGCCTGGGGATGGAAAAAGACTTAAAAAATGCACGTAACAAAGCAGTACTCGTGGAACGAGGAGGAATTCCGCTTGCTCAAAAGATCGTCAATGCCCGCAAGGCAGGAGCAGCAGCGATTATCATATATAACAACGTATCCGGTACGTTTATGGCAGGAACAGAGGAAAGACAGCCGATTCCTGCTGTCACCATTGACCGCGAAGATGGAGAAAAGCTCCTTGAAGCGATTAATAAGCACGAATCCGATGATGCGCCGGCTGTGTTAAAGACAGTCTTAAAAGAAGAAACGGACCATATGGCCTTTTTCAGCTCTCGCGGCCCGGTGACCTCCTCCTGGGACATAAAACCGGATGTCGTCGCACCCGGTGTAGAGATTGACAGTACTGTTCCGCACGGGTACCTTGCATTGAACGGCACAAGCATGGCAGCTCCCCACGTTGCTGGCGCCGCTGCATTAATCAAGCAGGCCCATCCGAACTGGAAGCCAGAACAGGTGAAAGCGGCGATTATGAACACAGCCGTTTCCTTAACCGATCCCAACGGCAATGCCTACCCGCCATTCGTGCAGGGGGCGGGGCGCGTCAATATGCAAAAGGCACTCCGTACCGACACCTTAGTTGCTCCCGGTGCGCTGTCCTTCGGGGTATGGGGCGAGGGGGATGACAGAGACGTCCACACCAAGAAGCTTGTCATTGAAAACCATTCTGATGAAGAAAAAACGTATCAGCTTGAAGCAGCGAATGGGGAAACGATCGGGATGGAATGGAAGTTTCCGGAAAGCATAAAGGTTCCGCCCGGCGAAGCCAGGACTGTCCGTGCCAGTCTCCAAATTCAGCCGGGAGCGGTGGAATTTGGACAGCTCGACGGACTCCTGGTCGTAAAAGGCGGGAACGAGACGATCAAAATACCATACCTGTTATTTATCAATGAGCCGGATTACCCACGGATCGGCGCCTTTGAGCTGCATCCGTCCGGAAAACCCGATGAATTTCTATACGAAGCGTACATTCCAGGAGGCGCAGAAGAGTTCGAAATCGCGCTTTACAATCCTGATACGTATCAGTTTGAAGGGATTCTGGATACGCAGAAGAACCTCGAGGCGGGGCTGGTGGAAAGTAAAATTTCGCTGAAGGGCTCCCCTATAAAAGAAGGAAAATACAGGGCCGTTATTTATGTGAAATCCGGAGATAAAGAAGAAACGATCGAAACCTTTATCAATCTCGATGAAGCAGTAATCGCGCCGTCCCTTGGAGAAAAAAGATAATGTGATAAAAGCCGCCGGAACATATGTTTTCGGCGGCTGAATTCCTTCCTGTGAAAAAAAACAAGAACATCCTCTCATGATAAAAGTGTCACGTAATGTCCACATTTCAAAAAAACGTCAAAAATCCCTACGCATCAAGGAATTTTTATAGTCTATCTCATTGACATACAGTGGACCCTATTGTACGATTAGAAAGGTATATGACAGGGTTTACATATTAATATGAGGTTTTTGCTCAGAGAGCTACTGAGAACACCTTTCCGCGGTGGATCAAACTACTTCACAAGCTTATCTTCGCAGTATTTTTTCAATTTGTGCCACAGCTTTTATAAACCCTTTCTGATTATACTGCCAGACTACATGCCAAAATGGAGGCGGACATGACTGATAAGAAACAACCGCCTAAAGCGTTTCGTTCAATGGCGCTCACTTCGATGGTGCTCTCCTATCTCGTAGGACCGCTGCTCGTAGGTATTTTTGCCGGAAGGTGGATCGACGGTTACGCTGGTACTGAGCCATTATTTTTGATTGTCGGTGTTCTTCTTGGACTTGCGGCCGGAGTGTACGGACTAGTCCGTCTGATGGAAAAAATAGGAGACGATCATGAATGAACGTATTTGCAGGCAGCATCATGCGTTTTGTTCAGCTGACCATGTATGTATTGGCGCTGTATGTTTTAGGATGGGGATTCCTGCCTTATCCAGAAGTATTCTTAAGTCTGGGAACAGGCTGCATCATCGGACTTTATAATGTATGGAGCATGTACCGGGACGTAAGAAATGTCGGAGCGGCGGCTGAGGAAAATAAACGGACCTTCTCCTTTGGAATGGTCTCCCGACTTGCAGCAGGGGCACTCGCTGCCATCCTTCTCATTCGGTTTCCCGATTATTTTCATATTATCGGACTTGTAGCCGGACTCATGACTCCGTATGCCATCATTTTTTTCTACTCCCTCTGGTCGGGAAAAGGAAACAGACCAAATTAGATTATAAGAAAAGGGGTGAATAACTCGTGGATCATGAGGCACCGATAGTCTACGATCTATTTGGAATTACAGGCTTCCACCTGAACCTCTCCAACGTCATTATGCTGTCAGTTGCAGCTTTTATCGTATTTTTAATCGGATTCTTCAGCGCCCGTAACCTGCGCATGAAGCCGACAGGCATGCAGAATTTCTTCGAATGGATTATTGATTTCATCAAAAATACGATCAGCAGTGCGATGGATTGGAAAACAGGGGAACGATTTTTTGGACTGGGAATTACAATTTTCCTATTAATATTAGTATCTAACCTGCTTGGAATTCCATTTATGATCATCAATCACGAAACACACGAAGTATGGTGGAAATCGCCGACAGCAGATCCAGTCATTACGATGACATTCGCCGTGATGGTCATTGTTCTTTCCCACTATTACGGGATTAAAATTAAAGGTTTCAAAAAGTACGGAAAATCCTACTTTGAACCAGTTCCTTTCTTATTTCCACTTAACATTTTAGAAGAATTTGCGAACACATTAACGCTTGGAATGCGGCTTTTCGGTAACCTTTATGCGAAGGAAATCCTGCTGACCCTCCTGGCCAGTGCCGGGGGAGCAAGTCTGCTCGGGGCATTCGCAGCAGGGCTGCCGATGATAGCATGGCAGGCATTTGGACTATTTATTGCAGGTATCCAGGCATTTATCTTCTTAATGCTGACAATGGTTTACCTGGCACACAAAGTAGCAGACGAACATTAGAATTTAATAATCGGACAAGCAGGCAGAATAAGCCGGTCCACTATTTAACTATATTAAGGGAGGATTTTTTAAATGGGAGTATTAGCAGCCGCAATCGCAGCAGGACTTGCTGCAGTAGGAGCAGGTATTGGTAACGCATTGATCGTAAAAGGGACACTTGAAGGGGTTGCCCGTCAGCCGGAACTTAAATCTACATTACAGACACTTATGTTTATCGGTATCGCACTAGTTGAGGCCCTTCCGATCATCGCGGTCGTTATTGCATTTATTGTTATGGGTCAGTAGAGAGCCGTTTGAAGACATCAAGTACCAAAAATGGCGGAGTCAAGTCCTTATAAGCTTCGCCATTCCTTTTGTATAACAGCCGAAAGGAGTGAATTCCGTGCCAGAAGTAATTTACTGGGGAGATGTATTTTTCTCGATTGGGATGTTCATTATATTGCTTTTGATCCTCCGCAAATTTGCGTGGGGACCAATGATGAACATGATGAAAGAAAGAGAAGAGCATATTGCCAAAGAAGTTGACACAGCTGAAAAGAACCGCCAGGATGCGGAGAAATATTTAGAAGAACAGCGCCTCGAAGTCCAGAACGCCCGTGATGAAGCACAATCCATCATCGAGACGGCCCGGAAAACAAGCGAAAGACAGGGCGCAGAGATTACAGCCCAATCGCGTGCAGAAGCGAAGCGCATCCAGGAAAGTGCTGTTGCTGAAATAGAACGCGAAAAAGAACAGGCAGTAGCCGAACTGCGTGAGCAGGTTGCCTCGCTTTCCGTTATGGTTGCCACGAAGATTATTGAAAAAGAACTAGATGAAAAAGAACAGGAAAAGCTGATTGAAGAATATATCAAAGAGGCAGGCGTCAAGCTATGAGCAGCTCCGTAGCAGCTAACCGGTATGCCGTTGCTCTTTTTGAACTTGCAAAGGAAAAAGGAGTTCTCGACACTACCCGCGCAGAACTTGAAGCCGTAAAGCAGATTTTTCAGGAAGACGACCAGCTCAACCGGGTCCTCTACCATCCGAACGTTTCTCCAGAAAAAAAGCAGGAGTTGCTGCGCACCGCATTTTCTTCACTGAGTGATATTGTGGTGCACACACTGCTGCTTCTTCAAGAGAAAAAAAGACTCAATGCCGTCGTTCAGACTGCAGAAGCATTTATAGATCTTGTTGATGAAGAACAAAAGCGGGGCTACGCTGTCGTAACGAGTGTAAAACCACTTACGGATAACGAACGGGCCTTGATTTCTGAAAAATTCGCTCAAAGAGCAGGCAAAGCCACTCTGCACATTGAGAACATTATAGATCGTGACTTGATCGGCGGACTAAGAATCCGTATTGGCGACACTATTTACGACGGCAGTGTGAAAAGCCAGCTGAACCGTCTTGAACATCAAATGATTTCTGGTAAACGATAGAAGTTAGGGGTGAACGTTATGAGCATCAGACCTGATGAGATCAGCTCTCTCATTAAGCAGCAGATTGAAACCTTTCAAGCTGATGTAGAAGCAAATGAAGTCGGTACAGTTATCCAGATCGGTGACGGTACCGCCCGTGCTCATGGCCTTGAAAATGTTATGGCAGGCGAACTGCTTGAATTTTCAAATGGAGTCATGGGAATGGCGCAGAACCTGGAAGAAAACAACGTAGGTATTATCATTCTTGGCCCATTTACGGAAATCCGTGAAGGAGACCAGGTTAAAAGAACCGGACGTATTATGGAGGTTCCGGTCGGGGAAGAATTACTCGGCCGCGTCGTAAACCCGCTCGGCCAGCCGATTGACGGCAAAGGACCAGTGGAAACGACCCGCACCCGTCCAATTGAAAGCCCGGCACCTGGTGTCATGGATCGTAAATCCGTTCATGAGCCGCTTCAGACGGGTATTAAGGCGATTGACTCGATGATCCCGATCGGCCGCGGTCAGCGTGAGCTTATTATCGGGGACCGTCAGACTGGTAAGACGGCCATTGCGATGGATACAATCATCAACCAAAAAGAAGAAGATATTATTTGTATTTATGTAGCTATCGGCCAGAAGGACTCAACGGTAGCAGGCGTAGTGGAAACACTCCGCCAAAAAGGTGCGCTTGACTATACAATCGTTGTCAGCGCCGGCGCCTCAGATCCTGCACCGCTTCTTTACCTGGCACCATATGCAGGGGTATCGATGGGTGAAGAGTTTATGTATAACGGCAAGCACGTGCTCGTTGTATATGATGACTTAACAAAACAGGCGGCAGCGTACCGTGAGCTTTCCTTGCTGCTTCGCCGTCCGCCGGGCCGGGAAGCATTCCCAGGGGATGTTTTCTACCTTCACTCCCGTCTGCTTGAGCGTTCCGCCAAGCTGAGCGATGATAAAGGCGGCGGCTCTCTTACAGCCCTTCCATTCATCGAAACACAGGCAGGGGACGTATCAGCATACATTCCGACAAACGTTATCTCGATCACAGACGGACAGATTTTCCTTCAGTCCGACCTGTTCTATTCCGGGGTGCGTCCAGCGGTTAACCCGGGTATTTCCGTATCCCGTGTTGGTGGTTCCGCCCAGATCAAAGCAATGAAGAAAGTATCCGGTACGCTCCGTCTTGACCTGGCTGCCTACCGTGAGCTTGAAGCATTTGCCCAGTTTGGTTCGGACCTCGATAAAGCTACACAGGCGAAGCTGAACCGTGGTGCCCGCACAGTAGAAGCCCTTAAGCAGGGATTAAACCAGCCGCAGCGTGTAGAAAAGCAGGTCGCAATCATCTTTGCGCTGACAAAAGGCTACCTTGACGACATTCCAGTGGCAGACGTACAGCGTTTTGAATCAGAGCTGTTTGCCTATCTTGATTCGAGCCACAAGGAGCTTCTTGACGGCATCCGTGAAACAGGAAATCTTCCGGAAGAGTCTGAGTTCAGAAGCGCAATCGATACATTCAAAAAGTCTTTTAACGTATCTCAATAATATAGATTCAACAGCCGGACACAAGCAGAGACAGGCGTAACTGCGTCTTTCTTTGCCCTGTGTCAAAAAGGTGGTGAGAAAAGATGGCCTCATTACGAGAAATAAAAACGAGGATCAATTCCACGAAGAAAACAAAACAGATTACAAAAGCGATGGAAATGGTATCAGCCTCCAAGCTGAACCGTGCCCAGAATAACGCTCAGGCTTACGAGCCGTATACAAAAAAGATTCGTGAAGTAGTGGCAGGCATTGCCTCCGGAAATTCCGGCGCTTCTCACCCGATGCTTGAGCAGCGGGAAGTAAAGAAGACCGCTTACGTCATGATCACGTCGGACAGCGGACTGGTCGGCGGTTACAACGCCGGGCTGATGCGTGCCTTTGTCGATGCCATTCAACAGCGGCATTCCTCGAATGATGAATATGGTGTGATAGTGCTCGGACGTATCGGACGGGACCTTTTAAAGAGACGAGGCATTCCAATCTTCGACGAAGTGACCGGCCTGTCTGATCAGCCTTCCTTCAACGACATCAAGAATGTCACCCGCCTTGCGGTGAATATGTACGAAGAAGAAGAGATTGATCAGCTTTACATGTGGCACAACCATTTTGTCAGCCCGATTCAGCAGGTAGAAACAGAAACGAAGCTGCTGCCGCTGACGGAGCTTAATGAGGAAGAGGCAAAATCATCGGCATCCTATGAATATGAACCGTCCGAAGAAGCCATCCTCGAACAGCTGCTCCCGCAATATGCAGAGAGCTTAATTTACGGAGCGCTCCTGGATGCCAAAGCAAGTGAGTTCGGAGCCAGAATGACCGCAATGAGTGCTGCCACTGATAACGCATCCGGTCTTATCGATGACTTAACCTTATCGTTTAACCGTGCCAGACAGGCAGCCATCACTCAGGAAATTACTGAGATTGTCGGCGGCGCTGCTGCACTTGATTAATAGCCTGCGAACGTTTTTTCAGAACTTAGTTAGGAGGGTAAATAATGAACAATGGACGTGTCACTCAGATTATGGGTCCGGTTGTAGACGTTAAGTTTCCAAGCGGCCAGTTACCTGAGTTGAATAACGCGCTTACTGTTTCTCAGCCAGCACAGGCCGACGGTTCAGCAGAAGTGAACGTTACACTTGAAGTAGCGCTGCACCTTGGCGATGATGCTGTCCGTACCGTAGCCATGGGCTCTACCGATGGTCTCGTGCGTGGAACAGAAGTGGTAAACACCGGAGGGCCGATTTCGGTTCCTGTTGGTGACGTAACATTAGGCCGGGTATTTAACGTACTCGGAGAAACGATTGACCTGGAGGATCCGATCGATGCAAATGCAAAGCGCGATCCGATTCACCGCCAGGCTCCAGAATTCGATGAACTTTCCACCCAGACGGAAATTCTCGAAACAGGAATCAAAGTTGTTGACCTGCTCGCCCCTTACGTTAAAGGTGGTAAAATCGGCCTGTTCGGTGGTGCCGGTGTAGGGAAAACGGTACTGATCCAGGAGCTTATCAACAACATCGCCCAGGAACACGGCGGTATATCCGTATTCGCCGGTGTGGGGGAGCGTACTCGTGAAGGGAACGACCTTTTCTTCGAAATGACCGATTCCGGTGTTATTAAAAAGACGGCAATGGTATTCGGCCAGATGAACGAGCCGCCCGGCGCACGTATGCGTGTGGCCCTGACAGGCTTGACTATGGCAGAATACTTCCGTGACGTAGACGGAGCGGACGTGCTTCTTTTCGTAGATAACATTTTCCGTTTCACCCAGGCAGGTTCTGAGGTTTCCGCCCTGCTCGGACGGATGCCGTCTGCGGTTGGTTATCAGCCGACCCTTGCGACAGAAATGGGTCAGCTGCAGGAGCGTATTACCTCTACGAAAAAAGGTTCCGTTACTTCCATCCAGGCAATCTACGTACCGGCCGATGACTACACAGACCCGGCTCCGGCAACAGCGTTTGCCCACTTGGATGCAACAACAAACCTTGAGCGTAAGCTGACAGAAATGGGTATCTACCCGGCGGTGGACCCACTTGCTTCTACATCCAGAGCACTTTCTCCGGAAATCGTCGGGGAAGAGCACTATGACGTGGCCCAGCAGGTTCAGCAGACGCTTCAAAAATATAACGAGCTTCAGGATATTATTGCCATCCTTGGTATGGATGAGCTTTCTGAAGAAGATAAGCTTATCGTATCCCGTGCTCGCCGCATTCAGTTCTTCTTATCCCAGAACTTCCACGTGGCCGAGCAGTTTACAGGACAAACGGGCTCTTATGTACAAGTAAAAGACACCATTTCCGGCTTCAAAGAGATTCTTGAAGGCAAGCATGACGATGTTCCGGAAGATGCCTTCCGTCTCGTCGGACCGATCGAAGATGTGCTTGAAAAAGCAAAGGCTATGTCCTAAGAGCATAGGCTGTTAAGGAGGATGTTTCATGTCGACTATCAATGTCAATGTAGTCACTCCTGATGGCACAGTCTATGAAGGGGATGTGAACATGGTAAGCGTCCGCGCCCAGAGCGGGGAGCTTGGTATTCTGCCAGGGCACATTCCAATGGTGGCACCGCTTGCGGTAGGCACCGTCCGCCTCAAGCACGATTCAAGCCGCGAGCTTGTATCTGTAAGCGGCGGTTTCATCGAAGTCCGTCCGGATAAAGTAACGATTTTGGCCGAATCGGCTGAACAGCCGTCGGAGATCGACGTTGACCGCGCTCTTGAAGCAAAGAAGCGGGCCGAAGAGCGTCTTAACCGTGCCAAGCAGGAAGACATCGACTTTAAACGGGCCGAGCTTGCCCTTAGACGTGCCAATACAAGACTGGAAGTGGCCGACAATAAACGTAGGTAACAAAAAATTCTGTTCTGCAGCTGTGCTGCAGAGCAGTTTTTTTGGTTTTGCCGGAAAAAAAGGTGTTTGCTTGGGAGTGGCTGTGTGGCTGGTCGGTGGATATCGGATCGGTGCTACGGTGGAAAAGCCGTCGGGTGCGTGGAAATCAGCTCCGTGCGGTGGAAAAGCCATCGGCAGCGGTGGAGGAAACACATCAAGCGAAGCGAGAAAAAAGACCGTACCCGTGGAAAAGCAAGCTGAAAGGGGGAAAGCGCAGGTAGGAGGTGGAAACCGGATCGGTGCGGTGGAAAAGTATGAAATTACAAGCAACGGAAAGAGCTCTACATATAGAAATCATCAACAGAGGAGCTAATAAATAATTTTAATTATCAAAAAGATTAACACGTTTGTAACAATTTTGTAAAAAAACATCCAGACAATTCCATTTAAATGTTTTATAATTACTGACATGTGGTAAAGTGAAATAACAGCGATTGATACCCATTTCATTTCCTAATGGCTTCATGTGAATAAAAATTTTACACAAACTTCACAAAAAATGTTGTAAAATTGTAGTAATTTTTTAATATTTCCTTTAGAATAGTAACTTAGATTGCGTCATTTTGAAACATTAGGAAAAACGTCTCTTCTCAATTTTCAAAAAATGCTCTATGATAGCTTTCGGACTGGAGTTGAGCGAATGAATCCTGAAGGACAAGAGGCGGTCCTACATATCGTTGTAAGTTTGGGTTTTTTAATCGTAGTCTGGTGGAGCCTGCAGTCGTTCCGGTTTGATGTGTTCGTCCGTGATCCAGAAGGGCCAAAAGCAAAGATGTTGATGATTCTTCTCACGATTGCCATTAGTCAGCTCGTCACTTCTTTTTTTATGGACTATTTAGATGGATCACTGATGCTCCGTTATTTGTTTTGAGACATAATGGAATGAACGCTCTGTTCGAATCTTCCATGTATGACTGCTCTGAGAATGGTGAAAATGTGAATAAGAGAGTTTTCGGTCTGGAAATGTCGAATTTGGACGAATTATGTCGTAGTTAGTTTTAAGTTAGAGAAATCAGGGAAACTCGATTTGAACAGAAATGATGAAAAGAAATTTTTTAAAAAATGTAACCTTTCAATGACAACGTCGACTAAGTTTATTGTAGCTTGGACCACAAAAATATATTAATCATCACAGCTTACTATCTCTAAAAATACAATGTATTATACATGGCACAGAACGGTGGACATGAGAATGGGCGCCCGTTTCCATGGAGGACAGGGAACGCCTATGTCAGCGCATGAATACCTATAAAGCAAAGCGATAATTCCTGCCTTCCACATCCTTATTGTGGAAAATCATATGAGATCTTCAAAAAAATGCAGGATATAACAACTTCGCAAAATCAGGATCACTATCGGACTCGGAGGGGAATATGTTGGATAAAATTTTAGTTAGGGGAGGCAGGCGCCTTAAAGGCACTGTAAAAGCAGAGGGAGCAAAAAATGCTGTCCTGCCTGTCATCGCGGCCTCTCTTCTTGCGGAAGAAGGTATAAGTACAATTTATGACGTACCATCTTTAGCAGATGTGTATACGATGAAAAATGTTCTTGCTCATATTGATACAGATGTTTCTTATGAAGACGGCGTGTTTACTGCGGATGCCAGTGGAGAACTTGGCACAGACGCTCCGTTTGAATATGTACGAAAAATGCGCGCATCTTTTCTTGTGATGGGACCGCTGCTTGCAAGAAAAGGTCGTGCGCACATTGCTCTTCCTGGCGGATGCGCCATCGGATCCCGCCCGATTGACCAGCACTTAAAAGGCTTTGAAGCGATGGGAGCTAAAGTAGAAATTGGCAACGGATATATCGAAGCCCGGGTAAACGGCCGCTTGCAGGGAGCAAGAATTTATCTTGATTTTCCAAGCGTCGGAGCGACGGAAAATATCATGATGGCAGCGGCTCTTGCGGACGGAACAACCATCCTGGAAAATGTCGCCGAAGAACCTGAAATCGTAGATTTAGCTAACTACTTGAATGCGATGGGAGCAAAGGTCCGCGGAGCCGGTACCGGCACGATCCGTATTGAAGGAGTCGAAAGCATGCACGGAGCGGTCCACAACATTATTCCGGACCGAATTGAAGCTGGCACGTTTATGATTGCAGCTGCGATTACCCGTGGGGAAGTATTTGTAGAAGGCGCACTTCATGAGCACCTTCGCCCGCTTGTTGCTAAAATGCGCGAGATGGGTGTTGTCATCGAGGAGCATGATAATGGCATGATGGTAACCGGACCCGACATCCTCCGGCCCGTAGATGTGAAAACTATGCCTCACCCAGGATTTCCTACTGATATGCAGGCGCAGTTTATGGCCCTGCTGACTCAGGCAAAAGGAACAGCCGTCATTACGGAAACTGTATTTGAAAATCGTTTCATGCACGTGGAGGAATTCCGCCGCATGAATGCAGATATTAAGATCGAAAGCAGAGCAGCGATTGTAACGGGTCCTGTGCGTTTACAGGGAGCCGAAGTCGCAGCCACTGATCTTCGTGCCGGCGCGGCATTAATTCTTGCCGGACTCGTGGCAGAGGGAGAAACTACTGTTACAGAGCTTCGCCATCTCGATCGGGGTTATGTGAACTTCCATGAAAAACTACAGGCACTGGGCGCCCGCGTAGAACGTGTCCGTGAGCTTGATGAAGTTGCAGCCACAAGCGAAGTATTTAACTATCGTACCGCAAGCAAGTAATAATTATTTTATATAACAAAGAAGAAGGCCGGGGATTCTCCCCCGGTCTTCTTTTTTTTGGGTGGTAGTGGAAAACGGATTGGTGCGGTGGAAATCAGCCAGATGCAGTGGAAAAGAGGTCGGAAGCGTGGAAAAGGGAGAAGTACAGGGGATATGACTTGCTGATCCGTGGAAAAACCATCGGGCACGGTGAAAACGCAGCCAGCATCACGGGAAAAGTGCCCCGTACAGCGTGAAAAGCAAGCGGAACGGTGGATATCGCAGGTCTGAGGTGGAAACCGCAATCGGTACGGTGGAAATCAGCCCGTAGTGGTGGAATCCAGGAAACTGTACTGCGTGCAGATTCTTGTCCAATCCTTCATCATAAACCACACACCTCCTTCATAAAAATAAATCAGCACTGCCAAACAGACGACAGTGATTTTTTATTGAAGGAGCTGTGTGAATGAAAAAAATAATCATCTTTTCGCTCCTGAGCATTGCTCTATTTGTAGCAATTCCTGTTCTCTTTGTCACATACTTTGGCAATGAGGAGGACAAGGCGTTTTTGAGCGGAGGCGTGCAGGAAGGCTCCTCTTTAACCGTACAGGACACAGAAGAACAATCCGGCAGTGATGTTTCAATTCCTGTGTTTCGAAGCAGGACGGAGACGGTAGAGACGCTGGGAATCGAAGAGTATGTGATCGGAGTGGTGGCTTCTGAGATGCCGGCGGAATTTGAACTCGAAGCGTTAAAGGCGCAGGCGCTCGCTGCACGGACGTATGCGGCGCGGCAGCTGGCAGCTCCTTCAGATATTGACCTGCCGGAAGATGCGCTCGTCACCGATACGCAGATGCATCAGGTATATCAAAATGAGGAAGAGCTGAAGGAAAACTGGGGAGACGAATATGAATGGAAAATGGAACGCGTGAAAGAAGCGGTGAGCGCCACAGAAGGGGAAGTACTGACATATGAAGGCGAACCGATTACCGCTGCATTTTTTTCAACAAGTAATGGATACACGGAAAATGCAGAGGACTATTGGGCAAATCCGGTTCCTTACTTAAAAAGTGTGGAAAGTCCATGGGACACAACCTCACCAAGGTATGCAAACGAGAAGCGGATCTCGGCAGCGGAGGTGGGGAGTCTGCTTGGAGTCTCCATCGCAGAGGGCGAGACAGGCGAGGTCTCAGGAAGAACGGACGGCAGGAGAGTAGCACAGTGGACGATCGGCGGCGAGACGTTCGCCGGGCGTGAGGTGCGGGAAGTGCTTGGGCTTGACTCGAGTGATTTTGAAATTGAACGGTCCGGCTCTGATTTTATTTTCAAAACAAAAGGCTGGGGGCACGGCGTTGGCATGAGTCAGTACGGAGCTGACGGCATGGCGAAGGAAGGACGAAGCTACCGTGATATCGTTAATCATTACTTCAAAGGAGTCGAAATATCAAGCATTTAACCGGCCGCACAAAGCCAAATAGATATTTTTTTCTGATAATTTAAGAAAATTTTTCAGAAGAAGGTATATTTTTCCTCTCACCTGATCAAAATGGGTGCTGAGGTGATGATCAAATGAAAGATGAAGAAAAACAAAAATCTGCTGACCGTGAAACTCGCAGCGGCGGCAGCAAATGGGATCAGGTTGTCAGGAAAAAATGGTTCTGGCCTGCAGCTTATCTATCCGCTTGTGCAGTAATTCTCGGAACGTATTTTGCCATTCAAAGTCCGTCCGGAACTGACCAGGCTGAAGATGGGATCCCAATGGATGGAGAATATAACGAAGACGCTGGCCAAGGAAATGAAAATGAGGATGCTATCCGTACCGCCGGACAAAATGAATCACTGCAAATGCCTGTCGCCGATGAAGAGAGCGTAGAGATTATCGGGTATTACTACGACCATGACGCCACAGCAGAAGAACAGCAGGATGCTCTCGTATACTATAATAATATGTACTACCAAAACAAAGGTATCGATCTGGCGCAGCCGGATGGGGAAGCATTCGAAGTAACTGCAGCAGCTACAGGTGAAGTAGTCAAGGCTGAAAAAGATGAAGTACTCGGTTATGTTGTCGATGTGAAGCATGAAAATGATCTGGTGACCTCCTACAGCAGTCTCGAAAAGCTGCAGGTGGAAGAAGGCGACACCGTGACTCAAGACTCTGTTATCGGAGAAGCAGCACGCAACCTTTATAACAAAGACGCAGGTGTTCATGCCCATTTTGAAGTAAGACTTGACGGAGAGCCGTTAAATCCGTCTGATGCGTTCCATCAAAAGCTTGAAGATCTCCGCGCCCAGCAGAAGGAAGCTGCGGAAGAGCCATCTGAAGAGGAATCCTCTCTTGGAGAATTCCCAATTATGGACGGCGATGAAAGCGAAGAAGGCGAAGATAAAGGTGAAACAGCTGACGAAGACGCTGCAGACGAAGATTCCAAGTCTGAAGATGAGAAGGAAGACCAGGAAGACCAGGAAGACCAGAAAGACAAGAAAGATAACGAATAATTACCATAAACAGCCCTTATCTGGAAATAGAGGGGCTGTTTTTTTGCGTTCACCATATCCCTGCATTAACCCTGCTGTTCTGCAGTTATCCACAATATCCACAGCTAAAAAAGAATTATTTTAAATTATTTACCCATATCGGTTGACGGTGTATCAGAAGATTTGAAATAATGTGTATTATAACAATAGTCATAAATGCTCAGATGAAACTTAAACAGTTATTAGTACAAACTTTGAAACCCTAATTAATTTTCACTTGATTTATTGGTCATGTAAACGTTATCTTAGGTAGAGACCGACGAGCCGGTCTGATCAATCAGGAGGGAATGCATATGACAGCATTAATCATTTTCTGGGTCATGGCTGCTGCCGGAATTTTTATTACGATCAAGTATAAGAAGCCGCTCTTTCTGCTGTCGCCGTTTGCTGCGATGGCGGTGTATATGGTAATTGCGATGGCCATGGTGCCGCTCCCGTTCTGGGAAACCGTGCAGTTCGTATTCAGTCTGAAATAAGTACACGTCAAAGGAGAGCTCCTCATGGCAGACACATCAGCCGGATTCACCTGCAACAGCTGTGGAAGCAGAAACGTCGTCCTGATGACAAAATGGCGTTACGTCTTTTTCATGTCGAGCCTTCCGCTCGTTACAGCAGTGCTTCTCGGCTTTTTGTTCCATTCGGTTTTTTATTTGTTTACTCCGGGAATCATTTTAATGAATATTATTCTCGCCGGAAAAAAAGCGCCGGTGAAGATATGCAAGGATTGTAAGCAGATGGAGTACCGCGCCCGGCCGGACTTGTCACATAACTGACAAGCCTGTTCTTTCAAATTATTTTTGAAAGCGATTTCAAAATGTACTTCGTCAAGGAGGTGAGTCCGGATTCAGAACCGCTTCATGACATGAACATTGTTCCGTTCAATATTTATGGAGGTGAATGATACTGTGAAAAAGGTGGACAAAGCAACAGCTGACGCATATTTCAAAGCAAGGACCCGTTTAATTGTCATTTTTCTTTCGATTGGATTTCTCGTTTCCTTTGGAGTCGTGGCTTTTGCTGAATTTTTCTCGCAATTTAAGTTTATGGGAGTTGAATTTCATTATTACATGGGCTCGCAGGGTGCAGTTGTCGTCTTTATCATCTGCTTGTTCCTAAACGCCATTCTCAGTGACAAGATCGATAAGAAATTTGGCATTGACGATGAGGCCAATTCGAGAATCAGTGGAGGGAAAACAGCTGATCATTAAGGCAGTCAATATGATTTCTATCTAGTAAACATTGTTACAGAATAAATAGCAGGGAGGAGATTTCCTTGGATTTACAAACACTTGTATCGGTTGGGCTCATAGCAGCAACCTTCGCTCTATACATTTTCATTGCTGCGTATAACAGAGCAAAGGTTACTTCCGATTTTTATGTAGCCAGCCGTGGTATTCCGCCAATCTGGAACGGGATGGCGATCGGCGGGGACTGGATGAGTGCCGCGTCCTTTATCGGGATGGCCGGTACCGTACTTGCCCTCGGCTACGATGGTCTCGCCTACATTATGGGGTGGACCGGCGGTTATTTGCTGCTGACGTTCTTACTGGCGCCACAGCTTCGGAAATACGGACGCTTTACGGTTCCGGAATTTATCGGTGACCGGTTCGACAGCAACGTGGCCCGTCTTATTGCCGCGATTGCAACGATCATTATCAGCTTTACTTACATTATTGGACAGCTCTCCGGTTCCGGCGTCGTCATAGGGCGGCTTTTCAGCATCCCAGCTACATATGGGACGATGATCGGGGTTGTTATCATTGCGATCTACGCCACACTCGGCGGGATGAAAGGGGTCACCTGGACCCAGGTAGCTCAGTACATTATTTTAATTATCGCCTATATTATTCCCATTGTGTTTATGTCATTTCAGGTTACAGGAAATGCACTGCCATGGCTCACGTACGGAAATGTAGTCGATGAGATAGGAGCCATTGATCGAGAGCTTGGATTATCGGAGTACTTTGCACCGTTTGCAGAAAGTGATAAATCGCAGTTTATCGCCCTTCTGTTTACACTCATGGTCGGAACGTCCGCCCTTCCGCACGTTATTGTCCGCTTTTATACAGTAGCGACAATGAAAGCAGCACGCTGGAGCGGGGCATGGGCTCTCTTGTTTATCGGACTGCTTTATCTGTCCGCGCCAGCCTATGCAGCATTTTCCCGGTTTATTTTAATGACACAGGTAGCCGGCCAGCCGATGGACGAGCTGCCCAATTGGATAAATTCCTGGGTAAATACAGGACTGCTCGAGCTTGCGGACACTGATGGCGACGGGGTACTCGACTGGACAGAGATGACAGTCGGCAATGATATGGTCGTGATGGCGACCCCGGAAATTGCTAACCTCGGCATGTTCGTCATTGGTCTGACAGCTGCCGGTGCGATGGCTGCCGCGTTATCGACCGCAGGCGGACTGCTGATTACGATTTCGTCATCGTTCGCTCATGATATTTATTACCGCTTGTTAAAGCCGGACGCTACAGACAAGAAACGTTTGAATGCCGGCCGGATTTCCATTGTCATCGCAACAATTGTTGCCGGACTCGTGGCGCTGGATCCGCCGGGGGTTATCACCCAGATAGTTGCCTGGGCATTTGCTCTTGCCGGAGGTACCTTCTTCCCAGTATTATTCCTCGGTGTCTGGTGGAAGCGCATGAATAAACAGGGCGCGGTCGCAGGTATGCTTGTTGGTCTCGGTTGTACGCTCGGTTACATTTTTCTCGCGCTCAGCGGCATCAGCTTATTTGGAATTCAAGATACAGGGGCAGGACTTATCGGGGTTCCACTGAACTTCTTAACCTGCGTGATTGTATCGAAAATGACACCGCCGCCGGCGCAGCATCTGCAGGACGATGTTACAGACTTACGCTATCCAGAACAAATGACGTACAAAGATGGCGAGGTATGGATGAACGATGGAACAGGAAAGTAAGCAGTACGAACAGCAGATCAAAAATCACCCATTATTCAGCGGCGCAACTGCCGCTGAATTTGGTGATTTATTAAAAAAGTGCACAGTAAAAACCTATAAGAAAAAAGAACGGCTTCTCTACTCGCAGAGTCCGCGCAATGGTCTTCTCCTTATATTAAAAGGGGTGACAGAGGTATATGTGCTTGCAGACAAAAACCGCGATCATGAGGTGCTGGAAGTGCTGGAGGCCGGGGAAATAATCGGATTTTCCAGTCTTGCAGATTTTCTCGGGGAACCGTCCCACCATGAGCATTCCTATACCGTGGAGGTGCGCGCCGTCGAGGAAGCTGTCTGCCTGCATGTGCCTTATGAAGTAATGGAAGCACGCTGGCACCAGGAGGAAGTCAGAGATTACGTTCTCCGCCATGTGGCCGTCCGTCTCCGCGACATTTATGCTTCTCTCGCCGAGCAGGTTCATCTGGCCAGTCAGTGGGGCGAAAGCGATCCCTTTATCCAGCGCGTCCAGGATTTCATGACCTCGCCGCCTGTACTGATAGACAGAGACTCACCAGTCCAGGATGTGGCAGGCATCATGGTCGAACGAAATTCCAGCTCAGTCGTCGTCGTTAACGAGGATGGCTCGCTTGCCGGTATTATTACGGAAAAAGACCTCGTGCAGCGCGTGGTCGCAGCCGGAACTTCCGAAAGTGGGAGCGCCGAGGCGGTCATGACCGACAAACCATTTACGATCACGAAAAACGAATACTATTATGAAGCGATGGCAACGATTTTATTGAACGGCGTCAAGCATCTGCCGGTCGTTGATGAATACCGGCCCGGCCGGGTTGTCGGGATGGTCACGCTGTCGGATCTCCTTAAAAAGAAAAATCGCGGGAAGTTTGACGTACTCCACGAAATTGAGGGGTCTGATGAAAGCACCCTTCCGGACGTTAAAAACGCGATTTATGACATCCTCGCCAATCTTCTACATGACGACATTCCGACAAGGCACACGCTTGAGATCGTCACGAAACTGTACGACCGGCTGATGCGGCACTGTGTCGATCTTGCTGAGGAAAAGGTCCGGGAAAAATACGGCCCCCCTCCGCTCCCTTACGCCTTTTTCTTAATGGGAAGCGGTGGAAGAGCCGAGCAGTTCATGCTCACCGACCAGGATCACTTTCTCGTTTACGGCGACCCTGACAGGGAAGAGGACAGGGAAAAGGCAGAAAGTTATTTCCGGGCGCTCGGCAATGAAATCGTGCTCTGGCTTGAGCGCGCCGGCTATAAACGCTGTGACGGCAACATGATGGCAAGTGAAACCAACTGGAGAGGAACGATTACCCATTGGAGCGAGCGCCTGCGGACGTGGGGACTCCGTGCCACCAACGATAACATCCTGCTTGGCCACAATTTTCTTGCCTTCCGTTTTCTTTGCGGAGACGAGGAGTTAAAGGACAGTTTCGTGGATATGGTCCGCACTCAGTTCGAAAAGTCGCGGATCTTCTTATTCCGGGCGGCAGAACAGGAAAAAAATTCACCGGTGCCTACGCTGGACCATCCAATCCGCGCGTTGTTCCGTGTGAAAAAAGAGGGAATCGATATAAAAAAGCACGCCCTGTTCCCTTTTCACCATTCCCTGCAGATTCTCGCTGCTCATTCCGGAATTTATGGCGGAACGCCTCTTGAAATGGCAGAAGAGTTAAAGGAAAACGGTGTAATCACAGAAAGCTTTATGGATGACCTTACCTTCGCTTATGAAATTATTTTAAAAATCAGGGTCGAGCAATCATGGAATCGTTACACAAGAGGAGAACAGAATACGAGTGAAATTAAATTCACACAGATGAGATCCCGCGACAAGGAAGAGCTGATGATCGCATTGAAGACGGTACGGGCTCTTCAGAATAAAGCGGTGAGTGCTTACGGAATGATGAGCTAAAGGAGCGGGAACAGCCATGATGTTTTGGAAAAAGAAGAGTCTCCATTACCAGCTTAATAACCAGATGCCGCTGAACACACCATTAAAGGAAATGAGCTTTACTGTGTACGATACGGAAACGACAGGCTTTGCGATCGGAAGCAGGGATCGTTTGATTGAAATCGGTGCCGTGCAGGTAGAAGGCCTCGAAGTAACGGACCGCACCTATCATACGTACGTCAATCCGAACCGCGATATTCCCCGGGAAATAACAAACCTCACCGGCATTCGACAGGAAATGGTAAAAAAAGCGCCTCATGCGCTTGATGCGATTGAAGACCTTTTTGCTTTCATTGAAGAAAATGAAAGCTGCGGCTGGGTCGGCCACTACCTTGCCTTTGATGAGCTCGTCCTTAAAAAAGAGCTGCAGCGCTGGAAATATACGTTTGAAGAACCGATCTCCATCGATACGCTTGATATGATCGGCTATTTAAACCCGTCGTGGGACATGCGTGACCTGTCCCATTATGCGAGGCAGTTTGGCTCGAAAATGTTTGAGCGTCACACCGCACTCGGGGATGCGCTGACGACCGCTCACTTATTCGTGGAGCTGCTTTCCCACATGAACGGACGCGGCAAAGAGACGCTCGGCGGACTGATGGAAGCGATCCGAAGCGATAACGGCAAAACCGCTCCTTTTCATTGATGGGTAGTAAAAGCGCGAGACCCGATGCAATCTTTCTACCGGCTTTTCGTCCGGCCCTGGACAATAGCCTCCTCTTTCATCGCGGGCTGAAAATGGTGGATGCCGTTTCTGCCATTTTCTTTTACATAATAAAGGGCAAGGTCGGCATAATGAAGAATCAATTCAGCTTCTGCTCCGTCACGAGGGTAGCATGCCACCCCGGCGCTCGGTGTCAGCATATAGGTGCGGCCATCGACAGAAAGCGGATTCTGAAACGACGCCAGCAGCTCTTCATCAAACGACCGTCCTTCGCGTTCTGCTTCTGTTAACAAGATGGCAAATTCATCTCCCCCGAACCGGTATGCCGCTCCCTCTCTATCCCGAAGCAGCTGCTGCAGCCGCTCTGCCGTTTCCTTCAGCAGCTTATCTCCGAACGGATGACCGTACAGATCATTCGCCCGTTTAAAGCGGTCAAAATCGATTAACACAAGACAATACAGCGCCCCTTCATTCTCCAGCACTTCCATCTGTTCAAACATCGAGCGCCGGTTACCCAGGCCGGTCAGCGCATCGTGATACGCCATATAATGAATGCGCCGCGCATTTTCTTTTTCTCCGGAAATATTCTTTGCGATCGCATACAGCCCTTTCACCTTTCCCCGAATCACAATCGGGACTGCCGTAATGCGCAGGTCCAATTCCATTCCTTCCTTCACCGTGACCTTCGTAAAATGCTCATCCGGATGCCCGGATAAATTCCGTTGAAACCGCTTTTTCGCCTCGTCCTTGTCCTCCGGGGAAAATAAATAAGTGAAATGCTTCTCTAATAATTCTTTTTCCGTAAAGCCGGTAAGTATCTCAGCTCCTTTATTGACATTCGTAAAACAGCCGTCCTCATCCACTTCAAACACCGCATCCGGATTATGGTCAAACAGCGACCGGTACATTACTTCATTTTCAAGTAATTTATTGAGATGAAAGCTGTGGCGGGCCTCTGCGAACAAATCCGGCACAAAACTCAGTAATAGGGCAGCGCCAAGTATTATAGTAAACGGAAAAATAAAGTGGGTAATCCCGCCATTCATGGAAATAATACTGTTTTCCAAAAGGGAAATCATGACGATGCAAGGAATGCCGGCCAGCGTAATGCCGGAGCACGTGCCCCCGATCCAGAGCCAGTGATTGGTCGCGAGATTATTGCGTTCCGCACGGAGCTGAAGAAGGAAACGAAGCATAAAAAAAGCAATCGCGGCCGTAATTAAAACCGCAAGTGTCACCAGTGAAGGCTTCCATTGCAGAACGGAGCTGAAAGCAATGGAGAAACCAAGATAACCAACCCCGAGAATGGAAAAAACAATTCCGATGCCGCTTAAGAAATAGCGCGAGGTCGTAACATTTTCTTTAAAAGCGGTGGATAAACAGATATGAGCACCAAAAATACAAAAGAAGGCCGTGGCAAAAAAATAGGAGGCAGAAAGCGACATCGGGGCATGAAGGGACAAAACAATGAAAAGCTGGACGAGCCAGAGTGCACCGCCGACAATCACGGAGTACAAAAAACGGTAGTGCGACAGGCGCTGCACCACATAAAATCCAAAAATACAACTGATCACAGAGAGGAAAAATCCCGAAATGACCCAGCTCCAGATGACATTGTAAGAGGAAAATAGTTCCGCTTTCTCCGACCTCCTCCTGTGAAAATCCATGCAAACTGTTACTATTATCATACTACAAAATAACTATTTTTGGAACGACAAATCTTGTATTCTCCAGTATTGCTCGACAAAACCCTTGTCCTATCTGACTTTTTGGTATATCGGGCGGACTCGTATAATAAACTGTACTAATTCACCAAGAAGAGAGTAGGAGGCGAGTGGTGTGCACGATTACATCAAAGAACGAACAATCAAGATGGGAAGGTATATTGTGGATACTCGCAAAACAGTCCGGACGATCGCTAAAGAATTTGGTGTTTCCAAAAGTACAGTTCATAAAGACTTGACAGAAAGACTGCCGACGATCAACCCGGAGCTTGCAGAAGAGGTAAAATCAATTCTTGAATACCATAAATCCATCCGTCATCTCCGCGGCGGGGAAGCAACGAAGATTAAGTACAAGAAGAGCCGCCAGCAGATGAAGACGGAGCCTTCCTTATAACGTGCCCCTGAGTCTCTGGAACACGAAAAGGGGCGCCCCGAATGAGGGACTCCCCTTTTTAAACATTTCTACTTTCCTCCAAAAACCCCCCCCCGATGAATACAAAAGCCCGGACAGGAAAAAATAACAGAATCAAAAAACCTCATATATGTATACCGATGCGGAAAAGTTTGTGGTAAAATGTCATATTAGAGACTTATGACTCGTGAAATAAGGCTTACAAATTGTCGAAAAAACGGGAAATTTAGCGCGATGCGCTACTAACGAAGGGGGTATGACAGCATGTTCAGCAGAGATATCGGGATTGACTTGGGAACAGCTAATATTCTGATACATATTAAAGGCCAGGGGGTCGTTCTGGACGAGCCATCGGTCGTCGCACTTGAAAAAAAGTCCGGCACCGTCATGGCGGTCGGCCAGGAAGCATTCCGCATGGTAGGGCGCACACCGGGTAATATTGTAGCGCTCCGGCCGCTCAAAGACGGAGTGATCGCGGATTTTGACCAGACAGAAGCCATGCTGAAGCATTTTTTAACGAAGGTGAACGCGAAAAGCATGGTGTCCAAACCGCGCATCTTGATCTGCTGCCCGACCAATATTACGTCGGTCGAGCAGAAAGCGATTATTGAAGCGGCAGAAAAGAGCGGCAGTAAAAATGTCTTTATCGAAGAGGAGCCCAAAGTGGCAGCTATCGGAGCCGGCATGGATATCTTTCAGCCAAGCGGCAACATGGTCGTTGATATCGGGGGAGGCACCACCGATGTAGCCGTGCTGTCCATGGGGGACATCGTCACGGCTTCTTCTATTAAGATCGCAGGAGACCAGTTCAACTACGACATCATGAATTACATCAAGAAGAAATTTAAGCTGTTAATCGGGGAGCATACGGCCGATAGAATTAAAAAAGAAGTAGCCACCGTCGCTCCGGGCGGACGCAGCGAGGCGATCGATATCCGCGGGCGTGACATGATCCAGGGCCTTCCAAAGACCATTCACATAACCTCAGATGAAATTCAGGAAGCGCTGGCCGAATCAGTCAGCCATATCGTGCAGGCAGCAAGAAATGTGCTTGAACTGACCCCGCCGGAGCTCTCTGCAGACATTATTGACCGCGGCGTTATCTTAACCGGAGGCGGTGCGCTTTTGAACGGCATCGACGAGCTGCTGGCCGATGAGCTGAGAGTCCCGGTCATGATCGCCGAGGACCCGATGCTCTGCGTAGCAAAAGGCACCGGCATTATTTTAGAAAATCTCGATAAAATGACAAACAAAAAAGTAAAAGTATAACCGTCCGTCCTAGACTCCCGGAATAACTAAACTATATTTCTCAACATTACTAACTTTTTTGTGGAAGTGATGGCTGAGAAGCAACGGCGGCAGGGTCTGCGGACACTGGTTCCGCTATTTTCTTCAAACAGCCCGTTTTACGGATTTGCCGGACATGCGTTCCGTTAATAGCCAATAGGAGAGCCAATTTCTCCACCATTTAGGCAAATAGCCCTACCGGATGTCCGCCAAGCATTCAAAAAGAGCAAAATTTGAAAGAATAACGGATCTCCTGTCCGCGCAGCTGGAAAATGAATCTGTAAAAAAATTAAATGATGAACAGTTATTGAATACTGAGAGTCTATTTATTATAGAGGAGGATCCTGGATGCTGAGAGGATTTTACGGTGCAGCAAGCGGCATGTTAACGCAGCAGCGCCGCACTGAAATGTTGAATGATAACCTTGCCAATATCAATACCCCCGGCTATAAAGCCGATCAGGCCTCCGTGCGGACGTTTCCTGAGCTTTTGATGCAGGCCCAGGGTGCGAACAACCAGCCTGGACGCAGCAATCAAATCGGAAGTATGGCCACAGGAGTCTATATGCAGGAGCGCACCCAGAATTTCGCGCAGGGTGATCTGCAGGAAACCGGAAATGCGACGGATGTGGCGCTCCTTCAGGTAACTCTTCCGGAAAACGAAGAGGGAGAAGCAGGGGCGCTTTTTTATACTACCTCCAACGAGGACGGCGAAGCCCGCTACACCCGGAATGCGAATTTTACGGTGGACGGCGAAGGGTTTTTAACGACAAGTGACGGTTATTACATACTCGGCACGAATGGAGAGCCGCTTGACGTAGGCAATGAGAATTTCACTGTGGCAGAAGACGGAGCGGTAACTGATGAAGACGGCGCCGTTGTCGGCCAGATCGAAGTCGCTTACGCTGAGAACGCCAATGATCTTGTAAAAGAAGGCAGCGGACTGCTGCGGCCGGAAGGGGAGGAAGAGGAGCTTCCAAGTGCTGTCGGCAACGAGGACATTGACTTCTCCCTCAGTCAGGGCTTTATTGAACGTTCGAACGTGGATGCTAACCAGACGATGACGAAATTGATGAATGCGTACCGCGTCTTTGAATCGAATCAGCGTATGCTGCAAACGTATGACCAGAGCATGGAGCGGGCGGTAAATGAAATCGGAAGACTCGGCTAAAGGTGCAGGGACAAAGGAAAGTAAGGGAGGAACACCATGTATTCATCTATGATTTCATCGGCAAACACGATGGGGCAGATCCAGCAGCAGATGGACGGTATCTCCAACAATCTCGCGAATACGAACCGGACCGGCTACAAGCGGAGGGAAGCAAGCTTCTCGGAGCTGTTGTTCCAGCAAATGAACAATAATACAGCTCCGAACACTGAAGCCGGCCGCCTGACACCGCTCGGTCTCCGCTCCGGTGCAGGAGCTGCCATCGCGCAGACAGCGCTCCGCCTAGAGCACGGATCTCTGCAGGAGACCGGACGCGATCTTGATTTTGCATTAACCGAAAAGGGCTATTTTTTCCAGGTAGAGTCCATGAACAATCAAGGGGAAGCAGAAACTCAGTATACGAGAGACGGCTCCTTTTATTTAACGGAAAATCCGGACAACCCGGACACCTGGACGCTCGTCAATAATGAGGGAGACTATCTTCTTAACAATGACGGCGAAAGAATGAACGTACCCGGCACCGCAAGCAATTTTCAACTCGCAGATGACGGCACGTTGACCGCGGAAGTGGATGGGGAGGAAGCTGAGATCGGCCAGATTGAACTTGCCCGCGCCACTAAACCGCAGCTTCTCGAAGCAGTCGGAGGCAGCAATTTCCGCCTTCCGGACCTCGAAGCTCTTGATTTGGAGGAAGCGGATGTGATAGAGTTTGTAGCAGGTGAAAACAGTCGCATCATCCAAGGATCCTTAGAACAATCCAATGTGGATTTATCAAAAGAAATGACCGATCTGACTACAGCTCAGCGCAGTTATTCCTTTAATTCAAGGGCTCTCAGCCAGGGGGACCAAATGATGGGCTTGATTAACAGTATCCGCGGATAACAAGCTCCGCCACTGTAAAAATGGAGACCTCGTTATGACGAATAAAGAGCCGCATACAAGGCAGGAAAAGCGGGAAGAGAAAGAAGCAGCACAGCAGGAAGAAAAGAAGCCCTCTTTATTCCAACGACTGAAAGGCGAACGAGTCCGCCTTATTCCCATATGGGCCAGACTGCTCGTTATATCAGCCTGTCTGCTGATCAGCATTCTCGCAGGCCTGATCGTAGGCTATTCCATCATCGGAGACGGCGATTCCATCTTTCGCGTGATGAGCCCGGGCTCCTGGGACAGCCTCTTCGATTTTATGCATGGCGAATAATCCAAAGCGGGCTGTCTATGTCAGACAGCCCTTTTTTGCATGGTCTGGTGGACTGCTTCGGTGGAAACGTGGCTCGGGAGCGGGAAAAATGCCTGCTGGGAACGAAAAGGACCCCGCGCGGAGGAAACGCGCTCTGTAACACGTGAAACGCACTGCGCAGCGGTGGAAACCACCCGCGGAAACGGGGAAACGCCGGAGCAAGAGTGGAAAAGTCCCCGCATTGGGGGAAACCTTCATATGGCAGTGGAAATCGTCTCGCTTCGGTGGAAACGCGGCCCGCGGGCGGGAAAAGTGCCTGCTGGAAACGAAAAGAGCCGCGCGCGGAGGAAACGCGCACGGGAATGCGTGAAACCCACCGCTCACCAGTGGAAACCACCCGCGGAAATGGGGAAACGCCGGAGCAAGAGTGGAAAAGTCCCCACATTGGGGGAAACCCTGACTTGTCAGGGGAAATCGTCTCGCTTCGGTGGAAACGCGGCCCGCGGGCGGGAAAAGTGCCTGCTGGGAACGAAAAGGACCCCGCGCGGAGGAAACGCGCTCTGTAACACGTGAAACGCACTGCGCAGCGGTGGAAACCACCCGCGGAAACGGGGAAACCGCCCCAGCAAGAGTGTGAAAGTCCCCGCTCCGCAGCGGAAACATCTATATCAGCCATCGCCTTCACAATCCGGCACGCCATATGAATGAAAACCGTACACGCAAGCACACTACATAAGGAGGAATCATCCCCATGCTATCAATAGAAGAAATTAAAGAGATTATCCCGCACCGCTATCCATTTCTGCTTATCGACCGCATCACCGAGCTCGAGGTAGGCAAGCGCGCTGTCGGACTGAAAAATGTTTCGGCCAACGAGGACTTTTTCAACGGTCACTTCCCGGATTATCCCGTCATGCCGGGCGTACTTATCATTGAAGCACTGGCACAGACAGGCGCAGTCGCCATTCTCCAGGTGGAAGAGAATAAAGGTAAGATTGCTCTCTTTGCCGGAATTGAAAAATGCCGCTTCAAGTCCCAGGTGAAGCCTGGTGACCAGCTGACACTCGAAGTAGAAATCAGCCGCCTGCGAGGAAAAATCGGGAAAGGCCGCGGTATTGCGAGAGTAGGAGACACCGTCGCTGCTGAAACTGATCTTTTCTTCGCACTGCAGGACGCAGAAGAGTAACGGATAAGGAGGCACAATCATGAAATATATCCTGATCGCCGCAGTCGCTTTTATCTTTATCACGGCCTTCGGTTCCTTTTTTGGCACCGAAGATCCGAAAGCTGGAGACATTATCGCTCCGGTCGTCGGAACGGTTGTTTCCATCGGCCTGCTTATTGGCTTTCTTAAAGCAGAAAAACCAGCCAATACGAAAGACAATCCCAACTAGAAACCATGCCACACAGGACAAAAAAGCCGCCCGTGCCTAACCAGCACAGACGGTTTTTTTAAACCGATTATTCCTCTTCTTCTACATTTTCCTTTTCCTCAGGGTCCATCTCCTCTACGTCCCCGAACTCATCTTCCGTTTCTTCCATCTGCTCTTCCTGCCATTCCATCATTTCCTCTTCCGTAATGATGTCGTCATCACTTTCCGGCAGGCCGTACTCAAACGTGACGTCTTCATTGAAGTTGTCCATCGCCATGTCATAATCCACGCCAAACGACATCGTGCCGGCTTCCTCATCCTCGAAGCTTACATCAATGACGCCGGTGTCATAGACAACATGGTTATTTTCGTCAATGGCCTGCGTCATCTCAAAGGTTTCAAGATTCAGGCTTTCCAAAAATGAATCGAAATCTTCGTCCGCTTCCTCATTCAATGCCTCTGCTTGCGATGCAGATACGCCCATCGTTTCAGGGTTCTCTAACATTTCTTCAAGCTCCGGCCAGATTTTTTCTTCAAAAGTGTCCGAATAAGCTTCAAGATCCTCGTTTGTCAGTTCAAATGTAAGAAGGTGCTCGTACTCTATATCCTCCGGAACGGTTCCGTCATTTTCCACCAGCTCAAACTGCTCCGTTCCAAACTCATCGATAAACAGAGTGAAGATTTCACGGCTGAGCTCCTGCTGCTGTTCCACGTCCGTGAAGCCGCCGGAACCGCCATTGGCGAAGTTGTATTCAATGTACTTATCCTGCCACTCTTCCGGATAGCCAGAAAGCGCTGCATCCGCGATGTACTCGTAGCTCGCATCCTCTGTTACGATCGTTGGCATGACCATCGTTTCATCAAACGTCGGCATCTCCTGTTCAACAATCGTTTCCATGACGAACGGGTCGCTCTCATACGCGCCGCGGACCGCCATGTCCATGTTGGACATTTCCTCAAGCGCCGCCTGATCCTCCTCGGACAGCTCTTCATCCTCCGGTACCGGCATGTCCATAGACACTCCAATATTGCCGTCGAACGTATAGGATTCTAACCCAAGCTGAGTCTCAAATACATCATCGAGAAGCTGCACGATTTCTTCGTCACGCTCCACATCTTCATCCGAATCGTCTGAATCATCTTTTGAATAATCCATTGTTTTCGTTAAAAACGTTGCGAACTGATCGCGCTTTGTCGTATCTCTCGGCCCGAACAAATTTTCATCCTTATAGCCGGTCGTAATGTCAGCCTCGAGGATCGACGACACATAATCATACGCCCAGTGACCGCTGTCTACATCATCAAAATCAGAGCCGGACTCTGCGTCTGGAATATCATAGGCCTCCACCAGCACTTTGGCCGTTTGATCCCGTTTCAACGGCTGGTTGGCCATAAAGCTGCCGTCTCGTCCTTCCATAATTCCGGCTTCTGCCACCGCAGCTGCATACTTGTAATACGTATCACTCTCATCCAAATCATTAAACCCAGGATCCGGAGCATTCTCCGTGTCCAGCCCGAGCGCATTTGTAATCATAATCGCCGCATGGCCGCGCGTTACCGTATCACGCGGGGCAAAGGTCCCATTCTGCTTACCAGTCACAATCCCTTTTTCATACAAGCGTTCAATCGAATCCTTCGCCCATTGATCTTCCCCAACATCCGGGAAAGCCTGAGCACCGGCAGCAGCCGGGAATCCCAAAGAAGCCACCAGCGAAGCAGAAAGCGCTATTCCGGCAAATTTCTTCATAAAAAAAGCCTCCTCATATATGTAAAAATTAACCTCGGTTACCAGTATACATGCTCGCCACTCTCCAAGATATAATGAATTTCCAATTTTCTGCAAAAACCCTCCCATATCAATAGGAAAATATTATAAAGACTATTTTCATAAAAAATAAGTCTTTAGTTACGCTCACAAACAAGGGAGGGTCATTGAAAACCGTATGGCAGACAAACAGCAATTCTAATAGCTCACCCGAAATCAAAAAATATCTGGCAGATGATCACCTAAAACTAATGACGGAATGATCATTACAGACCATAATAAAAGAATCATTCTTCTCAACCCAACCTCCGCTCATAACGTACCCAATGGAAATGGCCGTCTCCGGAGGAAAAGATCTCGGAAGCGGGGAAAAGGAAAGCTCCCGCGAGAAAGCAGCCTCGTACTGTGGAAAGCGTCCGCGCAAGTATGGAAACGCTAACGGGAAGAGGGGAAACCGCTGCAGCCCGAGTGGAAAAGCTCTCCGCACAGGGGAAATCCTGACTTGCAAGTGGAAATCACCCGTTTCCGGTGGAAAAGGCCACGGAAGCGGGGAAAAGGAAAGCTCCCGCGAGAAAGCAGCCTCGTACGGTGGAAAGCGTCCGCGCAAGTGGGGAAACGCCAACGGGAAGAGGGGAAACCGCTGCAGCCCGAGTGGAAAAGACCTCGGAAGCGGGGAAAAGCTATCCGCTCGCATGCCAAAAGCACCATCCTGAGTCGACAAAAACCGTCAAATCCAGCGAAAAACGTTCTCTCCCAGTGAAAAAAGCTCACATTCACCGAACACCTGTTGTAATTGGATCACACGCTAAAATAATGACAAAAACCGTGACTATTTAACTAAATATGTTTCTATATAGTGAAAAATTCTGGCAAGTTAGACCATTTTTTTATACAATTAGATATACAAAATATGACACAAGTCACCAGTATCTCTAATGATCAGTTTCCCACGCTGCCTATTGTCGTCAATTTGAACTATGGAAAGGCTCATACTCCCGTCTGAGCCACAATAAAACCTGGGAGGGGAAACGTTTGCTCGATACAACAACACGTATGCAAAAGATCGTAGTAACATCGACCGCCGTAACTGGAGCCATAATAGCTGCTCCAATCGCCGCCGACGCCGCCCTCGGAGATGATACGCTCCGCGAAGGCTCAAGCAGTGATGACGTAAAGAAGCTGCAGGACCTGTTAACAGACAAAGGACATTATACATATCTCACTTCAACAGGTTACTTTGGTGAACGAACAAAGGAAGCAGTCAAGAGGTACCAGCGTGAACATAACTTGATGGTGGATGGCATCGCTGGTCCGCAGACTTTTGGTGTGCTTCTGACAGACAGCGGCAAGAGCACGTCATCGACGGCATCTTCAGAAAAAACAGTCAAGCTCGGCAGCTCTACGATTTTAAGAGTGGGCGACAAAAGCGATGAAGTCAAAGAACTGCAGCGCCAGCTCAAGAATCTTGGGCATTACAGCGGCGAGCTGAACAGCCAGTACGGCAGACAGCTCAGCGAGTCAGTCAAGAGCTTTCAGCGTGAGGAGAAAATTAAAGTCGACGGCATTGCCGGCCCGCAGACCTTTGCAGCCTTAAAGGGGGCAAGCCCCACAGCACCATCTTCATCGAGCAAAAGCTCCACTTTTAAAGTCCTCTCCAGCGGCGATCGCGGCAGTGAAGTTTCTTCACTTCAGCAACAGCTCAAGGATTTAGGGTTCTACAAAAAAGACGTGACCGGCATTTATGGACCGGACACGGAAAGCGCGGTGCGCAGCTTCCAGAGAGCGAACAGCATCAGCGGGGATGGACTGAGCGGTCCGCAGACCTTTAACAAGCTGGAAAACAATCCAAAAAAAGCGTCATCTGCTTCTTCCGGAAATTCAAGTTCATCGAACAGCTCAAGTTCCAGCGGCTCGACCCTGCGCTATCAATCACAGGGGCAGGACGTTACCGATCTGCAGAACCAGCTTAAACAGCTCGGGTTTATGAAAATGAATGCAACCGGTATTTTTGGGGATGTCACAGAAAAGGCAGTCCGCAGTTTTCAGAGTAAATATGGCTTAACAGTAGACGGCATTGCCGGCCCGCAGACCTTTGGAAAGCTAAAAGAAATGACCGGCAGTGGAAGCAGTAATAATTCCGGCTCTTCCTCGGAAAAGAAATCATCCTCCAACTCGAAGATCAATGTTACCAATCTTCTGGCAGATGCCGCGACGCATATGGGAACCCCTTATGTATGGGGAGGTACGTCCACATCAGGCTTTGACTGCAGCGGATTTATTCAATATGTGTTCCGGGACAACGGTGTATCCCTGCCGAGAACCGTGGCGCAGATGCATTCTACGGGAACAAGCATCAGCTCACCGCGGGTGGGGGATCTCGTCTTTTTCGAAACCTATACCTCCGGCCCGTCACATGCCGGTATTTATCTAGGAAACAATCAGTTTATCCACGCCGGTTCATCCACCGGGGTGACAGTGGCGAACATGACTTCAAGCTACTGGAAGGAAAGATATTTGGGAGCCAAACGTTATTTTTAAGCCAGTGTATGTGACCCTGCGCTATGCAGGGTCTTTTTTAAATAAAAAACCATTTCATAGTGAAAAACATAGTATACTAAAAGGGGAAACTAGATAACCGTGGGAGGTATCGAATGAAGCATGGAATAACGGGGATAGAAGCGCTTGAGTTATATCTGAAGCCAAAGGAAGTTCTGCAGGAAAAATGGGAAGTTGTATACAAAGAAATCGAGAAATGTCTAGATACGCTGTCAGATGACGAAATTGCCAATCAATCACACAAAGCGACGATTCATTATTACGTAAATTCAAGATACATCCACGTTTTCGTGAAACGAGCGTTCACGACCGACGTCATTCTTTTGTATTCAAAACTTTCTAACTATGAAAACCAGGAATGTCCGCTTGTCCTGATGGGGGTGCTGAACGAGCACGGCAAAACGGCAACACCCATCATCATGGAGCTGCTTGTCCTGTTAAAGCATAACTTCCCTAAAGGGACCTCAGTTAAAGGCTATATTCACCCGGATGAAGTCAAAAACGCTTACTACCGTTTGAAAATGCGCGGGCACAAAATCTAGCATACAGTATCTTCGTTATTTCTCATCAAACACAGTGACAATAATCTCCGCCAGCTTCTCTTTATCGTCCTCATCAAGTGGAATATGATCAAACACAAGCGTTTCCGTCGCAAGAATCTCCCTCAGGTTTTTCGGTCTCGGTGCACTGGAAAAGTATGCATTTTTCTTATCCGTAAAACCGGCTAGATAGTCCGGGGTCACGTCAAGCACCTTCGCAAGCTTATATACACTGATAATATCAGGACCATGTCCTCTGAAAGTACGATAAGCAGGCAGGCGAAGCCAGCGCTGCAGCTTTTTTGTGTCTATTTTTGTGCGGACCGCGAGCGTATTTATCGTCCACTCGCTTGCGCCGATGAGCTCATTCATCCGCTCTGCAAACACATCCTCTGAGATATGGATAGGCTTCTCACTTTTCATTTCACTCGGAGCATAGCCGGCGAGTCGCAGCATTTCTTCTGGCACCACACCTTCAAGCCCATCCATCAAGGCAAACACCACTTCCCTGGAAGGATGCTTCGTATCCTTTTCTATCATCGATATGTAAGAATAGCTGATCCCGGTCTTTCTGCCAAAATCCCTCAATGACAAATTATTACGCAGCCTCATCTCATATAAATAACTTCCAAATGTCCGCTTTTTCATCTTTACTCCCCTATATGCATATTTTACCACTCGTTCGTATTCTATAATATTACATTGTTAACTAAAAGTAAACAATACATTTCCCATGAGTCAAACCTCCTTCCCATGCTAAAATATGATGAAAGAGGAGGGGCATGCACATGCTACTATCAAATGAAGACAAAAAACACCTGCTCAAACTGCTGGCCCGCGACAAGCACCGACTATTTCACTCCGAGAAAGAACGGGCAAAATCAAAAGAACTGCACGAAAAAATAAAACAAACACTCCGCAACGAAAACATTAACAAAGACCATAAATAAACAACCAACATAACACAACATGATTATTAACATGTTTACAAAAACCAACGCACCACAACGGGCTAATTCAGGCGCTTTAGTCGAGAGCGGTGGAAAAAGCAACTCAATAAGGGAAACCGCCCTGTCTCGGTGGAAACGCTCCCAGCTTCGGTGGAAACCCTCCACTTGCGCGTGAAATCGCCCCGCATCGGTAGAAATAAGACTCGGAAGCGGGAAACAGTAAGCGCGCCGTGGAAAACGCCAATCCCCTCCGCCAAAGCCGCCGCCCCCATCAGCCCAGCACTCCACCAGCCAGCCCTTCCTAACAAACAAAAAGGCATGGACCCGGCCGCAGTCGGACGTCCATGCCTAATCTTTTCTCTACTCCTCCTGCAAATGCTCACCAAGCTGATGCATCACCTTAGCAAATTGTGCCCGCGTGAGCGGAGCGCCAGGGCGGAAGGAGTCCCCGTACCCCTGCACAATCCCTGCTTCCTCCAGATACAATATCGCCAGCTGGCCATTTGTATCTTCATTCACATCCACAAACCGCTCCGAGTCCGCATCAACGGAGCCCAGGTCCAAATCAAAAGCATTTTCTACAATCGAAGCCATCTGCCCGCGCGTAATTGGACGGTTCGGCTGAAAGGTTCCGTCCGGATAGCCACGCAGAATCCCTTCCTCGACCGCATAGCCAATATAGCCGGCTGCATAAAACTCTTCACTGACATCACGGAACTGTCCGTCAAAGCCATCCTCATCCCACTGCAGCAGACGGCCGACCATGGCAACCGCCTGGGCGCGCCGTACGGATTCATTCGGCTTATAAAAACCGTCACTTCCGTTTATAACGCCGCGTGAGGAAAGCTCGCGGATTTCAGTCACCGCCCAGTAGTCATCGCTCACGTCAGCAAACGAAGGCGGATCATCCAGACGCTCTGGCCAGGTAAACGCACCCTCCGGCTCGTCCTCTCCTAAATCAACAGTCATCTCAACCTTGTCGCTGCGACGAGACTCCATGCCGTCAATATCGACCGCACTTACTTCATATTCATACGTGCCCGGCTTGACATCCTTTTCTTTATAAAGCTTGCCGTTCTTGACTTCCTCTACAAGCTCACCATCGCGGTACACCCGGTGCGCGGCAGCATCCTCATTGCGCTCCCAGAACAAATACAAATCCGCACTTGTGCCGTCCTCGCTGTAAACAACCTCGCCTTCGACTCCTGCTGGGCGGGCAGGACCGTCCTCATCCGGCACCGGCTCTTCATCCTCGATCGGCTCTTCTTCCACCTCGCCATTATCTAAATCAGCATCCTCATCATCCGACGATCCGCCATCCAGCAGACTTCCGTCTCCATCTAACGAAGGAATCTGCAGCAGGCCGTAGCCGTAGCGTTTATCGCGGCCATCTGCCCCGAGATCGACCGCGTTCTCCTGCAGAAGCGTCCTCAGCTGAGCGCCGCTTGCATCCGGGTACGCCTCCATCAGCACCGCAAAGGTTCCGGCTACAAATGGGGTCGCCATCGAGGTTCCGCTCAGCGGTCCGTAGCTCGAACCTTTATATGTACTTACAATATCCACGCCAGGTGCCACAAGCTCCACCTCATCGCCTGCGGCAGAAAACGATGCCCGTTTATTGTTTTCATCAACAGCACCGACTGCCACCACCGAATCATAACGCGCAGGAAATTCAACGCGGTTGCTGTCCTCCGGTGCTTCCCCGCGGTTACCCGCTGCCGCTGCAACTATGACGCCTTCGTCATACGCTTCATCGAGCATCGCTTTCATCGTGCTCGAATCGGTCAACGTACCAAAGCTCATATTAATGACGTCCACGTCCTGCTCAATCGCCCATTCAAGACCGCTGATGACGCGGCTGAGTGAGCCGTTGCCTTCTTCATCAAGCACCTTTACGGCATGCAGATCAGCATCCGGTGCGATTCCAACAAGCCCGGCGTCCTCCTGATCCGCAGCTAAAATTCCGGCCGCATGTGTGCCATGGCCATTATCGTCATCGTATGAATCCGTGTACGAGACCGCGGAAAATCCATCAACCACCGAAAGCGACGGATGCGTTGTGGAAATACCTGTATCTACAACTGCCACATCGATGCCTTCTCCGGAAAATCCGGCATCCCAGGCAGACGGCGCACCGACATGCTCGAGTCCCCAGTTGCGGAGATTATCCGGCGCACGGACCGCTACCTCCTGATCCCGCTCGACATAGCGAACCCCATCCGATGACGAGAGCTCTGCTGCTTCTGAGTCCGTCAGCTGCACCTCGGCCGCCCGGACACTGTCCCACACATCGCCGACCACTCCGCCGGCATCCTCTACAGCACGGACGTCCACATCCCCATCAAACCCTACCAAATACGAGGCGTCCTCTTCGGCCTCCGAGACCGCCGCAGCCGACGCAGGAACAAGCCCAGCTACAAACAACCCCGCGGCCAGCACTGCCGCCGGCCACCTAACCAATCGATCCATCACATCACCCTCCAGCACGCCAATCTATCAACACATACCATCTATATTACAGAAACATTTTAAAAAAACCCAACCAAATATAGTAAATTCATAGATTAATGATGATCGGACTATTCCGATGTATAGATTCACAGATTTCTAGACGTACAAATTTCCAAATTCGTATCAACTTCCCATGCAAAGCTCATCTGATCCAGCAACGCAGTATTACTTTTTTAAAAAAACGTCTTAATGTTGCCAATAGATGTCATCTTAGTAGGGTAAGCTGAACCATATACACAACACAAAGGAGGACATACAATGAATGTGGAAGTCATCCCTTTTCTCTCATTAAACGGACAGGGCGCCCAGGCGATTGCATTTTATGAAAACTATTTACATGCAAACGTATTATTCAAAAAAACGTACAAAGACATGGTGGAAATCGATCCGGACTTTGCATACGAGGAAGGCAAAGACGACTATATTGTCCATTCGGTGCTGCAAATCGGCCACAACAAAATCATGATCGCCGAAGAAGAAATGGATCCAAGCCGTCCCTGGCAACTAAGCAACAGCTCCTCCTTATGTATCCAATCCAGGGATTACACTGCCATGAACGCACTTTACCACCAACTCATCTCCCACCATCAAGTCGAGATCCTGGCACCCTTTGAAAAAAATGCCTTCAGTCCAGGGTACGGCATCATCCGCGATCCATTCGGCATCATCATCCAGCTGGCGGTCACGAGGCACGACTTTTAAGAGGCGGACCTACCTTTGTAAAAAAATGTACCAAATAATGTTTAACACCGGCATATCCAGGAAATACTAGAATTATAGAGAAAAAGTAACAAACCCATACACCCACCCCCCTTGAGGTGTCCATTTCTCTGTAAAAACGTCAGCATCACGAATACCCGCGCGCACCCATTGGGCCGCCCCCGCCCATGAATGCCGTGCGCGCCGGCATCATAACATACAAAAAAAGACCCGCCCCCCAGCGAGTCTTTTCAAAAACTATTTATCTCTTAATCAAGTGCTCTATCAAGAAAGACAGAGAAATGGGCGCGTGTTGTTTCATCTTCCGGATTAAACGCTCCGTCAGAACCAGTCGTAATACCGGCACCAGCCAACGCCTGAATTTCAGAATGATACTGGTGACCTTCCCCTACATCAGAGAAGCTTTCGCTTGAAGACTGTCCTTCGAGATCAAACGCACGGTAAAGAATCAATGCCATATGCTGACGACTCAGCTTTTCATTCGGCATAAACTTCCCATCATCCCCTGTGAACAACCCAGCATCGCTGACCGCTTTAATCGCACCAGCGTGCTCATTCCCAGAAGACACATCAGAATACTCAGAAGACGTGCTGCTTGTATCAAGATCAAAAGCTCTTGCCAGCATTGTAGCTGTCTGTGCTCTCGAAATCTTCTTATTCGGACGGAAGCGATCATCGCTGTATCCTTTAACGATTCCATCTTTTCCTAAGTCCGTAATGCTGTCATATGCCCAGAAACTAGACTTCACATCATGATACTCCCCATCCGGAAGCGGCTCATATTCCTCGGACTTGACTCCACTGTCACTGCTGCTGCCAGAACTAGAAGAATCATCAATCACCCGTTTGGCACCAATGTATTTGCTGCCCCAGTAATAAGGATCATCTACACTTGCAATTGAAACACCCTTGGAAGAAGAAGAATGAATGAAATCTCCTCCACCTATGTAAATACCATTATGTGAAACTCCAGAACCAGATGTGTTAAAGAAAACTAAGTCACCTTTTTTAAGATTACTCTTCGAAACCGAATTTCCTTCTCCGTACTGCTGGCTTGATGACCTCGGAAGATCAACACCTGCCTGCTTAAACGCATATCTTGTAAAACCAGAGCAATCAAATCCACTTGTCGAAGTTCCGCCGTACTTATAAGGCGTCCCCATCACACTTTTCCCTGCGGAAATCACCTCATCCGCTGTACTGCCTGCACTCGCCGCCCCCGGCTGAAACGCAAACGCGGAAAAAATCAAAACAAACCCAAGTAAAAACGCTAAACCTTTTCTGACCACGAATGGCCACCCCTCTTTCTAAGAATGTATTTGTAAAAGAACTCAAAACCTTACGAATTAAAATTATGTATAACCTACTGCATCGAAAACTGTAATTAGATAATAGAACCATGTAAGTAGAATCATTGTTGTCCCTGAACACAATTCATAGTCTAGCACGGAAAAACCAGCTCTGATTTTACAGTTCTGTAACAACACAAAGACAAACTGATACAAAACTCCCTAAAATTCTTGAGAAATTGTCTCGACACCGGGACTGATATTACAGAAATTCCGACAAATTCACCCATCCGCGTCCCGTCCTCTAAAATAATCTCCGTGTAACATTCCCGTAACATAACGGCTGTTGTAATAAAATCGTAATATAATATCCTGTAACTTTTTTAATTCAGCTGCCATTCACTTTATTGAACAGCCTCCCATTACTATAGAAGAAACTAAATAAATCACTGAAAAATAGCTAATCCCCAGATTAAGAAAAAGTGAAGCCTTCCATAAAAACACGCTGCAGATCGAATAGTATGCTTCAATAAAACGAGAGTAAGACAAATTTCATAGTAATGCGTCTGCCTGCATTCGCTTACATAACAGGAAAAGATGCAGTAAGGAATAGGACTTACCTATATATTTGCTAAATAAAACCAAGAAAAGGGTAGAATTTACTCGAACCATAAGGTAAACTGAATTCATGGCTGCAAAAGTAAAACCTTTGAACTAATAGTTTTCACTTTTAAAGTGAAACCATGACAATTGACTTTAATTAAATAGTCACGGTATAATGACTTTTGCAGGATTAACAAATATTACTAAATTCTAGTTTACTAGACTTTCGACCCTCAATTCCGATGACCCGACACGATCGTTGAGGAACCGCGGAGCGAAAATCTCTGAAAACTAGAAACAAGTATTCTGTCAAAACTAAGACAGAATGCTCAATATAAGGAGGAAGATTTGTACATGGCATACCAACCTAAGTCTTACCGCAAGTTTCTCGCAACATCCGTATCTGCAGCAGTAGTCGCAACGACGTTTGGTGCAGTTACTCCAGTGGACGTCCAGCATGCGGACGCAGCTGAAAACTTCAGCGACGTTGCAAACGATAACACCCACTCTGGTGCAATTCAGCGTCTATCCGATCAAGGAATTATCAAGGGATACGAGGATGGTACATACAAGCCGGCTAACGCGATCAGCCGCGGACAGATTGCAGAATTGATGGTTCGTGCGTTTAACCTGGAAGTCGATGAAAACGCAACTTCCACGTACGATGACCTTAGTGATACTGCATACGGCACTCCATATGCAATGGCAGTGACAGATGCAGGCTACATGACAGGAAGCAGCAACGGTACAATGTTTAATGCGCAGGAGAATCTCTCCCGTGAACAGATGGCTACTATTCTCGTTCGTGCATTTGGACTTGAAAAAATTGACGGCGTTGACAGCGGTGTAGAAGACCTCGAAGAAGCACACCCAACTCACCGCGATAACGTGGAAATCCTTGGACAGTATGAGGTTACTTCCACTCCAGACGGCATGTTCCGCCCGCAGGAATCTGTAAGCCGTTCTCAGTTTGCCACCTTCCTTGAACGTGCGCTTGCGATTGAATATACACAAACAGAAGGCATTTCCGGTATTGAAACAGTCGATACCAATACAGTAGACATAAGCTTCAGCAGAGAACTCAGTGAAGATGAAGTATCTGCAGAAGATTTCGCATTCAGCAACGGCCTCGAAGTGTTCGACGCAGAGATCATTGATGCAGAAGATTCTGAAGTGAGCACTTCTGATACAGAAACGGTCGTTCGTCTGACTACCTCTGATCAAGAGCCGGGCATCTCTTACGACCTTATCTATAAAGACAAGCTCACAACGTGGGATCTTATAGGAGCAGAAGATGATTCTGAAGACCCTGATGAATCAGCAATTGAAGAAGCTGAGCAGGCAATCGCAGACCTGCCTGAAGAAATCACACTTGAAGATGCAGAAGCAGTAATGGAAGCGCGTGAACTCGTGGAAGCAGTTCTTGAAATGGACGAAGATGCTGAAATCGAAGGACTTGATACACTCGTTGAAGCAGAAGAAACAATCGCAGCGCTCACAGCTGAAATGGCTGCAGAAGAAGCCATCACAGAGCTTCCTGAGGAAATTACCCTTGAAGATGCAGATGAAGTAGAAGCAGTACGTGAACTGGTTGACGCAGCACTTGAATTGAACGAAGAAGCTGAAATCGAAGGCCTCGATACACTTGTAGAAGCAGAAGAAGCAATCGCTGCAATGCAAGAGGAAATGGAAGCAATTGAAGCTGCAACAGAAGCTGTAGAAACTGCTGAAGAAAGCCTGCTCGAAGAAGATCTGGAAGATGCTCAAGAGCTGGTGGATGAGCTTTCTGACTCTGACGAGAAAATCCTTTTGGGAGCCCGTCTTGATGACGTACAGGATGCAATTGACGTTATTATTGCAGAAGTGAACGATGCTTCTGGAGAGCTTGCTCTATTTAGAGCGCTTGATCAGGCTCCATTTGAGAATGTAAATGAAGATCTCATTGGCGAGTATTTTGATGGTATTGAAGACGTAGATTTTGAGACTATCTCTGCCATTCAGGATGTAATTGATGACGTTAACGACGCGCAATTTACAGAGGTAGTGACTGATGCGAAAGGCGCGGTAACCGCTGTAGAAGATTTAGATATTACGGAGACTGATGAAGACGACTTTAATGAAGCTGTAGAAGCTGCTCAAGAAGCAATTGACGCTCTACCGGCAGATTATATGGAAGAAGATGAAGATACTCCATTGGCTGAGCAGCTTCAAGCGGACCTTGATGAGCAAGTAGAATTGTTTGAGAACTATACTAATGTTGTATGGCCAGTGATTGACGCCGAAGAAAATGGTACTGAGCTTCAACTATTGAATGCTCTTTCTTCCTTCGATAATGTGAATGAGTCTCATATTGATGACTATGAATTTGCAGGTTCCGTAACTCTTGATGATGTTCAGTATGAGATTGACTTCACAAATGCTGAAAACGCACTTGAGACTTTCGAAGTTGATTCGGAAACTACCCAAGAGGACCTTGATGAGCTTCAAGCAATGATTGACCTGCTTCATATTGATACGGACGAAGATGGCGAATTGGCCCCTACAGAGGAAGAGCAGGAACTAATAGATGCCTTAGCTGATCTTCAGGGAGAACTCGACGCCTTAAATGACGCAGCTGCAGGTCTTGCAGAAGCAGTTGCTGATGCAGAAGCTGCACAGGAAGCGTACCTTGAAGCTGGTGGAGAAGACGATGATGATGAGTATTTAGCTGTGGAAGCGGCACTTGAGGGCGCAGAAGAAGCTGATGAAGATTCTGTTGAGGCATTAATTGATGCTACCACTGCACTTGAAACGGCAACAACGGAACTAAATGACGCTACAGATGATCTGAATTCTCTTGCAGAAGCCATTGAAAATGCAGAAGCAGCTCAAGAAGCTTATATCGCAGCTGGTGGAGATGATGAAGAAGACGTCTATACAAACGTAACTGTTGCGATTAATGCAGAAGATGAAGATGAAATTGAATCTACTACAGAAGCCCTGGAAGAAGCTACGGAAGAAATTATTCTTGTAGATAGTCTTAATAGTGCTGAAACGGCAGAAGAGCTTGCCCCATTACTAGTCGAGCTAGACAACGATACGTATAATAATTTGTCTAGTCAGCAGAGATTAGAAGTCGCTGATTGGTCATTGGAAGTAATCGCAGAAGGTGAATTCACTTCTAGCGCTGACGTTAGCGACGCTCTCTTTAATGGTGAGGGTGAAGAAGACACAGGAGTCATTGTTGACTATCTAGCTGCAATTAATGAAGTAAACGACGCAGGCACGATTAGTGCAACAGATCAAGCTCTGGAAGACCTTGACATTGAAGAATATAATTCTCTATCTGCTAGTGCCCAGCTAGTTGCTGCAGAAAATGTTCTTAATAATAAGCCTGATGATGGTTATACTTCCATCTCTCAAATCGTTGACAACTTTTAAGTTATTGGTTTATCTATAAGGAGAAGCCAGCCAATTTTGGCTGGCTTCTTTCCATACATACTACATTTTGGAGCGGATGATATGAATTCTATTAAATATATAGAGGGGACAGTGGCAGAACCGTGGGGCCAGATTTCTCCCATAATAAAAGAGTTAAACATAACCTCTACCTCTTACATGAGTCCTGGCGTACTTTATCAATCCTTTCTGGGGCGATACGACTCTCTCATCGAAAAAGAAGAGATATCAAATGAAGAAATAGAGGAAGTACGACAAATCGTAAAGCGGCTGCCTGAAGACACTGAGGAATATGGTATGTGTTTATTCCAATTTCGTAAGCTAAAGAGAAAAAATAGAGAGAAACCTGTTATCAAGGAAGAGAGCACGGAAGATTACTTAATTAGTCAAAAGCATGAGAGATTTATAAATGCAGGAGCGAAAGGCAGAAAATGGGTCACTAATCGTTTATCTGATAAAAACAACGACAGTATAATGGAAGAAACTAGTTCTTTATTGAATTCTTTAAAGGACATGGTTACTGAATTAAGGTTCCAGGATAAGCCAAATCATGTACTAGTTTTATTAGAGAAATTAGATGTTAGATTTGAGAATGAAAAAGTAACAAAACAAGTCGCAGCCCGGTGGGTCAGCGAAGATACAAGCAATATTGGTAATTTAACTCAAGTGCATCAGATGGTAAATTCAATCGCAGAAGAAATTCCGCCAGAGGATGTTATAGAAACGACGATAGATGAAAATAAGCTGAACTATTCAACTAAGTCTTAAATACTCTTTGCATGCATTTTACCGAAGAAAATTCGAGAAATGTGTGCATTTTTGTAATTATAGGAACAAAAGACCTATAGATTCCGACAAAATTCTTCCCGAAATAAATTATTTTTCCCATGCCGTTCTGTTTCTGTGCTATAATTTTACATAGTTTGTCTAAATGTTAAACGAAATTTGAATATTTGAAATATACACTCGTGGAGGATGAATATGGAAGAGACGATTAGTTTGCAGGAAATTTTTCAAACGCTGCGTAAGCGTTTGGGAATGATCGTTGGAATTACCGCTTTAGCTGTCATAGCTGCCGCAATCATTAGTTTTTTTATATTAACACCAACCTATGAAAGCGAAACTCAAATCCTCGTCAGCCAACAGGCGAATCAACAAGCAGAGTCCTTAGAGGAAGCAGGATTTTCACAGGACCAGGATTATATCGAGACATATAACCTTATATTAACAAGTCCTTACATATTAAACCAGGTGGGTGATGAGCTTGGTATGTCGGACATGGAAAACCTCAGAGACAAAATTACAGTCACACAGGAAGGCGAGTCGCAATTAGTCACGCTTACTGTCCAGGATCCTGATCCAGCACAGGCAGCTGATATTGCCAATACCACTGCTTCTGTATTTGAAAGAGAAATTACTGAACTGTTAAATGTAGATAACGTCGTCATCATTGCAGAAGGAGCAGTGGAGGATTCACCTGTTTCGCCTAATGCCATGCTGAATATGGCTATCGCATTCGTCGTCGGGATAATGGCGGCAGTCGGCCTGGCATTCCTGCTTGAATTTCTTGATACGACCTATCGGAGTGAAGAAGATGTGGAGAAAGAGCTGGAACTGCCACTGCTTGGCAGCGTGCCTTTCATTGATCCTGCTAATACACAGGACGTTAAGCAGGCGGATGATACTTCTGAGTCCTACAGCAATCATGAAGTGAGAGGGCGTGAGAGAATTGGCTCGTAAAAAGAAAACAGGCAACAATGAACGACGTAACCTTGTCACCTGGACAGATCCAAAATCACCGGTGTCCGAACAGTACCGGACGATCCGCACAAATATCCAGTATGCATCAGTAGATAATAAGGTGCAGCTGCTGCTGATTACATCACCAGGACCGGGGGAAGGGAAGTCCACTACGGTCGCAAACCTTGCCGTTACGATGGCGCAGCAGGGAAAACGGACGTTAATTATTGATGCAGATCTCAGAAAGCCAACTGTACATTACACGTTCCGTTCCATGAATACAATCGGCCTTACCAATCTGCTTATTCATCAGTCCGGATTTAAGGAAGTTGTACAGGAAACAGAGATTGATAATCTCGAAATTATGTCCAGCGGTCCAGTGCCGCCGAACCCGGCAGAGCTTCTCAGCACGAAAAAAATGGAGCAGGTTATTAATGAAGCGAAACAAATCTACGACATCATTATCTTTGATGCACCGCCGGTGATTCCAGTCACAGATGCACAGGTGCTCGCATCTGCGTGTGATGGCTGCATTCTTGTCGTAAAAGCCGGACAGACCGATAAGCAGGACGGTCAGAAAGCAAAGGAGCTGCTTGAAAAAGCAAAAGCGAATCTATTAGGAACGATACTAAACCAGCGTAAATCTCTAAATAAACAGTACTACTATTACTATGGAAAAACATAAGAAACAAGGAGCGCCCGGGAAAAAGATTAGAAGTTTATCTTTTTCTCGGTTTTTTGATTCACAAATAGATTTTTAGTGATATGATAAATTGTAAGGTAGTACCAATTACTTAGGAAAGTGAGTTAAAACAACGTGAAAAAATTCTTACTTATTTTTGGCATTATTATGGGAGTAGTAATAATAGGAGCAGCAGGATATGGATATTACTTATATGACTCCGTAGCAGATACAGCAAGTAACATGCATGAACCAGTACAGCGGGAGAGTGCAGATCGGGATGGGGCTGAAAGAGCTGATGCTTCTTCAGAGGAAGAGTCCCCTCTATCATTTCTCATTATGGGTGTCGATAATAGAGAAAATGATAATGGAAGAACCGACACGATGATCGTACTTACGGTGAATCCCGAGCAGGAATCAATGAAAATGGTCAGCATTCCGCGGGACACGAGAACGGAAATCGTAGGAAGAGGAATGGATGATAAAATAAATCATGCGTATGCCTTTGGCGGTCCGGCTATGGCGATGGATACGGTGGAAAATTTCTTAGATATCCCGATTGATTATTTCGTCACGATTAATATGGAAGGCTTTCAGGAAATAGTAGATTCAGTTGATGGAGTCACCGTTAATAATCCGTTTGCCTTCCAGGATAATGGCTATACCTTTGAAGAAGGAGATATTGATCTCGACGGGGAAGAAGCATTAACGTATGTGCGGATGAGAAAAGAAGATCCTCAGGGTGACTTTGGCAGAAACACGCGGCAGCGCCAGGTCGTGGAACAGGTAATTCGTGAAGGGGCGCAGATCTCTTCCATTACCCGTGTCGGCTCTATGCTGGAGGCGCTAGGAAATAATGTCCGCACGAATATGTCTTTTGATAATATGAAGGATGTCCAGGGGGATTACCGCTCGGCACGACATAACATGGACACGTTAGAGATTACCGGGCAGGACAATACGATAGACGGCATCTATTATTTAGAGGTATCAGCTGATGAAAAAGAACGAATTTCTAATGAGCTGCGAGAGCACATGGACTTAAGTTAATGAGAAGTTAGAGCCAGACCTTCCCTATGCTTGTAGGAAGGTCTGGCTTTTTTCATACGAAATAATGACAAAATACTACTCATTATATAGGTAATATGTTTGAAAAGTGTCGGGGGAAGTTTAGTTATGCCTATATATGTGGTAATCTGAGAACATGGAAGAATAGTACATTCTTATCGATTTAAAAGAGGAGGCCGCCATGATAGATATACATACCCATATTTTACCGGGAGTTGATGATGGCCCCCAAACGATGGAAGAAAGTATTGCTCTTGCGAAAGCAGCCGAAGAAGAAGGAATACATACGATTGTGGCGACACCTCATCACCGCAACGGGGCCTTCGATAATCCCGGCGCAACTGTAACTTCGCTTGTGCAATATATAAATGAAAGTTTAAAAGAACTACATATAAACGTTACCGTTTTACCGGGGCAGGAAAACAGGATAAATGGCGACCTGATTGAAGAATTAGAAAATGGTACGGCCATTTCGGTCAATAACAGTCGCTATGTATTGGTGGAATTCTCTTCTGTGCATATACCTAATTACACGAAGCAGCTCTTTTTCGACCTGCAGCTGCATGGATATACACCGGTGATCGTTCATCCGGAGCGTAACCAAACCTTTCTGGAAAGGCCTGATGAACTATACCACCTCGTCAAAGCCGGTGCCATTACACAAATTACAGCTCACTGTCTCACAGGCAGAATTGATAAAAAAACGAGTCAGTTCGCCAGACAGCTAGTAGAGCACAACCTTACCCACGTTATCTCTTCTGATGCTCATAATGTCGAATGGCGTCCTTTTGATCTCAATGAGGCTTACCAAATTCTTAAGAACGAATTCGGCAGCGATGTAAGTCACACATTTCACACCAATGCGAAATGCATCGTGGAAAATAAAAATGTGTTAATAGATCCTCCCCAGCACATAAAGAAAAAGAAATTTTTATGGTTATTTTGATTTTATTTTTTTATTATTTTTCAGATAATTACTAATATATTAACTTATTGACACTAAAGACTCATGGCAGTAAAATAGGAAAGTATCAGAAAAAATTGGTTTTTTTTGGAATAATTATAGACTCAGGACGTAAGTATTTTTATGTAATCTGTCCTAGAAAAGTATTGCATCTATATCTGTTAGGAAAATGCGAAAGAGGAGGACAGCCAGTGACGTACGGAAAAAGACTGATGTTATTAATGGGCGTGGATACTTTTATTGTCACAGTTGCGGTGTTTATTGGCGGCTATCTTATCTATAATACGGATTATATTAATTCACCAATTATATTTACTAGCTCTATCACACTTGTAATTTCACACCACATATTTGCTCATTTTTTTAAATTGTATAAACGTGTCTGGCAGTACGCGAGTATCAGTGAGCTGACGGAGATATTCAAAGGAGTAACGCTTTCCATTGCAAGTACCGCACTTATGCAAATGTTATTCTTTAACACTTTACACAGCAGAACGATACTTATTACCTGGATGCTTCATATTCTCCTCATAGGGGGTTCCCGCTTTGCGTGGAGGATGTACCGGGATACATATATGAAACCGCAATTGAACAAAAAAAGATCGCTTATTATTGGGGCTGGCAACGCAGGTTGTATGGTTGCACGGCAGATGCTTAAAAGCAACGGGAGTGAACTGCAGCCTGTGGCTTTTGTTGATGATGATATAGCAAAGTTGCAATTGGAAATTATGGGAATCCCTGTGGAAGGCTCAATAAACAACACGGAAGATATTGTAAAAAAACAAAATATAGAACATATTATAATAGCTATACCCTCTTTATCGCAATCTGAACTTACAAGAATTTACGATATTTGTAAAAAAACTAAAATTAAAACTCAAATTCTTCCTATGTTAGAAGACCTCCTTACAGGTAAAGTCTCTGTTAACCAGTTCCGTGATGTACAGGTTGAAGATCTCTTAGGTAGGGAACCTGTCGAGCTCGACCTAAATGGAATATCTGATTACATTACTGGTAAGACAATCCTTATCTCCGGTGCAGGAGGTTCAATTGGATCAGAAATTTCTAGACAAGTAGCTCGATTTGAGCCAAAACGCATTCTACTTCTAGGCCATGGAGAGAATAGTATTTACGATATTGAAATGAATTTAAAAAAACGAAACGTAATATCTGAAATTGTTACAGAAATCTCAGATATTAAAGATGCGAATAAAATGTTAAGCATCTTTAGACGTGAAAAACCAGAAGTCGTTTTCCATGCTGCAGCACATAAGCATGTACCACTAATGGAAAGGAATCCTGAAGAAGCAGTTAAAAATAATGTAATAGGAACTAAAAACTTGGCTGAGGCAGCAAATAAATTTGGAACAAAAACATTTGTTATGATTTCAAGTGACAAAGCTGTTAACCCTACTAGTGTCATGGGTGCGACAAAGCGTCTAGCCGAAATAATAGTCCAAAACATGGATCAATCAAGTAGCACCAACTTCGTCTCAGTTCGCTTTGGTAATGTTTTAGGAAGTCGAGGCAGTGTTATCCCCCTTTTCAAAGATCAGATCCAAAGCGGAGGCCCTGTTACCGTCACTCATCCTGACATGACCCGATACTTTATGACAATTCCTGAGGCTTCCCGGCTCGTTATACAAGCAGGAGCATTAGCAAAAGGTGGGGAAATTTTTGTGTTAGATATGGGTGAACCGGTTAAAATAATTGACCTTGCAAAGAATTTAATTCAACTATCAGGGTATAAAATCGATGATATTGGAGTTCAATTCTCCGGCATACGTCCAGGAGAGAAGATGTATGAAGAACTCCTAAAAGAAAATGAAGTTTATCCTAAACAAATTCATCCAAAAATTTATGTTGGAAAAACTCCGGAAATTCATATTGATTACATCAAGGAAATATTAGATGAACATTCCTACTTATCAACCATAGAATTGAAGGAAAGGTTACTAAACTTAGGAAATTTAAAAGAAGTGGAAGAAAAGACTTTAAGTAATGCGCGATAATTTTTTAATAGAATACTAGTATATTATCATTATTATATGGAGTAAAAAAATGACCTTGTTTAAGAATATTAGTTGGTACACGATAGGTACGATAATAATTCAATTAATTGGTTTATTATTAAATGTTATCCTAGCAAGAATGCTTAATCCAGAAATATTTGGAGTAGCCAGTATTGCTAGTACAGTAATACTTTTTTGCTTTATAGTCCAAGAGGCAGGGTTAAATGCATCAATAATACAAAATAAAAAAATTGACGACTTAACAATATCTGCTACCTTTCTTTTAAATATTTTATTATCTATTTGTTTATGTATTGTGATTATTATTGTAGCACCTCTTTTGGCAAATTTCTATGGTATGCCACAATTAAAAGAGGTACTCTATTTTTCTATTATAGGTATCTTATTAGCATCTTTTGGATTGTGTGCAAAAGGGTTGGTGATGAGATCCAGAGCGTTTAAAAAACTTACTATAATAGAATTGATTTCAGAAATAATTGTCTTTTTCTTAACTTTTTTAGTACTGCATTTCTCCTCTGGAGTTTTGGCTATTTGCACAAGAGTTATATTCAGACCAGTATTTCATACCATTTTATTGCTATCCTTGAATAGAAGAAATTACTTAAAAAAGTTGCCTAACAAACAAACATATAAAGAGATAATTCCCTTCAGTCTAAATGTTCTTGGTAGTAGAATCTTAGAATTTTTTAAAAATCATGTGGACTATTTATTAATTGGTTTATTATTAGGTGCTAGTAGTTTAGGGATTTATACGATAGCTTTTCAATGGAGCACACTTGTGAAATTTTATATTGGGGGAACAATAGCTAAAGTCTTATTTCCAGAAATCTCTCGTTTGCAGGAAGATTCTATAAAGTTAAAAAAATTATTTGTGAATATAACTGAAAAAGTTACATTTATTATGTATCCACTTTGTTTAGGGCTTTATTCAATATCAGAAGAATTTGTAATTATATTGTATGGTGAAGATTGGAAAGAATCAGCGAATATATTGAAAGTGTTAATTATAGCAGGAGTTATCGCAGCCTTTAGTCATATAACTACTAGATTTTTACAAGGAATTGGAAAACCTGCAATAGACTTTTACAACAAAATTATATCTTTTACAACTCTTGTTATTGTCATAATAATAGGTTCTAATTTCGGATTAACTGGAGTTGCGTTTGCAATTTTAATTAATACCATTATTTTTGATTTCTATTTATTGAAAAGGTTACTAAATCAACTTAATAGTAATTTTAAATTGTTTTATCAATCTATTAAAATAAATTTAATTAACTCAATAATTATGACTGTATTAATTTTATTATTAAAGCCAACTATTATTAACTTTATCTCAAATAAATACGCTATTTTAGCAGTATTAATAATTCTAGGAATAATAATTTATTTTATACTAACATTTTTATTTAATAGGAAGTTAGTAAATTCAATGATAAATAAAATAAAAACTGTTTAAGGTGTGGGTAAAATGAAACCGAATTTTATCGGTGTAGGTGGAATGAAATGTGCGACAACTTGGATATCTGAATGTCTAAGAGCGCACCCAGAAGTGTTTTTAAGTAATAATAAAGAAGTACATTATTTTTCAAAGTTAGAATATAAAGGGGAGAAATGGTATTTTAATCATTTTAAGAACTCCTCTGAATATAAAGCTATTGGGGAATTCTCAACCTCATATTTAGATAACTATAATGTGGCTGAAAAAATAAAAAAGAAATTAGGAAATATAAAAATAATAATTTCATTAAGGAATCCAATTGACAGGTTTTTATCTCATTATAAGCACGTATATAGGAACGAAAGCAACCATGATAATATGAACGTTGAATCAATCACTCTTGAACAGTTTAATAACGTGGTAAAAACGTACCCGGAGTTATTAGAAAAAGGCTTGTATTATAATCAAGTTAAAAAATATATTGAAACTTTTGGTCGGGAAAACGTATGCATAATTATAAAGGAAGAACTAGATAAGGAGCCTCAAAAAGAAATTCAAAGGTTATATAAATATTTAGAAATAGACTCAAATTATTTGCCAACTATAATCGATAAAAAAGTAAGCCTAGGAACAATTCCAAAATACTATATATTAGAAAAAGCAAGAGTTAAAATATATAAAATCATGAAGATAAATGCCCCGTGGGTAATTGTTCTAGTGCGAAAAATACGGTTAGCTGAATTTTATAGAAAAATCAATTCAGTAAAGAGTGACATAGAACTTCAAAAAAATGTTAGATCAAAACTTAATGAATATTACCACATGGATATTTCAAAATTAGAAGGTTTAATAGGTAAAAGTTTAATTGAGTGGAAATAATATAGCTCTTACATTAATCATCCAATTCCATTCTAAGAAGAGTTAATTAATAGTGAGGTGTGTAACTTTGAAGATTTTATATATTCATCAATACTTTAAAACTAGAGAAAGTAGTGCAGGTATACGCTCTTATGAGTTTGCAAAAAAACTTGTTGAAAAAGGTCACACGGTCACTATGTTGACAGGGGATTCTAAATTAATAATTAACGAAAAACCGTTTAAAAAGTCTATATTTATAAATGAATATTATATAGAGCGAATCCATGTGATTGCCATAAAGAATAAGTATTCTAATTATATGAGTTATTCCCGTAGAATTATTTCATTCTTGAATTTTTTATTTTTATCCTCTTTGAAATCAATATTTCTTAAAGATTATGATGTAATATACGCGACTTCAACCCCTTTAACGGTTGGAGTACCTGCTTTACTCATAAAAAAAATTAAAAAAACACCTTATGTTTTTGAAGTGAGGGATTTGTGGCCAGAAGCCCCAAAACAAATGGGGGCAATTAAAAGCCCTGTAATATTAAAATTACTTACAAAACTAGAAAAAACAATTTATAAAAACTCATCTCATATTGTAGCACTTTCACCTGGTATGGAGTTGGGAGTACGAAACTCTGGAATAGATAAAAACGATATTAGTATGGTACCTAATTGTTGCGATTTAGATTTATTTAAAACGGTCAAAAACAAGGAATTTTTTATAAATAAATTTGAATTACAAAATAATTTAGTAGTAATTCATCCAGGTTCTATGGGAAGTGCGAATGGGTTAGAATATTTAATTAAAGCTGCTTATTATTTGAAACAAAAAAACAATAATAATGTAAAGTTCCTCCTTACGGGAGATGGGGGAACAAAACCTATTTTGAAAAAAATGTGTAAAAATTATAGACTAAATAATGTTATTTTTACTGGAAATATCCCCAAAAAAAGTATGCCAGACTTATTGGCAGCATGTGACCTTTCTATTACATCTTTTAAAAATATTCCTATACTAGCAACTAATTCACCTAATAAATTTTTTGATTCTCTTGCTGCTGGATTGCCTACCATTGTTAACTCTAATGGTTGGACAAAGGAGATAGTTGAGAAAAACGATATCGGTTTCTATACGGATCCTAAAGACCCTAAAAGATTAGCAGAATTATTAGATGACCTAAGTAAAATGGAAAGTAAGATTTTGCTAAAAGACATGGGGAATAGAGCAAGGAAATTAGCGGAAAGTAAGTATGATAGAAATAAGTTGGCACTCCAGGTAGAAAAAATTTTATGCGACGTAGGAGCGGGTAATGTATAAAATGAGTAAATTGTTATGGCTAAAGACCTTAAATATAGGGAGAGAGCATATATGATAAAACGTTCATTAGACATACTGATGTCTAGTATACTATTGTTATTAACATTACCATTGATGTTAACAATATCTCTTTTAATTTTGATTACTATGGGGAAACCTGTTTATTTTATACAAACTAGACCAGGGAAAAATGAAATTCTTTTTAAAATAAGAAAGTTTCGTACAATGAATAATTCTGTAAATGAATCTGGAGTATTATTGCCTAATAATAAAAGACTAACTAAAGTAGGAAGAATTATTAGAAAAACAAGTCTAGATGAATTACCTCAACTAATAAACGTATTAAATGGAGAAATGAGTTTTGTTGGTCCCAGACCCCTCTTGATTAAATATTTACCTTTTTATAATGAACGAGAAAAAAAAAGACATGAGGTAAGGCCAGGCATTACTGGTTTAGCTCAAATAAATGGAAGAAATGGCTTGCCATGGGATGAGCGTCTGGAGCTTGATGTAATATATGTAGAAAGCAGATCAATTATATTAGATTTCAAAATATTATTTAAAACTTTATTAAAAGTAATAAAAAAAGATGGAATTAATGAAGATCCAACATCAGTAGGAATGTTGAATTTAGATGAAGAAAGAAGTTGATATAAAAGTGGATGTACTTATTAGAGAAATAAACAAGTATGAAATTGGACAAGTTATCACTTTATTAAAAGATAATATTGAATCAAAAATATATCCTTTAACCATCTATTGTTCTCCTGGATATAATAATTATCTAGGTAAAATAATTAGGAGTGACTCACATTTAACTAACAATTACCTATTTGGAGCTTTTGTAGAAGAAAAATTAGTGGGGTTCGTTAACTTAAAAAAAAATAAGAGTAAATTACACTTAAATAACATTCACGTTTCCTCTAACTGTCAAGGAAAAGGCGTGGGTAAAGCTTTATTTGACCACTATGTTCAATTTGCAAAAAAGTATGGAATAGGAAATCTATTTTTAGATGTTTTTGAAAGCAATATACAAGCTAGAAAGTGGTATGAGAAAAAAGGTTTTAAAAAAATATTATCTACTTACTGGTATTACATTTATAATCCCTTTGATTCTAAGAGAGGAAAATATGATATTGAAATCTTAGATTTTCCCCAATCCGAAATAATTCAGAAAGAATTTGGTTTTTCTAAAATGCAAGTATTATATAAAAATAATGATTTTGAAATCGGAAGAATTCATAATGAGTTATATAAAGTTAATGAAAATGTATTAGATTATCCTGAATTACTAAAAAATCTAAAAAAATTGCAACCACATAGAAAATTGTTGGTAGTTTCTTATGATAAAAATTTAATGAAAAATTATGGTTTTAATGACTATTTAATAAAAGCAGTTACATCTTATAGAATGCATTCGATCATAGATACTAGGTTTGTGTAGAGGAGATGTTATGTTGAATAAAGATCTTGATATTTATTTTAATGATCATTATGGAACAATGTATGAAAAAATGGAAAAAGGAAAAGCGAAGGTTTTTAATTACAAATCCACATTAGGTAGTGCAAAGCATCAGTTTATATTACGTGAGATACCAATAAAGATAAATAATGAAACTTATTACGATATTATAACTCCTTACGGGTATGGAGGTCCAATTATTGAGAAATGGTGTGAAGGAAATAAGGATAAATTTGTTTCAGAATTTATTAAATCTTTTTACTTATATTGTAAAGAAAATCGAATAGTAAGTGAATTTATTCGATTTCATCCTTTAATAAGAAATGTTGAAGATTTTAAATCATTCTATGATGTGACATGTATAAAGGAAACTGTTGGAACAAACTTAAAGGATTTTAGTGATCCCTTTAATATGGAATTTACAAAGAAAACCAGAAGCAATATTAGGCGCTCATTAAGGAAAGGAGTTAGTTATGAAATTATTGAGAAGCCTTCAAATCTGGAGGAATTTAAAGAAATTTATTATTCTACCATGAAAAGGAATAATGCTTCCGATTTCTACTATTTTGATGATGATTATTTTAATAAGGTAATTACTCATTTTCAAAATAATATAATAAATGTCAAAGCTAATTTTCAGAATAAAACGATTGCCCAAGGTCTTTTTTTCATTTACAATGATTTAATTCACATTCATTTATCAGGTACTTTAAGTAACTATCTTCATCTATCCCCGGCCTATATATTAAGGTATGCCATTACTTTATGGGGAAAGGAAAAAGGCTATAGTATCATACATCATGGAGGGGGGCGTACCAATTCAACTGAGGATGGTTTGTATAAATTTAAAAAAGGTTTTGCTAAAAATACAAAATATGATTTTTATATTGGTAAAAAAATTTGGAATAATGATGTTCACAAAAAGCTTTGTGAAATAACAGGAGTGAATAGTCAAATTGAGTATTTTCCAGCTTATAGGTATAGTAGAATGAAAATATAAAAATGGAATGGAATTGAATTTTAGTAATAGATTTTCAGCATATAAAATATTTTTAAGAGGATATAAAAATGGCTCAGAAAAAAATAGTTTTATTTTTATTAATTACTACTTTTCTTTCAGGTGATTTCTCTATAACCTTAATGAATTTTGAAAAAGGAATTGAGGTGAGGTATCTATTATTTTTTTTATTTTTAATATCTTTTCTAATATTAATAAATTTTAAAGAAATCGTTCATAAAAAAACAATAAATAAAAATTTAACCTATTTTGTATTTATTACAATTGTATATTTTTTTATATCATTTTTAACAATATTCCAGAGTAGAGATATGGAAATTTCGTTGGAAAAGGTTTATGATATATTTTTTTTATTATTATTAATTATAAGTTTAGTAATAGTTTTAAATGCTTTTGAGAAAAGAGAATTTTTTAATTTTTTAGCCGGGTTATTTATATTAGTTGGTATCATATATGCAATACCAATATTTTTAAGTGTAAGTACTGGTGCTGAAAGAGGTAATTTTAATTTTAGCGGCCCTAACGTTACTACAAGAGTATTATTTTTTGCAGCATGTTGTGCGATATTTAAATATACTTTGACCAAGAGATTGAAATACTCATTATTAATTATATTCTTTTTAATCGGAATAATCCTCGTTGGTTCAAGAGGAGGAATTGTTGGTGCAGCTGTAACCTTAACATGTGTGGCTTTAATTACTTTAATTTTTAAATGGAAAAACAAGGGGGTATATAAGTTTTCTATAAAAAAGTTAAGTATAGTAATAGTTTCTAGTTTATTAATACTTACAACGTTAGAACAAATAAAAAGAGTATTTTTAAATAGAATGGTTGAAACGACTTTTGCCCAAGATAAAATTTATACAGCTGGGCGTGATATTATTTATGATAATTCTATTAATATGATAAGTAAAAATCCACTTTGGGGATATGGTCTAAATGGATATTCTATTGAAACTGGCGAAAACTACCCTCATAATCTACTTTTAGAATTAATGATCGACACGGGCTTGCCGGGCTTTTTCTTTTTTATATTTTTATTAATTACTTCGTTTTATTTACCATATAGATTGAAAAATTCAGAAGTCTTTATATTCTCAAGCTTACCTTTTTATATGGTTATTGTTCATATGTTTTCTGGAAATTTATATGATTTTAGATATTTTTATTTATGGGTAATACCTCTGATATATTTTTCATTAAATACAAAAAAAGTAATTTTTAATAGTAAATTTTTTTAAAGAAAGGATAAACTAGATGCAACGAATTTTTTTATCTCCCCCACATATGAGTGGTAAGGAACAAAAATACATAAAAGAAGCATTTGATTTAAATTGGATTGCCCCACTTGGTAATAACGTCGACGCTCTAGAGAGCGAGTTGTCTGATTATAACAATGTTAGTGGGGCCTCCGTTGTAAGTTCAGGCACTGCTGCAATACACTTAGCATTGCGATTACTTGGGGCGGGTACAGGAGATACGGTATTTTGTTCTACGTTAACTTTTGTTGCAAGTGCAAATCCTATTATCTATCAAGGTGCTCGACCTGTATTCATTGATTCTGAACCCGCAACTTGGAATATGTCTCCATGGGCACTGGAACGTGCATTAGATGAAGCGAATAAAAATAAGAGGTTACCTAAAGCTGTGATAATTGTGAATTTATACGGTCAAAGTGCTCGTATTGATGACCTTATGGACATTTGTCAAAAATATAATGTACCAGTAATTGAAGATGCTGCTGAGTCATTAGGTAGTGAGTATAAAGGAAGAAAAAGCGGCACTTTTGGAGACTTCGGCATCTTTTCATTTAATGGAAATAAAATTATCACAACTTCAGGTGGAGGTGCTCTTGTTTCCAATGATATGAAAGCTTTAGAGAGATCCAGATATTTAGCTACCCAAGCACGAGATCAGGCGCTTCATTATCAGCATAGTGAAATAGGCTATAATTACAGAATGAGTAATATAGTGGCTGGCATTGGGCGAGGGCAGCTGGAAGTTCTCGACCAACGTGTATCCCAGCGCAGACGAGTTTTTAATCGCTATGTTGAAGCTCTTCGAAAGCAATCCGGATTCTCTTTCATGCCAGAATTAGAGGGTACAAAATCGAACCGTTGGCTAACAGCGTTAACTGTGGATCCTGAAAAGGCAGGTATAACACATTTTGATGTAATAGAAGCTTTGGCAGGGGAAAATATTGAGGCTCGTCCTGTTTGGAAGCCTTTGCATTTACAACCAGCCTTTGAGGGAAGTGAATACTACACGCACGAAGAATGGTATAGTTTTTCAGATGAACTTTTTCAATATGGATTGTGTCTCCCATCAGGCTCAAATTTGAAGGAAACTGATCAAGATAGAGTTATCTCAATTATAAAATCATTACTAGTTTAAAGTCTCTTAATGCAGAAATTATCGTGACACAGACAAACAAACGTTAGATGAGATTCAGTCGAGTAAATCATGAGTTATTTTTAAAGATATACAATGTATTTAATTTAGGAGGCTATGCATTTAAATAAGTAATTAAGGCAGCTATTATGGCTGGGTGGGAGATTATGAAAATATTTGATACTCACTTTAATGTTAAATATAAAGAAAATGAGTTTCCAATAACCATGGCAGATGAGCTTTCCCACCAATTTATAAAAAAAGAACTGTGAAAATATTTTCCTTTGACCCCCATTCTAAATGAAGAGGGGTATCTTCTGGATTGAAAAGAACGAAATAGTTGGGATGAATTCTGGCTCGTTGACCCGCTTGACGGAACAAAAGAATTTAATAAGATAAACGGTGAATTCACTGTAAATATTGCATTGATTCGAGAAGGCAAGCCGGTTTTTGGAGTGGTATATGTTCCCTCTTTGAAAGACTTATATGTAGCCGATGAAGAACATGGAGCATACAAGTGTGTTTTTGTATCAGATAGAGAAACAAAATAAAATAAAGCTTCCTTTCCAGGATCCAGACAATAAGGCGGCTACTGTAGTAACTAGCCGCTCGCATATGTCGGAGGAAACTGAATCATTTATTAATAAATTGAAAGAATCCTATGAAGAGGTCAAAACAGTTTCCGCAGGCAGCTCTTTAAAGCTTTGTCTTGTTGCTGAGGGGAAAGCCGACTTTTATCCACGTTACGCTCCAACGATGGAGTGGGACACCGGTGCCGGACAGGCAATTGTAGAGCTAGCAGGCGGAAAAGTAGAAATTGCGGATGAAAGCCTGCCGCTTACTTATAACAAAGAAAATTTGAGAAATCCATGGTTTTGGCAACTAGACCTTAAGTTAATGAAGTGGGGGGGGGGGGCTATGCCTCGTTAAGATATTTTTTCAGCAATGGACTTAAGCCAAAATTCTTTCCCATCCTTACGCGGTGGACTTGGATGGTAGTAGTAATACTTTCCTTTATTATGAGGGAGGCCCACTGTTCTGTTCTTTGGCAGTGCTGATAGTGCTTTTGGAGCAAGTTTGTTTACAATCGGATCAGTTCCCCATCCTACAATTATTGGTCCATCGCAAAGAAAGACTAAACGTTCTAGTTCTTTTTTTCTTGATTCTGAAAAAATACTATGCTCTGCAAATCCGGCATGTTGAGCTGCACTTAGTTTTTTATATAACTCTTTTAGATTGCCGGCTCGCAGATCAGATAGGTTAATGATCAACACTTTGTTCCAGTTTTTTAACTTCATTAATCTCATGACTTGGTATTGAGTGTTATCTGTTTTTGCAGGAGTGAACTTTTCCAGGTCCCTGCAGCTGGTGGCTGTTCCCGGTATCAGGTCTGACGCATTTGCTGGGGAACACAAGCCTGGGTTTACTAATGTGAGTATGGCATCTAACCTTTTACTGGATTTGTCATGCTTGTTGTAAATGTGGGCATAATTCCTGCATTCAAAGACTTGATCAGAGTAATTGGCGTTATAGAAACTCCCATCCACAGCATACTCCTTCTTCAGTGCCTCGGCTTTGACAAATTCCATAGTATCCCTCCAGGCTATTCAATTTTTAGATAGTACTGTAATAAAAAATATTGTATATATTTTACCTTAATTTTTAAAATATTTCCAATTTGATTTTGGGAATACATTTTAGGTTTCAATTCTTTCCTTAAAGATCCTCGTCCTTACTGTTAATGGTAATAAGTACACTCAAGATAATAACGGTAATGACGCTTCCGATAAATACTCCTCCAAAGAATTCCGCCATGCTGTTCCCTCCTGCTGTTTTTATTTTCAGTATCGGTCAGGGGGAAGCGAGGTAAACGTTCTTTGGCAGCTTGAATTGATACTAAACTTAATTTTGTTTCATATCCTTTTTGTATAGAGCCTGTTTGACAAAAGGGGATATGAGTATGGGACGACGACAGCTGAATGTGCCATTTCTTCTTGTGATTGTCGCGGTCTTTGGGGTATTTGTCTGGCTCGTCTGTCAGGTGGGCTATTGGTTTTCTCCTGGGTATCGGTCGCATCAGGTGGTGGAGGAGTTTTATACGCATGAGCAGGATAGTCATTATTCGGAGTCGTGGGAGCTCCTGCATCCGTTGATGAAGGAGCGCTGGGGCAAGGGGACGTGGATGCAGGACCGGGCGCATGTGTTTAATAATCATTTTGGGGCGGAGACGTTTGATTTTACGATTGAAAAGGTGGATAAGGTGAAGGGCTGGCGGATGGAGCAGGAGTCCCGGCGCTTTGAGGTGGCTTATCAGTTTCACGTGGAACAAACGTATTCAGGAAAGTACGGGACGTTTGCCTTTCTCCAGGAGGTTTATGTGGTAAAGGGAAAGAAGGATTGGAAGGTGCTTTGGGATTATAAGTAGCGTGCGCTCCGCTGGAACATTAGGATGAATTTGTCGAATTTCCGAAAATTCTTCTTAATCCCTCCGGTTAACTGCGGTATAATAGAGAAATAGACTTTTACATAGGAGCGTACGTATGAAACGTTTTATTTTAGGATTGATTATCGTGCTGGGGATTGCGGTTCCGGTGTATGGAAAAATTCATTTTGATCAGAAGGTGGAGCAGACAGTAAGCGAGGCACGCGGGGAAACGGAGGAAGAGCCTTCCGGAGAAGCTCCTGATGAAGAAGCCGCATCGGAAGAAGCTCCGGAGCAGGCAGAGCTCTCTGATTTATTGGAGGATGCGGACTCTGCGTTTGCGGAAAAAATGGCAGCCACGATCGCTGAAGGAGAGCCACTCACGATGGTAGTGGCAGGCTCAGGTTCGGTGACAGCCGAGGATGGCGAGAGCTATGCAGAGCTCCTTCGTGATGGCCTGCAGGAGACGTATAACACGGATTTAATCGAGGTCGAAGTTGTGGATTTTGAGGATCAGGATTCGCTGGAGGTTCTCGATAACGACAGTGCCGAGGAGATCGCTGAGCTTTCACCGGATATTCTGCTGTATGATCCGCTCGTGTTAAATGACAACGGTGAAGTCAGCATTGAAGACACGGTTTACAGCTTAAGAGACACCGTACAGACAGTGATGAATGAGAACCCGGACGTCGTGCCCTACATCCAGCCACCGCAGCCGATCTTTGAAGCGGAATATTATTTAGATCAGATCAACGGGCTTAATGAGGAGATGGAAGAGAGCGAGGAGCTTATCTATATTAACCACTGGGAGAGCTGGCCGGATACGACTGACGAAGATATTGAGGAATATGTGGACGAATTAGATGTGACGCCTGCCGGACATGAGCTCTGGGCAGAGCATCTGCTGGCGTTTTTTACTGGTGAGGATGAGGTAGAGGAAGACGAGGACGAATAAATGAAGGAGTATGATTCCATTGAATGAAAATGGATTGTTTCGTCAATTCGGACCTAAAATGATTATGAAAATAGGAGTATTGTACTTTCTATTAGCTACGTTCGTTTATTACGTTTATTATATTGTAAGAGATCTTGTCCATGTGTAGTTTTAGTTTTTGAAATAGCCTGTTTAAGTAAAAGCTTCAGCGCCCCTCTATTGTAAGAAGGACGCTGAAGCTTTATTGTTTATATTGTTTCGACAGCGAGGCTTTGCAGGATCGAATCTTTCACGGCGGGATGTAACTGCTAATCTAGAGTTAACACATTCTGCTCGATAGGATTTTACACTTTTGCTCAATCAACCTACTACTTTAGTAAAATAGATCGTGACGTTATTTTACTGGAGGTTAGGATTCTGGAGGAGAAGTTAGTTTTATACATTAAGATTCAGGAATTACATAAGAGAAAGTTTAAAGTAGCACAAATCGCTAATGAGCTTAAGATCTCAAGACCTTTATCTACAAACTCAAAAGTTTTGGCAGGCATTGGCCTTGCTGGGTTCTGGAAGCCATATGTTAGTGTTGCAGTTGGTTTAGGTTCTTTATTCGCATCAGTTAAACATGATACAATCAACGGATATTTTAGGGATAGTAATTATACTGGAGTAATTAACAGAGTTGTAAAAGTCCCAGGAAGCCCCGATGGTAGTTATTGGAGACCTTTAGAACAGAATGGGATGGTTCTAATCCGAATCCTTAATCTAAACAAATAAGATTTAATAAATATGAGGGGTTTTCCCTTTTTTTATTTTGATTAAGTTGAGATAATTAGTTAATCTCAACTATAAAAAAGGAGATATTTTATTATATGAGATTGATTTTGCTAACACTAATATTAGTGCTTATCCTCATTTCTAATGTAATTGTTACTACTTTTATAAAAAACAAGATAGGCAAAAATTCGCTTAATTTTATTAGTAGCATAGTAGTGTTACCAGGAGTTCCCCTGCTCTGGTTAATAATCTACACTCCTAGTGTTCCTTCTAATAATTTTTTAGCTTTTTATTTCCCTTTAATTATTACAATGTTTTTTGTTTTACTATTAATAATTAGACTAGTTAGACTGATTAAAGATTAAATTGTAATTTGGTTACATATCTCTGCATCAAAAATCAAATAATTTGATATTTGTTGATTTTAACATAATGCAGACCCTTACCATTAAGTAAAAACCTATTATGTAATAGGAGAATGAGACCGATGGAAATAACTATAACTTTTATTGTAACTCTCATTATTGTCCTTATTTTTAATTATGTTGGTCAAAGACTCATGAAAGATGGGGATCTACGTACAACAAAATTCTTTGTTGTTTCGGGTATTCAATGTGTTATTATAACTTGCCTCTTGGTGTCTATTTTTTAAGTTAGGTATCTAATTTTTAAGAGCTAGAAATTACTTATATGCTTTAGCTAAGCTTTGTAGTGATAGCGGAGCGTAGAGCATAATAAAAGTTGTGAGATAATTTGGTTTTTTAAAGAGATCTTATTCATGTGTTGTTTTAACTTTAAAGCTTCAGCGCCCTCTTTTGAAAGTAGGACGCTGAAGCTTTTTTGTTTATACCGTTTCAGCAGCCAGGCTTTGCAGAATCGAATCCTTCATGGACGGGTCGATTTTTCCATTCAGGGCATCGACGGCAGTGATTTCTACGTGCTCCTGTCCGCGGTAGAGGATCCAGTACGGGACGTAGAGAAGAAAGCCTGGTTCGATGTCGACGTGGATATGGGCGCGCTTCTTCTCTTTGGCGAAGGCTTCCCAGTACAGGGCTTCATATGCCTTGCCGCGATCCTCGCCGCTGCCGGGGGGCAGTTGATAGCCATCGATGTTTTCCTCGGAGCGGATCGTGACATCTTCAGGCAGGATCGCACTCAGTCCCTGATAGGTTTCAATCGCGATCCTGCCGTGGATGATGCTCCGGCTCGTGTGGAGCGTATACGGATGCGTCCAAAACGGGACCCAACCCTGCTCGACCGCAGTCACCGGCGCTTTTTTCTTCATCAGTTTTCCCCATATGCCTTCCTGCTTCTGCACGGTGGAAAGCGCTTCGCTTTTGCTGATGCGGGGGTCTATCATAAGCATGATCCATTCCTCCTTACAGGCTCTGGAACCAGAGAAGTATCAGAAGTGTCAGAATGAAGTAGCCTAGCAGCATCAGCACCCATTTGTATGGCTGGTGCGCTTCGCTGTCTGTTTCGGTATCCGGTTTCTCGGCATTGTCTGCCCGTTTTTTCAGCCTGGCCTGTACGTTTTTATCCTCCTCAAGAGCGGAGAGTATCTGAAGCTGCTCTTTCGTCGGTTTTTTGCCTGTAAGACTTGCCGCCCAGCCGACGCCGATCGAAACAAAGGTGCCGATGACGTTGTTGTATAAATAGGAAATGTCGGTCAACTGCTCAGTCGTCCACACGATAATCATGCCGGTGATAATGCCGATAAAGGCACCGGTTCCGGTTGTACGCCGGATGAAGATTGCGAGGATGAATACCCCGAACAGCGCACCGTAAAAGTACGATCCGATCTGGTTGATAACTTCAATGACCGGACCGAGGTTGCCGGCAAAGAAGGTGAACACCGTCGCGTACAGACCCCAGAACAGCGTCGCCCAGCGTGAGGCTTTTAAATAATGAGCCTCACTCGCGTCCGGCTTGTAAAAGCGCCGGTACAGGTCACGCACCGAGACAGCGGAAAGAGAGTTTAAAGCAGAATCCAAACTCGACATCGCGGCTGCGAATACACCTGCGATGATCAGCCCGGAGATACCGGCAGGAAGTTCATTGACAACAAACAGTGGAAAGAGCTCGTTCAAGTCGTCCAGACCGGGGTCACCGGTATAGTTGTAGAACGAAAACAGCATAATCCCGATAAAGAGAAACAGCATCATCTGCGGAAAAATGAAGATCCCGCTCACCATCAGAGACATCCGGCTTTCCTTCAGGGACTTACTCGTGAGCACCCGCTGAATCTGGCTCTGGTCAGCACCAAAGTAGGCAAGATGCATAAACAAGCCGCCGACAAGCCCGGCGAGGAGACTGTATTCCTTGCTCAGATCCAGGCTCAGATCGAGCGACTGAAGCATGCCTTCGTCTCCGGCAAGCGCGAGCGCGCCGCTGAAGCCGCCCGGGATTGTATCGACCATCACCCAGAGAGCGAGTGCGGCCCCGGCCCAGAGCACGAACATTTGAATCACATCGGTCCAGACGACGGCACTGACCCCGCCCATGACCGTATAGGCAACCCCGATGACCGCCATCAGAATGATCATGATGTTCACATCAATGCCGGTCACTACAGACAGCACGAGCGCCGGCGTGTACACGACGACACCGGTAGCGAGCCCGCGGGCGACGAGAAACAGCACAGCTGTTAGGGTTCTCGTTTTAATATCGAACCGTTTTTCCAGAAATTCATAGACCGTCTGCACCTCGGTCCGGTAAAAGAAGGGGACAAGCGTCACGATCAGAAACGCCATTACGAGCGGAACGTTTAAGTAGGTCGTGATGCTTTCGAGGCCGCCGTCGTAGCCCCAGCCGGGCGCCCCGATAAACGTGATTGCGCTCGCCTGGGTCGCCATCACCGACAGGCCGACCGCCCACCACGGAATCGAGCGTCCGCCGAGAAAATAGTCCTTCGTCGTGTTCTGCTTTTTTGAAAACATCGCCCCGAATATCGCAATTGCAATAATATAGGTGAACATGATGATGTAATCAATCAGCAGAAAGTTTGCATCCATGAGGATCGTCCTCCTTTGTTTCTTAGTGCTTCTTCAGCCACATCGTCTGGTACGGGGCAAGCTCAATTGAAAGCGAGCCGCTTTCCGCCTCGTACGTTGTATCAGTTATCAGCTCCTGCCAGCTGGCTGCTCCGATCGTGAGCTGCTGCGGGGAAGCGCTGATATTTACCAGGCAGAGAATGGATTCGTTACTTTCTTCGTTTGTCCGTTGTATCGAAAAGACGGAATGGTTCAGGCGCAGTACCTTCTGCGCGGCGTTCGGATGAAAGCAGGGCTCTGCGGTCCGAATGGCAAGCATATGCTTGTAGCGTTCGAACACGCGGTGGCGCAGATGCTCCTCGTTTGTCAGCTCCTCCTCGAGTGAGCTGCGCTCGAGTTTTTCCCGGTTGATCGTCCGGTTCTGTCCGGCTTTGAGCGCGCCTTTTCGGTCACTAACTGATCCGAGCAGGCTGTGGATATAGATGCCAGGCATCCCCATCATCGACAGCATGATCGACTGAGCGGCGATGAAGCGGTCCACCCGCGTGTCATCTGTCTCCTGTGGAGAGGTCAGCGCGTCGATGTAGCTGATGTTGAGCTCATACGGGCTTTCGCTGCCGTCGCTGTTCCGCTTATACGAAACGAAGCCGCCGTTTTCTTTTACCTTTTCTGCCATGCCTTCAATGTCTGCTTCGGTTAAGTAGCCCTTCGCCGGTACGACACCGATGCCGTCATGCGAGGCGAGAAAATTAAAAAACGTCGTCTGCTCCGTGGTCGGCTCAAGATCGGAGGCCCAGTCGAGCAGGGTGGCGGCCTGCCCCGTGTGAAACGCATGAAGCGTAAGCGGCGGAAGCGGAAACTGATAGACGAGGTGCGCTTCGTTGGAGCCGTTTCCAAAATAGGAAATGTTGTCCTTGTGCGGCACATTCGTCTCCGTGATAATAATCGTCTCCGGTGCATAGAGCTCAAGCATCTCCCGGTAAAATTGCACGATCGTGTGTGTTTCCTGGAGATGAATGCTCGAGGTGCCGAGCTTTTTCCAGAGAAACCCGATCGCGTCAAGCCGGAGAAAACGCGCTCCCTGACTCACGTAAAACAGCAGCACATCAAGAATATGAAGCAGCACGTCTTTATTTTCATTCAAGTCGAGCTGATCATCGCTGAACGTCGTCCACAGATGTTTAGTGCCTTCCGCCGTTTCAAACGGATGCAGCAGCGGTGTCGCACGCGGGCGTGTTACCGAGCTGTAGTCCTCGTTTGGGTCGCCCTCGATAAAATAGTTCCGGTAGCGCGCGTCTCCGTGAAGATACCCTTCAAACCAGGTGCTTTTCGCGGAAATATGATTAATGACCGCGTCAAACATAAGAGAATAATCCGAAGACAGGCCACGCACGTCCTCCCAGCCTCCGAGAGCTGGATCGATCGAATAATAATCGATCACAGAAAAACCGTCGTCTGAGGAGTACGGGTAAAACGGAAGAATGTGCACTGCGGAAACGATATCGCTTACATAACGGTTCAGAAAAGAATGCAGGCTGGCAAGCGGCTTCTCGCCGGGCTCTCTGATCTGATCGCCGTACGTTATCAGCATGACATCCTTTTCACTCAACCAGGTTTTCTCGGGTGTGTTGGTGCTTTTTTTATCCCAATACGAGTCAAGAAGCGCTTGAGTCTTTGTTACGATGGCGGCCGCTTCTTCTGGGCCGTAGAGGGGAGTGAGCTTGTCCTCCCATTTTCGCTTCGTCGTTTCGGGTGTCGTTGTCGTCATGAATATTCTCTCCTTTAGTCGTTGAATAGGGGACTTGTGCTGGCACGGACGATCAATTCACACGGCAGCACCGCAGGCGCCGGCTCGTATTCCGGCTCATCGATCAGCTTTGTGAGGATGCTGATGGCTGCACTTCCCATCTCATACCGGTTCTGGCGCACGGTCGTTAGCGGCGGATCGTGCCGTTCGGCTTCGGCAAGGTCATCGAAGCCAATCACGGACACATCCTCCGGCACGTGTTTGTCGTGGCGGTGCAGTTCATCGATAGCGGTGATCGCCATTTCATCACTGGCCGCAAAGATGGCAGTAACGTTTTTGTCCGTATCCAGCAGCTGCCGCACCGCACCCCTCGTGCTGTTCTCGTCAAAATAACCGGGAACGATCAGCTCCGGATCTGGCGTGATACCGCTTTCCTGTAAGGCCGCTTTGTAGCCGCCTAGGCGGTCGACGCTCACCTTGCTGATGTCATCCCCGTCTATGTACGCGATCTGTCGGTGCCCCGATTGAAGCAGGTGCGTGACTGCTGCTTTGGCTCCGTGGTAATTGTCCGACTCCACATAGGTCGCACGGCTTCCGTCAAGCGGCAGATCAATCGCAACACATGGAATGCCGCTGTCCTGCAGCTCCGTAATCGTCTCGGTCTTTTTCTTGCCTTCTCCTGTCAGCACGAGAAAGACGCCGTCGACGCCCCGTTCCCGGCAGAGCGAGGTGTAGGTTGACTTTTTTTTGTTGGTATTGGCGAATATAACGAGGTCATAGCCGGCATCCCCGGCTTTTTTGCGGATCGCCGAAAGTACCTCAAGGAAAAACGGATGATCGAAGCCGGAATTCACCTGATCCCCGAAAAAAAGCCCGATCGTAAACGTCTTTTTAATCACGAGACCCCGCGCCACCGCACTTGGAAAATAGTTCAGCTCCTCCGCGGCCTGGATGATCAGCTCTCTTGTCGCAGGCTTCACATCATCATATTGATTAAGCGCGCGCGAAATCGTCGAAACCGAAAACCCGGTCTTTGCCGCAATATCACGAATCGATGCCATCACATGACCTCCTTTATTGTTTTCCAAAAACGTTTTTGGAAATCGCTTTCCTGTATTCAATCATAAGAATTCAGCTTCTGTCAACCTACTATAAAAATTGTGAAACTATTTTATAAAAAAATATTTTATAAAATACTTAAGGTTTCATACTTTCGCCCGATAAAAGAAGTAACACATGAAAATTACGGATGAACTTGTAATCTATTAAGGAGGATGGATCATGGGGTTAGTTATCAGTAGAAGAGAAGGACAAGGAATTATTATTGGAGACGATATCAAAATTACCCCCCTGGAAAAGGATGGGGCAATGTTTCGTATCCATATTGAAGCTCCGAGAGAAGTTGAGATTTATCGCGAAGAAATCTTTGAAGAGTTCGCGAATCAACAATTAAAGGACTTCAAGTTCAACCCTGTCAAATCCTCAAAGAAATAAATACATATTTTTTTGAGATTTGAAATAAATCACTTGTTCCCATAGGGACGTGGGGCAAGTAAAACAAAACATGGGAGGTTGATCTTAATGATCATCAACAACAACATTCCAGCGATGAACACACATCGTCAGCTGGGCATCAATCAGGGGAACATGCAGTCCTCGATGGAAAAATTGTCTTCAGGGCTTCGCATTAACAAGGCGGGCGACGACGCAGCAGGACTTGCGATCTCTGAAAAAATGAGAGGTCAGATCCGTGGACTTGACCAGGCCAGCCGTAACGCACAGGACGGAATCTCGTTGATTCAGACAGCAGAAGGAGCACTGGATGAAACACATTCTATCTTGCAGCGCATGAGAGAGCTTTCCGTTCAGTCTTCCAACGACACAAACACTAATGCGGATCGGGCAGAACTGCAAAAAGAAGTAGATCAATTATCTGAAGAAATCACTCGCATCGCAGAGAATACTGATTTTAACACTCAAAATCTGTTGGGTGGCGATTTTGAAGGTACATTCCACATTGGGGCGAACGAAGATCAGAACATCTCTGTATCCATTAGTGCAATGGATGGGAACTCTCTGGGAGTGTCTCAAACACTAACTGCAGCGACTGCAGATTCAACTGTTGACGGGGTGGACCTTACAGGTGCGGAATTATTGCAAGATGAAGATGGTAATGATGTAGCCGTTCACGTGGATGGTGATTACTACAAGATTTCAGATTTGGAAGCTAATGATGATGACTCGGACGTTCAGGTCAAAGAAGGAGCGAAAGCTTACGTTGAAGGTGATGCTTTGAGCGATGGGGATGAAGTATCTAAAGGTATAGACATCTCCAGCCAGGCCGCTGCTGATGACGCCATCACGTCCATTAATGATGCAATTGAAAGTGTATCTGCGCAACGTTCAGAGATGGGGGCATTCCAAAACCGATTGGAGCACACCATCAGCAACCTTGATAATGCTTCAGAAAATCTTTCAGCAGCTGAATCTCGTGTTCGTGATGTAGACATGGCCAAAGAAATGATGGAAATGACCAAAGCCAATATCTTGTCTCAAGCATCCCAGTCGATGCTTGCCCAGGCAAACCAGCAGCCACAGGCTGTACTTCAGTTGCTTGGCTAATCATTTTTCGAAGACCTCAGCTTTTGCTGGGGTCTTTTTTTATGAGGGAAGGAGTAAATTGTTAGTCCCGGCCATACATCTTTATAATGATGAATTTTTATCAAATGAAGAGCATATAGTAGGTTGATGTTTATGAAGGAGGTGTTTGTTTGAAACAAAAAATGGATCATCCCCCTTTTGAACAAATGATCACGAAAGATGTAAAGAAAGCAGAAGCGAAATTCGGCACGGTGGCGTTCTTTAAAACGAAATACACGGAAACCGCTGAAAATTTTCATAAGGACTTTTTCGAAGCACAAATTGAAGATATTCTAACTAATTACTACGAGGATAAAAGGTTGCTAAAAAAATATCTTATCGCTTTATGTGAAGCATACGATCAAACGAAAAAGACTAAAAGTCATTTTAAGCACTATTGATTTGAATAGCTGTTTGCCCGCTAGAATTGTAATAGGAATGAACCTGTTCCGCACACATGTCCCACCTTGGGATCAGAAGCAGTCTCTAATTCTTAAACTAAAAACCCTTTCCGGCGTAAGCGGGAGGGGTTTTTATATCATCTTACGATAGTCAACACGATAAGGTTTAAAAACTTGAAAGTTCAGTTTAGTATATAGAATAAGATGTTAATACATGGAGTGAAATTTAATGAGTAGAAGGTTTTATTTCTTTTTAGGATTAATTGTAGTATTACTTTTGTTGCCGATTTTGTATAGCCTGGGTCTGCCTTCATTTGATGCTTTATTAACAAATCTGCTGGGTGAAGGAAAAATACTTTGGGCCATTATCATTTCAATGGGTGTTATTAGTTTAACTATTTTGTATTTAAGGAAGCATATCAATTTAAACTAATCAGTTTCGTTATTATATTGGAGGATGGATCAGCTTTGCCTTAAATGGATCAATATCGGGGCTGAGGGGGATCAAAAAGGTGTCACTGCTGGTTCATTCAGATAGCTGTATACATTCAGGTTATTAAACAAACGTTTGATTCATAATTATAAATAACGATGTGCGTGGAATGTGGCCATTGCAAGCTTTGTTCTCGAATTCGACGGAAAGAATGGTAATGGTGCCAAAAACTCACAATTCAGGTCTATTGTCCCTCTTATTATTGCCAATTAAATTTCAATTTTGGATAAACAGGTAAATTTTACCCAAATTGTTAGAATATTGTATACTATTTACAGGAGGGATGGCATGTGAGTACAGAAACGATTAGAAACCGGACCAAGAAGGCACCGTTCACGAAAACCCGTCAAACATACTATTTATTTTCTGTAGAGAGCTACCCACAGAGGGTCATTCCAATGGAAAAGTTTATAAACTTAGATGTGTACAAAAGGAAAAATAGGAGAAAAAGCCTTTCTGAGCTTACGAATGGAAAATCAGACTCGTATCCATTTTGTTATGAATATGTAATTTATAATGCTTTTACCACAAGTGGAGTTCAGCAATATGCAGTCCTGCAGGATCAATTTCGCTCACATAAATGAGTGAAGAACGACTTATTTAGGGCTGAATTTAAGACCATAGTCTTTTTAGTCTTTTTTTGTGAACTAAATTCACTAGTTTTGCAAATGACTATTTATAGATGAATTTGATGGCTCTCTGAAAAAAACAAAAGCGAAAGGGGGCGACTCCTGGTCGATTAAAACCGGCCACGTCCTGTGGCCAACATCGACACTAGCACGTCCGGTGCGTCGCGGGAAAAGCAACGACTGAAAATCCCGCAGGCAGCGATTAGCTACCGAGGAAGTTGAAGCGTTGCCCGCGGAAAGCGTCCGCCTGAAGCGTATGGCTTCTTATACTAACATCCTAATCTAGTAGTTTATGCTACTACAGATAAGAAAATAGCGAAACCAGGATGTCTGGCAAAGCTGGAAAACAGGCTTGTTTGAGGCATTTAACGGAACTAGTGTCCGCCAGGCAGCCCTCCGGTCTTCTTCCCGCAGCCTTCAGCGGGGCATCTCCTGCTGCGATTGTGCGAGGCTGTGTTTTTGTTCGATGTGATCAAATGAACGCAGCGAAAACCACATAATTAGAAACGCCATCGTGCTGCCGCCGAAAAACACCGACAGGGCAGGAGCGACATGGAGAATCACATACCAGAGCAGTAGCCCAAGTATGGTGATGACAGTAACGAAAGGGGAGGCGATCCCTATGAGAAACGAATATTTGAAATACTGGATAAAGGGAAGCTCATACTGAGCAAGCATCGGAAATGTAAATAGTAACGTATTTACGAGAAGGATCGATGCAGAACCTAGTAGAAGCAATAGAACGATAGAGAGGGGACTGTCTATTCGTTGTATCAGCCCTATATCAACATAGATGAAATAACCGAGCGCCACGAATACATAGCCGATTCCATTGGCGCGGAGGAATTCTTTTTTGATTTCTTTCCAAAATGTTCGGAATACAGGAACGTCCGGTTCTTTGGTTATCCACTTACGGATCACCGCAAACATGGCAGCGGTGGCCGGAAAGAACCCAAGGATGAAAAGTCCTGCTGCGCTGAAAAGAATCCATAATCCGTTGACATAAGCAAGGCGGGTCACCCATTCGGCCGCTCTATAGAGCCCGCCCATTTTCCCTTCTATTTCCATCGTTCTTTCTCCTCCTCGTTTTTATCCTTTCACAGAGCCGATAAGCATTCCCTGTACAAAGTATTTCTGGGCAAATGGATAAATAATTAATACCGGTAAACTGGAAACGACAATTAAGGAATAGCGCATTAAATTCGCTAATTGGTTTCGTTCCATCTGCTCACCTACATCCATACTTGCGCCTGATTGTGTTTGGGTGATGAGTATTTCACGCAGGTGTAATTGCAATGGAAACAGCTCTTCTGATTTTAAGAAGATCATCGCATCAAAATAACTATTCCATTGGAACACAGCGTACATCAAAGCAAGTACGGCAATAATTGGTTTAGAAATCGGAATCACGACGGACCATAGAAAGCGCAGGCTGCTGCAGCCGTCCATTTCGCTTGCTTCCACAAGCTCTTCTGGCACCGTCGATTGAAAAAAGGTCCGCGCAATTATGATCTGCCAGACGGCCATGGCTTTTGGAATTAAGATGGCCCAGACGGTATCGAGCATTCCAAGCTGCTGCACCACAAGATATTCTGGGATCAAGCCGCCGTAAAAAAGCATCGTAAAAATGATAAAAAACATCAGAAAATTTCGGCCGTAGAACGACTTTCGTGATAACGGGTATGCGAAAATAACGGTCAGCGTCACGGCGATAAATGTATAAGCCGTCGTATAGAAAATCGAATTCATAAAGCCGCGTAATACATTTGAATTGGTCAGCACCTCTTTATAGCCGGCAAGGGAAAAATCAACGGGCCACAGCCAGACTTTTCCGGCGGTTACGGCTTCCGGACTGCTGAAAGAAGAACTTACAATATACACAAGCGGGTATAATACGATCAGTAATATAACAACCAAGAACACATATATTCCGCCGACGAAAATTCGATCAGATAACGAATCCCGCACACGATTGGACTTTTTCGTTTTTTTCAAAAAATCACACTCCTCCGGTTGCTTACCATAAACTATTTCCAGTCGCACGACGAGAAAGCCAGTTGACAAACACGAGCAATATTAAATTAATGATAGAGTTAAACAAACCTACCGCAGCACTGAAGCTGAAATTAGCATTAATGATCCCCATCTTATAGACGTACGTCTGTAAGATTTCTGAGGTACTCAGGTTTAATGGGTTCTGCATGAGATAAACTTTTTCAAAGCCGAGGGCCATTAAGTTGCCGACACTTAAAATTAAGATAATCATGATGGCCGGCATGATTCCTGGAATGTCTACATTCATAATGCGTTGAATTCTCGATGCTCCATCCACTCTTGCTGCTTCATACTGCTGCTTGTCGATGCCCGCAAGCGCTGCAAGATAAATAATCGCGGCATATCCCGTCTGCTGCCACACATCCGACCATACAAAGATAGACCGGAACATGTCCGGATCCCCCATTAAGTTACTTGCTTCAAAGCCGAATATGCCAGCAAATAAGTTAATCACGCCGGTGCGTGGGGACAGCAGTATGATAATCATGGAGACAATGACGACTGTAGAAATAAAATAGGGGGCATACGTAAACATCTGTACGGATCTTTTGAAAATGCCATTTCTGATTTCGTTTAGTGCTAATGCTAATAGTATCGGAAGGGGAAACGATACGACTAACTGATAAAGACTGAGGTAGAGGGTATTCTGAATTAAATCCCACGCCACAGGGTTCTTAAAGAAATTTTCAAAATGCTGCATGCCTACCCACGGACTTCCCCAGATTCCTTCAATAACATTGTAATTTTTAAAGGCGATAACAGTCCCCGCCATAGGCACGTATTTAAAAATAATAAAATAAGAAATAGGCAGAAGCATGAGTAAATAGAATTGCCAGTATTTTCTAAAGCTTCGTTTGGCTAAATACCATTGATTTCTTTTAGGAGCAGTGGAGAGTACCCTGCTTGATTTAGAAACATTCGTACTAGAATTCAGAAAGCATTCCTCCTTTTTCTCATTGGTATTTTACTGGCCAGTAAGTAAAATAACAGCGCTTTCATAAAAATGTAGCATGGGCTTTAAAGAGGTGTAAACGGACAATTAGAGACGCAGGGTACATCTCTGTGCGGGGGGGGGTCAGCAACAATTCCCTGGTTGTAAAAAAGCTGCAGCGGAACGGAAAAAGTTACCTTATCAGAAGAAGGGTACAATTCTTGTAAAGAAGTGAATGTTATCGATAACATTTTAAAAAAGCTTATTTTGATTTCCCCTTCCAACAAAATATCCTGGAAGCTGGTTGATAGACCTCTCAAAATTACTTACACTTAGATGAAAGCGCTTATATAAAAAGGGGGGGAAGCTTTTTTGAAGAATACTAGATTTTCAAAAATATTTAGACGTTTTTTGATCTCATATATGATAATTTTACTGCTTCCTCTGATTTCTGGTCTCATATCCTATCGTGTATTTATGGAAACAGCAGAAGAGCATTCCATTGAAAAAAGCAACCAGGCGCTGCAGGAGAGTAAAGATATCGTGGAACAGCGAATGCTGAGTGTGGAACGATTCGGTCGGCAGGTGGCAATGAATTCTGAACTGATCACGTTGTTAAACCGGAATGTTAGCGATAACAGAACGATAGTTTACAGTTTAAGACAGCTTTCCAATGATATTTCTCCCTTTACTCAAACCAATGATTTTCTTGAAAATTTTTATATTTACTTTAAAAACTCTGATATTATTGTGGCTCCGAATAACGTTTATTTTCGGCCAGAGCAGTTTTATTCATTTAATCGATTTGAGAACGTAGAATACGAGGATTGGAAATCATTGATTCTGCAGTCGCAGAACCGAGTCATTCCGAGTACTGACTATGTAACGGATGACATCAAAACCGAAGTCATCACGTTTATACAGCCCCTGCCGCTCGACAGCTATCCAGAGCCGTCCGGAGCGCTTGTTGTACCAATTGAACAAAACAAAATGAATGCTATGCTGGAGAGCATTCCGGAGCAGTTTAATGGGTGGTCTTATATCCTCAATCAGGACGAAGAGATACTGGCATCCACCGGTATTGGGGAACGGGACATTGAATCCCTGACGTCGAAGATAGACGAAGAAAGCACGGTACAAAAGCTCGACGATGGTACATTGATGATGACGTTAACGTCTGAAGGGCGTGACTGGACCTATGTCGCAGGAGTTCCGGAAGTCTATTTAGAGAGTCAGGCCAAGCCGATTAAAACAGTCACCTGGACGGTCACCGGGGCCACTATTTTTATTGGGATTATTATTTGTCTGCTGTTTGCGTACCGTCAAAGCCGGCCGATCACTGCGCTTGTTCAGGTCATAAGAGAACAGAGTGACAATGAAAAGGTGGGCAAGCTTCATAATGAATATGATTTTTTAAACAGCAACATATCAAGCATCATTTCCAAGAACAGTAATTTGCAGGAGCAGATTGAAAATCAAAAGCCATTGTTAAAAGAAACGTTTTGTAAGCAATTACTTTCAGGAAAATTAAATCGTTCGAAAGGATCGATCCATACAGTCGCGGAGCAGGCAGGAATCAGCCTGTCCGGGGAACGCGGATATATTGCGATATTGAAAATTCAAGGGTATGGCGAGATGGTGAACCAGGAAATATACGAAGAATTAACGGCGGCACGGATCATTATAAGAAAAGAATCAGAGGAGCTTATGAGTCACCTGCTTATGACGGATCTTCATTCTGATAAACTCGTTTATATATTTCTAGGCAGCCGTCCGCCGGAAGAGTCTGCTGAGAATATTCAAGAACTGTTTACAGCGCTGAGTGAGAGGCTGTACAAAAATTACCGGATGACATTCAAAGTAGGGATCGGGAACTTTTTCTCCGAGCTGACGAATATCAGTCGTTCATACGACGAAGCGAAGCAGACGGTCGACTATGCATCGCTGGTAGAAAATAATGGGGTTTACTGGCACAAGGACATCGATACGGAATCCTCTATTTTCTATTATCCTCTTGATTATGAGGTCCGCTTTTTAAAGGCGTTAAAAGATGGAGAAGCGGAAGAAGCAAAGCGGACCTTACATGATATATTCGTGGAAAACTTCGAAAAACGTACGCTTTCCCCAGAAATGACTGCACAGCTGTTTCATGAGTTAAAGGGGACTTTTTTAAGAGCGAGTGATCAAATGATATTAAATAGAAAGGAAAATACAAACCAATCGCTCGACCAGCTCTGGAATATCGAGACAAATGACACCGCAGACCGTATTAAGCACTTTCTTCACCAATGCATTGAAGAGTTCTGCGAATTGGTTAATGAACGCAAAAAAAATGCCACGACGTCAGAAGTGCGCATTATAAAACAGTTTTTACATGAAAATTACTCCGACCCCAACGTCACGATCTACTCTATTGCGGAACAGGTGGGGCGTCCGGAAAAATACGTCTCGCAGCTTTTTCATGAACAAACGAATGAATATCTCTCCGACTACCTTGAAAATATCCGGATAGAAGAAGCAAAGCACCTGTTAGCCACCACCTCAAAGAAAATTGCGGAGATAGCGGATGACGTCGGATATAACAGCCCCCATTCCTTTCGAAGAGCATTTAAAAGAGTGGCAGAAGTCACGCCAAATCAATATAGAAATACGACCAACCAATAATCTTTTCCCTAAGATCCTGGACATCCATTTAGTGGGGTACAGGGTCTTCTTTTAGGTAAATCACGCATTGCCCTGTTTTGTACCCTGGTGATGCAATTGGACGTATTCGGATCGTTCGTCCCCATGCTAAGGTATGAAAAAAGTAAGCGCGTTACTATGTAATGGAAACTAGGCTGTGGAAAGGGATGTGATTATCGGTGGTGCTGGAACAATTTGAAGTTGAACCAGGCGCGGTGAAGGTAACAACCTCTAAAGGAATGATGCGTGTAGATTTTTATGCTCCCGACATTGCAAGAGTCCGCTGCACATTAAATGAGGAATTTAGTGAAAAGGATAGCTTAATGGTGGTGAAATCTGGCAATGGAGAGAAAACGGAAGTAAACGTGACGGAAAATAAGGATCATCTTGAACTATCCACGTCGTTACTGAAAATTCAAATCGATAAAGCAACGTGTGCTCTTACGTATTTTGACGCCGAGGGGAGGCTGCTCGCAAAAGAGCCTTCAAAAGGCGGGAAAACATTGGAGCGGACAGAGGTCGTCCGTACTGTTTTTAATGATTCTACGGCCTTAGCGCCTGAGCTTGGAGCGGATGGTCCTCGGGTAAAGACGGCTGGTGCTGAGCAGGTCGTTGACAGGCAGGCCTTCCGAACAAAGCTGGAATTCGAGTGGCAGGAAGGAGAGGCTCTGTACGGTTTAGGCTCACATGAAGAAGGAATGATGAATCTGCGGGGGCAGCACCAGTATTTGTATCAGCAGAATATGAGGCGGTCGTACCTGCCCTATTATCGACGCAGGGCTACGGCATACTTGTAGACAGTTATTCATTAATGACCTTTCATGACGATTCGTTTGGTTCCTATATATGGACTGATTTGAGTGCGGAAATGGACTTTTATTTTATCTACGGCCCGGAATTTGATGACATCATAAAAGGGATACGAGGTCTGACAGGGGAGGCTCCCATGCTGCCAAAATGGGCCTACGGCTACGTACAATCAAAAGAACGGTATCTCTCGCAGAAGGATTTGATTGATACGGTTCAAGAATATCGAGATCGGAGCCTGCCGCTTGACTGCATTGTTTTGGATTGGCGCTCCTGGGTGGACGGGCTGTGGGGACAAAAGACGCTCGATCCGGAGCGGTTCCCTGAGCCGGGGACAATGATGGATGAGCTTCATGCTCGACATGCGAAACTGATGGTTTCGATCTGGCCGACGATGAATCCCGGCGGTGACAACCATCGTGACATGAGGGAACATAACTTTTTACTAGGGAATCAAGCTACGTACGATGCTTTTCAGGAAAAAGCCCGTGACCTTTATTGGAAGCAGGCGAAGGACGGCCTGTTTACCCATGGTGTGGATGCGTGGTGGTGTGACTGCACGGAGCCATTTGAAGCGGATTGGGAGGGAGCTGTAAAGCCGGAGCTAGAGAAACGGATGCTCATTAATACCGGAGAAGCTAAACGTTACCTTGACGCTGAATATATAAATGCCTACTCGCTCTTACACTCCAAAGGAATCTATGAAGGGCAGCGCGCTGCCACCTCCAGCAAACGAGTGGTGAATTTAACGCGTTCCGCTTATGCAGGCCAGCATCGGTACGGGACGATTACGTGGTCCGGGGACACCTCAGCCACATGGGACACGCTCCGGAAACAAATGGCGGACGGCCTTAATTTCTGTGTAACCGGCTCCCCGTACTGGACCTTTGATATCGGAGGCTTTTTCGTCCAGGACAAACCGGATCTCTGGTTCTGGAGCGGCGATTATGACAAAGGCGTAGATGATTTGGGGTACCGCGAGCTCTACGTTCGCTGGTTCCAGGCGAGTGCTTTTCTTCCGATGTTCCGGGCCCACGGAACCGATACCCCAAGGGAACTGTGGCATTTCGGCAGGCCGGGCGAGCTCTTTTACGATACGCTGGAGAAATATTTGAAGCTCCGTTACACATTGATGCCATATATCTATTCTCTTGCAGGGGCCGTTGTCCATAAAAGCTATACGATGTTCCGTGCGTTAGCATTTGATTTTCGCCGTGACGTGAATACACATGATATCGATGATCAATTTATGTTTGGGCCATCCTTTATGGCCGCGCCCGTGACAAAGCCGATGTATTACGAATCGAATTCTCGGGAACTGACGGGGACGGACAAAACCCGCAGCGTCTATCTGCCGGCGGGAAGCTGGTACAATTATTGGAGCAAGGAGCGGATCGAAGGCAATAAAACAATTGATGCCGACGCGGACCTTTCGACCATGCCGCTGTTCGTTCGAGCGGGAGCCATAGTGCCAACAGGCCCGGAAGTCCAACACACCGGGGAACAGCCGGATGCTATACTTTCAATTAACATCTACCCTGGGGCAGACGGGAACTTCACGCTTTATGAAGATGAAGGAGACAACTATAGTTACGAGAATGGAGAGTATTCCACGATAAATATGAGCTGGGACGATGCTCAACGGGTTCTCGTGATGGAGAAGAGAAAGGGAAGCTTTGAAGGGATGCAGCATACTAGAAAATTCAGTGTGGAACTAGTCACGGAAAATCATCCAACAGTGATTTCCTATCACGGGGAGGAAATAAAGGTTACCTTATAAAAGCGTTGCGTCGGCAGCGGAGAGATTTTAGATGTACCTTTTTTCTTAAATGTACCTTGTACGTTACGTGACGTTACTTTCCAGCGTTTTGGTGATATTTCCTGATTATTTCCGCATATGTACCTCCAATAATTGATTGGATGTTTACGTTATTAACGTGCCCATGATACATTTTGAAAAAGTAAGCGCTTTAATTATTCTGACAGAGGGGAGGCTTTGGCTTCACGAAAAAGGAGTGCCGTGCTGAACTCCATTGAAGATAATTTTATTTTGAATATTATTAATTTTTAAAATGTTCTTATAAGTGGATGAAGTATGGTATGGGGCGGGAAACTGTCAACACAGCCATTGGAAAAAGTCTATTTTTGGAGAGGGGATAAAAATAATATGAAAGCTTCTGCTCTTTGGCCGATGATTATCATCCTGACTCTCATCATTACTGCATGTTCCAATAATGATGAGGCAAGTGAGGAGGTCGACGAAGAAGATCTGGAGGAAACCACAGAGATTACAGCGTTTATGCCTGAACACGATGAAATGAATTTTGAAGAAAATTCATTTACCAAGCTGATGGAGGATGAGTATAATATTGATTTCGAGTTTGAAACAACGTCCTGGGATGGAACTGCTGCCAATGAACGAAGACAGATTTCACTTGCAAGCGGGGACTATCCGGATGTTTATTATCTTATCCCGTGGGTAGATCAATTTAGTCCAAGTGATCTTATCCGCTACGGAAAGCAGGGCGTACTCCTCCCTTTAAATGATTTAATAGAAGAGCATGCCCCAAATTTACAAGCGGTTTTAGACGAAGATGAAGAATTTCGGGCCATGGCCACTGCTCCGGATGGCAATATATATGGTGTTCCCCAATTAGTGGAGTGTTTTCACTGTACGTGGGGAAACAAGATGTGGCTCAATACCTCCTGGTTAGATGAACTTGATCTGGAAACGCCTGAGACCCATGAAGAATTCAAGGAAACATTGATGGCCTTTCGGGATGAAGATCCAAATGGCAATGGAGAACAGGACGAAATTCCATTAAGCGGCTCTACGATGACCCAAAAAGAATCAATCATTCCGTTTTTAATGAATGGATTTATTTATGATGATTTAGAAACGAGGCTTCTCATTGAAGATGGTAAGGTCGATTTTGCTGCGAATAAGGAGGAATGGAGAGATGGCCTTGAATACATTCGATCTTTGTATGATGAAGGGTTAATTGATCCAGGGGCTTTTACACAAAATGCAGATGCTTATATGCAGTTAGGAAATGAGGAGCCCAATATTTTAGGTGCTGCGCCAGCCGTGCATATTCAGCTTTTCACAGATAACGATAATCAGTATGACTTTGATGCATTGGCACCATTAGAAGGGCCGAATGCCGCATATTCAAGCTATACCCATCCGATTGAACAGGGGGCGACTTTTGCTCTTACAAACAAAGCCAGCAGTGCTGCGCAGATAAAATCGATTCAGGTGCTTGATTACATGTTCACAGAAGAAGGATCCCTTCGAGCGTTTTTCGGTGAAGAAGGAGAAGGATGGAAAAAACCGGAAGAAGGGGATGTAGCTATCAATGAAGATGTAGAACCTATCTACGTAGACATTCCTGAGGGAGAAGACGAAACACTGCGTAACGACAACTGGGCCGCTTCTGCTCAATACTACCACCCTGTAGAATTCAGGGATGGAATTGTACAGGTGGAAGACATCTATACTGAGGAAGGATTCGAAAGAAGACTTCAGGAAGCAACCTATTTATACGAAGATCAGGAGCCGGAGGATGTGTTCCCATACTGGGGCGTCTGGTATGGCGAAGATGTTCAGGATGAAATAGCTGAGCTCGAAACGAATATACTGGACAATGTGGATCAAAGTGCGGTGCGGTTTATCACCGGCGATTTAAGTTTAGAAGACGATTGGGATGATTATATCGCAGGACTTGAATCTCTGGGGGTTGAGCGTTATGTAGAAATCAATCAGGACGCCTATGATAAATACCTTGAAAATGTAGAATAACCAGTCAACTAAAAAGGGGCTGTATCAAAAGGTCATAAAAAATGACCTTTTGACAGCCCTTTTTTCGACTCTATAAGAAATTTATTGTTAGGTTTAACTTATTGAATGGCTTTTCAGGTTCGCTTGCCGCGAGCAAGGCTTCAGCTAACCGACGGAAAACCACCGTCGGTGGATCTTCAGCTCTTGCTTTTCCCGCGACGCACCGGATGTGCTAGTGTCGATGTTGGCCACAGGACGTGGCCGATTTTAATCGACCAGGCGTCTCACCTGACCGCCAACCAAAAATAAAGGAAAAAATCCCTTCAACATTCTTTTTTTATGCCAAAAACAAAAAAAATCGCCGCTTTCAGTATAAAGAAGGTACCCAACACTACATTAACGAAAGAAGGCGATTTTTTATGAGTAACCTAACGGTCACTTTCCAAGATTATACCATGAATCAGCTGCATAAGCTGGTTTGAAAAAAATACCATGGTCACCATCTGGAGGGATGGCGTCCATGGCCTTTTACGTTAAGGGCTTTTGATACAGCCCCTACCCATTATGAATGGTTTTCAATTGTTTATTTAACCAACTATAAGTGATGGTAGCAACCGAATATGGAATAAAAAATATTAGAATAAGACTACTTATGATTGAGAGTTATCAAACACGGTAATTTATGTTATGCACTTGGTTTTTTCCATCCCCGATGGTGTTAAAAAAGATATTCAATATAAAAAAGCCCTCTTTGCCAGAGGACTTGTTATCTTTTCGCATATTTAAGTTTGGCTTTGCTCTTCTTTATGAAATCTTGCATTAACCGATCGCTTTCTTTTCGTTCGTCTTCCGACTTGTGAGGATAGGCATATATTCTGTTGTGCTCCGTGTCAATAATATGAGCTAGCTCTCCAACGGTGAATTCTCGTTTGGAATTCGTATCATTTTCCGCCATGAATACTACCTCCTCCTTTAGTTAAGTATACGTCAATAAGCTTCTGTGATGTAACTTCATTGATGGCCATACGGCTGGTGCTGCCAATTTGTTGGGCACCTAATTTAGCGTAATAATCCATAAGATTTTTTTTATTGTGTTTGGAGGTAATTAATACAAATCCCTCATAGCCTGCCTGTACACTTAGTTGACATACAGCGGCAAGCATCGTAGGAGCTACATAAATTCCACTTTTGCTTTCTTTCCCCCAATTGGCGGATTCAAGATTTTCTACCAGCACATACCCGTCCCTGTATTCAAATGAAATGGCAGCCTGTATTACATCATTCCCCGCTATTGTCAGTTTATATTCGAACCCTTGCCTTTGGTTAACGTCTACAACGGCCTTCACCGTTCGGGACTTAAACCCTATAGCATGTGCGCATGTCGGACACACCTAAACAGCCATACCCCTGTTGAATATAGGGCTATGGCTGGGTAGATACTTCTTTATTATTTCGATTGTTTACTTGACAGAGAGCAGTTCAATAAAACACCAATCAAAATAGTTAATTTAATTCTGTTTCATATATAAATACATCGAATGGATCTATTTCGATATAACCACTTTGAATTTCATCAGAAATTAATTCTCTCATATTTTTTTTCAGAATCAATTTTTGAGACTCGTCCGAATAATTCAAGATAAAAATATATTTTTTTTCATTTTTCGTTCTTATAGCTACCTCTATATTCTCTGGAGCCACTATATTTGTTTCATCATCTAAATTTAATTCTTTTAGCAAATTAGTTGCGATTTCCAGGTTAAATACTCCGCCAAAATAATAAGTATTTCCTTCACCAAATGCATTTTTTACTAGTGCAGGTTGTTTATCATAATAAGTTCCTTCAAACCTCGCCAGAATGATTTGAGATTCTGAATTATTCAAAGCTAATACTTCATTAAAATCACCTGCTTTATTCATTTCTGAAGTTGCATTCCAACTAATATGAGGTTCCGGTTGTGTACTTGCAATTCTAGTGAAATCTTCAACAGTTACACCAGTTAATTCCGAAAGATATCCTGGAGTTTTCATCATATATGGTTGACCTGTTGTATCTTTATATCCAGACCTACAGCCAACAATCAGTGTCCCACCTTGTTCAACAAATTGTTCTAGTAATACGGAATACTCTTTATTTAATATGGCAGGATGGGGATATATTAAGACTTTGTATTCTTTTAAATGTTTAATATCAGTGCGATCATTAAAATGAAGAGAGTCTACCGGAATGTGATTGTATTGAAAGGCTTTAAACCAAGATTCTTCGCTTTTTTTAGTATAGGGACCATGCCAAGTGTCCATCTCTCCATCCCACTCGTTATTATAATCATGCACAATTGCTGCAGAAGCTTCATATTTAGAATCGAATATTTTTTCGCCGACTCTTCCAATTTCATCACTAATTGTTTGAACTTCTTTGACTCTCCTATTAGGCTGATTGTGATAATCATTTATGCCATGCCAATATATTTCAGAGCCTTTTGTTGATGTTCTCCACCGAAAATACAGTATCATATCTGCACCATGTGCAATAGATTGGTAAGTCCATAGTCGCATCTGACCAGGTTTTGGGGAGGGTTGTTCTACTCTATTAACCCATCCGCCCGGCCCAGACTGTTGTTCAAACACTGCGAAATTAGAACAAATGCTTCTGACCTTACTTAAATTCCAACTCCATTTTCTATCTCTTAAAGGTTTACTTGTATCGTCAGGAATAATAGTTCCGAAGTTGGGATAAGAATCATATGCATAAAAATCCAGTACATTTTCTACTAATTTATGGTTGTCTAAATGCCCAAACATTCCGTTTGTAGTTACCCACTGCGTTGGAGATGCAGCACGAATGATATTAGCTTGCAGTTCCGCAAAAGATATAGCACTGTCAGAAAAAAACTTTTTTTCATCTAAGGCTTGATGAGGATTTGGCGAATTAGCAATAGTTGGTCTTGGAAGAAACACCTGCTCCCATTTTGTATACGTTTGATTCCAAAATACAGCTCCCCAGGCATTATTTAGATTTTCTAAAGATTTATATTTCTCTTTTATCCATTGTCTAAAAGCATTATGATCTGAAGTAGAATAAAATTCATTCGTTTCACAATTTAGTTCATTATCGATTTGCCAACCTACTACTCCAGGATGATCTTTGTAATGTTCAGCTAGCCTTTCTACTAGTTTTGTTGTTAATTCACGATATTTTGAAGAATTATAATTATAATGACGTCTCATTCCATGTTGAAATTGAACCCCGTCTTGACGCTTATTTAGAACTTCCGGGTATTTATGGGTTAACCAGGCCGGTGGTGTAGCCGTGGGTGTCCCCAATATAACTTTTAATCCACATTCATGGGCAAGATCAATGGCTTCATCAAACAATTCAAAAGAGAATTTCCCTTCTTCTGGCTCAAAAATAGTCCATGCAAATTCGGCCATTCGTACATACGAGAAACCCAATTCCTTCATTCGCTCGTAATCATTTTTCCATAACTTTTCTGGCCAGTGCTCAGGGTAATAACATACACCGAGTTTAACGGAGTTTTCACCTATAGCTTTCAATTTTATCCTCCTCTATATTATATATATTGATACTTCACTCTTTAGTAGCCCTTGATAAGGAATCATCATTGCAAGTAAAAAAAGCTGCAAATATAGTTTCTCTTCCTTTAAATTTATATAATTAATAGGTTGTATATCTTCTACTGTTTCAGCAAAATCACTATAAAATGTTTGATCACTAAAATATTCTTGTTCCTGATTGAAAAATTCTTCTTCATAAGCACCAGATAATGATGGAAATAAACCTCTATTTTTTAATCCTGTGATTTGAAGATCAACATTAGTTGTTGCGAATTCTGAAAAAACATACGCTGCTTCTTTATTATCAGAAGCTTCAGGAACAGCTAATGCTGACCCACCATTGTTTGAAGCACGATTTCCTCCCTTTTCAAATGCCGGCAATTCAAACATTCCCAAATTGCCAGATAGTTCAGGCATTTGTTCTACCATTGTTCCACTCCACCAAACTGCGTCAGGTTGTGTTGCAACAGCGCCGTTAAGCATTCCTCCTTTTTCCCATTTGTATGTTACTGGCCAGTAAGTAAAATAACAGCGCTTTCATAAAATTTAGCATGGGCTTTCCAAAAGTGTAAACGGACAATTAGAGACGCAGGGTACATCTCTGTTTCGGTGGATTCATCAATGATTCGTGGTGTCTGAAAACAGCTGCAGCGGCAGGTAAAAAGAACCCTTTCTGGATGAAGGGTACATTTCTTGATCACGTGCCAGTTAGGCAGCATGCCATAAATGTTATCGATAACATTTTGAAAAGGGCTGCTGTCCATTGAATTTTGGCTCCCCATCCCATATTTATCCTGAAATGTAGTTGATAGCACGCCCCAAATTACTTACACTTAGATGAAAGCGCTTATATAAAGAAAGGGGGGAGTTTTTGAAGAATACGAGATCTCAAAAATTTTCAGGCGTTTTTTCCTATCCTATATAATCATTTTGCTGCTTCCTCTTGTTTCTAGTCTCATTTCTTATCGTGTGTTTATGGAAACAGCAGAAGAGCATTCCATTGAAAAAAGTAATCAGGCACTGTAGGAGAGCAAAGATATCGTAGAACAGCGAATGCTGAGTGTGGAACGTTTCGGTCGTCAGGTGGCGATGAATTCTGAACTGATTACGTTGTTAAACCGAAATGTTAGCGATAACAACACAATAGTTTATAGTTTAAGGCAGCTTTCCAATGATATTTTGCCTTTTACTCAAACCAATGATTTTCTTGAATATTTTTATATTTACTTTAAAAACTCTAATATTGTTGTTGCCCCGAATAACGTTTATTTTCGACCAGGGCAATTTTATGAGTTTAATCGGTTTGAGAATGTAGCATACGAGGATTGGAAATCATTGATTCTGCAGTCGCATACCACAGTCATTCCGAGTACTGAGTATGTAACGGATGACATCAAAACCGAAGTTATCACGTTTATCCAGCCCTTGCCGCTCCATAGCTATCCAGAGCCATCCGGAGCGCTTGTAGTACCGATTCCCCAGAGCAAAATGAATGTTAATCTGCAATGAGAAGCCTCGTTTCTAAATCATCATAAATAAATCCATTCATTAAAAACGGAATGATTGATTCTTTTTGGGTCATGGTAGAGCCGCTTAATGGAATTTCGTCCTGGATGGTAAGGTCGATTTTGTTGCGAATAAGGAGGAATGGAGAGAAGGTCTAGAATACATTCGTTCTTTGTATGATGAAGGGTTAATTGATCCCGGGCTTTTACACAAAATGCAGATGCTTTATTCAGTTAGGAAATGAGGACCCTAACATTTTAGGCGCTGGGACAGGGGCGCATCTGCAGCTCCTCACAGATAACGATAATCAGTATGACTTTGATGCCCTGGCCCCGTTAGAAGGGCCGAATGCCCAATATGCCAGCTATACACATCCTATTGAACAAGGGGCGACTTTTGCTCTTACAAGCAAAGCCAGCAGTGCTGCTCAGGTAAAATCTATTCAGGTGCTTGATTACATGTTCACAGAAGAAGGATCCTTTCGAGCGTTTTTCGGTGAAGAAGGAGAAGGATGGGAAAAACCAGAAGAAGGGGATAACGCTATAAATGAAGATGTAGAACCTATTTACAGAGAAATTCCTGTGGGAGAAGACGAAAACCTTCGTAACGACAACTGGGCCGCTTCTGCTCAATACTTTCACCCGGTAGAATTCAGGGATGGAATTATGTAGGCGGAAGACATCTATACGCCGGAAGGATACGAAAGAAGACTTCAGGAAGCAACCTATTTATACGAAGATCAGGAGCCGGAGGATGTGTTCCCATACTGGGGCGTCTGGTATGGCGAAGATGTTCAGGATGAAATCGCTGAGCTCGAAACGAATATTCTCGACAACGTTGATCAAAGTGCCGTGCGGTTTATCACCGGCGATTTAAGTTTAGAAGACGATTGGGATGATTATCGCAGGGCTTGAATCTCTGGGAGTTGAGCGTTATGTAGAAATCAATCAGGATGCCTATGAAATCTATCTTGAAAATGTAGAATAATTAGTGAACCAAATAGGGTTTCTGCCGGATACAGACAGAAACCTTTGGTTTGTTTGGAGGTGGTTGGCGCGCGTTGCCCGGGGTGGATTTGGCGGACAAGAGATCCGCTATTGTGCGTATTTTGCTAAATTTGGTGTAGTTGGCGGACAGGAGATCCGCTATTTGGCTTTCCAGCACTCCAAATGGCTGTCAAATAGGGTGATAGCGGAACGGATGGACCTCTGTCAAGAAAGTGGACACCCTTTAACAGAATAGGAATGATGCGATGGTGACAGCTACAGATCATTCTTCCCTATGTTTCAATCGTAGATGATCTCGCAGAAGCGTCAAGCCCAGCCC